>JBGSMU010000174.1:0-7207 GCA_041739955.1 Gallionella sp. | reverse complement strand
CTGTTTACTTTAAGATCAAACGAACAGAATTTAGGTTTTGTCAAAACGGTTAATCGGGGTATGGCTTTGCACCCCGAGCGAAATATCGTGTTACTTAATTCAGACGCGGAAGTCTATAACGACTGGCTGGATCGACTGGTTTGGACGGCAAATCGAAACGCACATACCGGAACGGTGACACCCCTATCCAATAACGCAACCATTTGCAGCTACCCGCGTTTCCTGCACGACAACCCTTACCCATTGGAGTTGAATTATGAGGAGCTCGATAGCTTGACGGCCTCAGTCAATGCGGGCGTCGAGGTGGAAACACCTACTGCAGTCGGTTTCTGTATGTATATCAAGAGGGCATGTCTAGCAGCAGTCGGTATCTTTGATGAAGAAGCATTTGGCAAAGGCTACGGCGAGGAGAACGATTTTTGTCAACGGGCGATTAAACAAGGCTGGCGTAATGTTATCGCAGCGGATATTTTTGTCCGCCACTGGGGTTCCGCTTCTTTTCAAGGGGAACGGGGCGAACGGGTGGAAGCTGCGCTCAAAGTTGTCAATTTTCGTTATCCGGATTACCAGCGGGATGTGCAGCGCTTTGTGGACCGTAACCCGCTGCAGGAAGCGCGCTGCCGATTGGATTGGGCGCGCATGACATGTATGTCACGCAACAAAAATATTCTGATCGTCAGTCACAACCGTGGCGGCGGTGTCGAGCGGCACGTGATAGAGGATATGCAGTTACTGGAAAAGGACGGCTATGGAGTCTTTTTTATGCGTCCCAAAAACATGCGTCCATCCCACGTAAATTTGTCCCATCCTTCGATTAAGGCAATAGTCAATTGCCCCCCCTTGCCCTTGGCAGACACGGATCACATCGCTAATTTGCTTAAGGACTTGCGCATCAGTCAGATACATGTCCACAGTCTCGCGGACTTTTCGTTCAATGCCCCTGAATATATATCCACACTTGCCGATAAACTGGGGGGCGATATTGAAGTCAACGTTCATGATTACAAGACGATCTGCCCTCGCATCAACCTTGCCGATCAAAATGGGTATTACTGCGGGGAGCCGGATGATGCAGGTTGTAACAAATGTCTGAAAGAGCGTGGCTCAGATTACGGGTTGGTGGATATTGGTGATTGGCGTGCCATGCGCGGCAAGCTTCTGCGCAAAGCCGAAAGTATTATGGTGCCAGACAAGGATGTTTCGGAGCGTTTGAGACGGTATTTTCCGGATGTCACTTTTACGGTATCTCCGCATGAGAATATTGATTCAAAAAACATAAATCTCCAGCATTTACCATTGAATAATAATGAGAAAATGCGCATTGTCATCATTGGCGCAATTAGCAAGATCAAGGGTTTTGACGTAATTCGTGCCTGCGCCCAAGACGCAAAAAAGCGTAAGCTTCCGCTCGAGTTTATTGTAATGGGCTTCAGCCTTAACGATAAATTACTCAAGGATGCGGGGGTGCAGACGACGGGGCGATATATGGAAAATGAAGGAATTGAGTTACTGCGTAAGCTTACCCCGCATGTTGTGTGGCTCCCGTCAACCTGGCCAGAAACCTATAGCTACACGCTAACACTTGCATTAAATTGTGGAATCCCGGTATTCACATTCGATATTGGCGCCATTGCGAGCCGATTGCGTGACCTTAACGAAACAAGAGGCATCATGCCTCTCAATATCGCAAACCAACCGCAACTCATCAATGACTTATTTATCCAGTACCGCAAAAGTGAGACGAGCCGAAAATGAAAAATCCAGATCATAAGACACCAGAAGACACATCGGTCAAGCCCCAGTCTGATGGAGGTTTGCCAGAGAACAAGCCAAACGATGTTGCCACATTTTTGGTTAGTGACCAGCCGACTGTTGATCAAACTGAATCTATTGGATCGCCACCCCTACTTCGGGGAAATGTTGACCGAATGGATAAATTCATTCTGGTTGGCTGGGCTGTTGCTGATGGTGACGCTGTTAAGTCCCTGCAGATTCGTGTCGGTAACGAAGTTATAGAGAGCAATACCGTCAGGCTACATCGCCAGGATGCGGCGGATGTATGCGGCATTACAAACCCTAATGTGGGTTTTGAAATGGAATTGCCTGCCAGTGTATGGAAAAGACTGGCGGTATCGGGCTATTCATTTGAGCTGCTTGGTGATGGCATACCGGTCACACCAGAGCCGATAACTTTAAATACTGCTACGGCCACCGGCTGGGTGGCGGACATCATCAGGATGAATGAGTGCCCTGAAAAGCAATATTTTCTGCATCTGGCTTTAGAACATGTTCGGCATGGAAACCTGTTGCCTTTGCTGAATTTATCAGATGCGCATTTTATGCGCCAACATGCAACCGCAGTCCATTATGAAATTGAAGCAGTTAATGATGTCGGCTCGAATCTGACAAAAGAAGAAAAATCTGCAGTCAAATCATCGCAAAAGAAGGGTTATTTCGAACGGGCGGATAATTTCACCTTGGTGGGTTGGGCGATTAACGAAGACGATAAGCCAACCAATTTACAGATACTCATCAATGGTGTAATTGTTGAATGCAACATTACCCGGCAACCCAGACAGGATGTAATGGATGCACTAGGGATAAGCGATCCCAACTTGGGGTTTTCAATAGAGCTGCCCGGCTATATTTGGGAGGGTATCCCTGATGATGAGGTGAAAATCGAAATCTTGAGGAATGGTGAAACGTTTACCACAGAGCCGCTGAGCCTGACTCGCGCAACTGTTCTCAAGTGGATAGCGTCCATCATCAATATGGAAGACTCCCAGGAGAAGCAGTACCTAACCTTGGTTACATTAGAGCATCTCCGTTATGGCGATTTTCTGCCCAAGTTACTTGAGAAGGATGTGGATTTCATACGTGATTTCACAGTGCGAATGAAGCTGGAAGATTTCATCTTGGCAAGTGATACCAATTCGAATGACTCGAAATCACCGAGAGATGCCAATACGATAGAAAGTATGACTACCCTGTTGCTGTGGAGAGCGCTACGAACATTGAACGAGCGAATATCGGATTCAAGCCCCTCCATTTTTGATTTGGTCAAGAAGACCATACAAGAGTTGCGTTTGCAGGGAGAGGTCCGTGAGCGATTCCTGTTTTCAGTTATTCCAATTCTCTGCAGCACCGGTGAATTTTTGAAGATGCGCGAACTGATCGAATTCAGTCATATGCAAAGGCTTGGCAACGTTGATAATTTGTGGGAGATGACGCTGTCCATACCTGCCTTGATTTGCGATGGGCAAGTCAGCCGGGCGACAGATGTGATTTATGGCGCAGCTAAAAAACTTGACAGTGGTTGGCTCAACACCGAATGTATCCGTTTCTCCGTCCAGCATTTGCAGGCTATGGAAGCCGACGGGAAGGTTGAGAGTACTGCGGCAGAGAAATTTCGGTATGCGGTCATATTTTTTCTGGATGTTTTCAGGGGCGAGTGGTTTTCGCGACTCCATGATCAGTGTCTGATTGACAGCATGCTACAGATGCTGATGGATATTAATCGCTATACTGACTATCATCGCCGTGACGTGGTTATTGCCGCACAACGTATTTACGGCCTGAATCCCGCTTTCTGGGATCGCGCCGAAAGCCAAAAGTTGTACAGCCTTGATAGCGAGCTTGCGCGCAGTCACACACATTTCAAAAAACTGCACCGGGCACTTCTCGGGCCGCGCACTTCGATTACCGATTGGCTGGAGGAACTTGCTGAACCGCTCGCCTACTACCGCGCTAAAAACAATCCCGAGGCGATGATTATGTTGCGCGAAGTTTGCGCCACTATCATGCCCAAAGTGAATTCTTCATTGCCCACACGCGCAAAAGCCTTGTTGGCAAAACTGCTTGCTACGGACCCCTCAGAGGCGCTTCGCATAGCGGCTTTTCCGCTACCAACAGAAAATAACTTGCTCGATGTGTTTCCTGAAACAACGCCAGAGATTTTACGGGAGACACTGCGCAACCTGAGCGATCAGGACAAAAGCGTGGTTTGGCATCTGCAGGAAAATGCCAGTGCCGCTTTGTTTAACCTGTTGAGTATCGAGACCTCAGACCACGGGAAAATTGAGCATGCCTCCGACCTGTTAGAACAGCGAGCTATCCCACTGGCTAATATCCAAGGCGGATTTCTTACTTTCGACTTACTCGCCAGTGCCTATGCGGTTGCTTTTGCTCACAACCTGGAATGTTCATCGCTGCTCACGCGACTACTATGGACCTTACAAAGAGCTATCGACGAAACCAAATCCGATTGGTTTTTACCTGCACCGGTGCTTTCCGGGCTTGCCAGATTGAATGATGAATGTGGAAAAAGTAATCCCCTACTGAAAAGCTTTCTTGCCGACTGCCGTAGCCAGATACGCGCCAAGTTCGGAGAACGCATGGACGACCTATTTGACTTGCCCACGAACAAGCAACTTTCACTGAAGGCAAGAGGGTGGCCACAGGACACTCTGGTGGTGATTTATTCGTGCCGAAAATATCTCGAAACCAGGGTCAGCTCTATAAGGGAAACCTGGATCAAAGATCTCAAGGCTCGCGGAATACCCTATCTGGTACTCGTCGGCGATGGCGATGATTCCATCACGGGTGATGTGCTGGCACTGGATGTTTCGGATAAGTATGAAGACCTGCCGAAAAAAAGCCTCAAACTGTTCGACTGGGTATACAACAATACCGACGCACAATACGTGCTCAAGATAGACGATGACTGCTATCTTGATGTGGCACGTTTCTTTGACACCCTGAGTTACCGCAAGCATTTTTACTATGGCCGTGTTCTCCGGCGCAGTATCGGCACAATGGATCGTGCATGGCATCAGCCAAAATCCCATACGGATCATGGCCGAAAGACGATAGACAAGTCGCCGGAACCTTCTATCTACGCGGATGGCGGGGGCGGATACACGCTTTCACGTTTGGCCATGCAACAGCTACTGAATACAGAAAAAACCCCGCAGGGTGCGCGGCTGAAAGCCAGTTCTTTCATGGAAGACAAGTTGATCGGAGATCTGCTTGCCATGAACCTCATCACACCATCCAACGAAGATTATGATTCGTACCAGCGTCGCCGCACGTTTGGCGAGGCTATGCCGGTCGGTATGTGGGAGAACACTTTTTACCCATGCTTGTCCACACCAACCAAAATGGTGCATTTGGACAATCACCTTGACCTTGCTCCGACCCGTGCCAAATCTGGCAGCAAGGAACTCTGGCCGAAGAAGCTCTGGCCAACATGTTGGTCTCCCGATATCAAACTCAACAAAAATCAGCTTGAGTTGGTAACAGATACATCGGCCGCAACGGTATTGCTGGAACATGGCTTGATGGTGATCTGTGTTGTGCGCAATGAAATGATTCTGTTGCCGCACTTCTTATCGCACTACCGCGCTCTGGGCGTGAAATGTTTTGTGTTTGTGGATAATTGCTCAGACGACGGGACGCGTGAGTACTTGTTTGGGCAGCCCGATGTGATTTTGTATTCAGCAGATACAGAGTATAAATACTCGCATTACGGTGTTGCCTGGCAACAGGCTGTACTGGGCAATTTGTGCATGGGTAAATGGGTGTTATTGGCAGATGCAGACGAGCTTCTGGTATTTAAGGATTCGGATACTCAATCACTCGCCAGTTATATTGCGGAAATTGAGACAGATGATTGTGATGCGGCTTGCACGATCATGGTGGATATGTATCCTGCGGGGGACTTGAGCGAAGCGGATTTTAGTCAGCACAGTCCTTTCGACGTAGCATCATGGTTCGACAAGCCCGTGGTCACACCCTGGCGTCTGGGGAGTGGCTGGTTTTCAAACTCATCGAGCTATAGCAGCCACCTGCGCCATCGTATTGTCCCCAATGCTGTGCCCCACGATTTTGTATCCCAGAAGTATGCATTGTTTCGATACAACCCATGGGTGAGACTTTCCCAAGGTGTACATTACGCTTCAAATCTTAAGGTTTCGGGACGAGCAAGCTGGTTTGCTCACTTCAAGTATCACGCCGGATTCAAGGAAAAGATCGAGGCTGAAATACGCCGGGGTCAACATTACAATAATGCCGCCGAATATCGACGCTATGCGGCAATGTTGCTTGAAGGCAAGGGGGGGTTTTTCAAAGAAGGCTTATCTGAGAGGTTTAACGGTGAGACGACCGACTTCAACGTGAATCCGAGTATATAGACAGGTATATGCTCGAATATATTTCGAATATTCATTAATGGGGGCTATGAAATGCTGATTGGAGTACAAAAAAGATTTGTTTTCATTGCGAATTCGAAGACTGCTTCCACAAGTATCGAAGCCGTGCTGACGCCATATGCAGAAATAAATCGGGTTGGTTCTCCGCAACGAAAGCATATTTCATGGAGTGAAGCGAGGAAGGAATATTCTTTTCTCTTTGACCAACCCGCTTATTCTGCGGATACTTTTTTTAAATTTGGCGTAGTTCGGGAACCATGCGAATGGATTTTGAGCTGGTTTAACTATCGTGTGGGGAATTTGAAAATTGAAAGTACTCTTCCAGATGATCTGACTTTTGAAAAATTTTGGGGCGGAAATGACTGGGTAAAAAAAATCAATCAGAAATCGAAGTTTCTCACTGACAATGGGGCTTTTGATTTTGACGCGGTTTTACCCCAAGATGATTTGGGCAGGTTATTTCCGATAGTCTCAAGTATCCTTGGCGTAGATGTTGAATTGCCAAGTAAGAACAGGAGCCCTGGGAAATTAACCAAGGAAGAAGTTCCTGAAGAATTGTTAAATAATATTAACGAATTCTATCAAGAAGATTATGAACTGTATCTAGATTGGAAAAATCGCTGTCAAGTTTCTTTAATTGATATAGCCTCTACCTTTAACAAGTCTTTATAGTAAGGGTGGAAGGCAAGTTAAAGGCGTTAAGCGATTGGATCGCCAGAACTCAATCTTCTTGGAAAGATATTCTTTGACTATTTTCGCGACGGCAATGCTCTCTGGATGGGTTAATGAGTTATCAACTTAAAGGCATGCAAAAGTTGAGTTATGCTGAATATCAAAACAACACACTAGTATCAGTATCAGTGAGCTTCCCCCGATAAATAGTCTTCCAAGGGCGACGTAAAATTAACGTTACTTTTGGAGGAAGCAGATGAAGAGAATACCGAAGCAGGAATACACCGCCGAGTTCAGGGAGTTGGCGATCAAGCGAGTCAAAGATG
>JBGSMU010000173.1:0-5989 GCA_041739955.1 Gallionella sp. | reverse complement strand
CATCTTTGACTCGCTTGATCGCCAACTCCCTGAACTCGGCGGTGTATTCCTGCTTCGGTATTCTCTTCATCTGCTTCCTCCAAAAGTAACGTTAATTTTACGTCGCCCTTGGAAGACTATTTATCGGGGGAAGCTCAGTTTTGCGTTGGCCTGTATCACTGGAGTACGCTGTGGCAGTCAGTGCGGCATCAGCCCATTCGGGAGTAATATCCTCTAGGGTCATTCCCGATATGTCGATAGATATCAGGGGAAATGCTTGGGACTTACCAATGAGTGCCTTTCGGCCATCAAACTGGTGCTCCCACTCGATTTCGACCCCGCCCAAGAGAATAGGCTCTTTGTTGATCGGTTTTGAAACAATAGCAATGTCTAGCCGGTAGTTGCAGCCGAAAGATGTCTTGACTGTCTCTTCGGTATGAACAGCTTCAGCTCCAAGAAGCAGATTCCCTGCGAGATGATATTGGGAGCTATCTGGGTCTTTGAAGTGCCACGGCATGGCAATTCTCTTTTGTAGGCGTTGCTTGAGTGCATTAGCGACCATGTACTTTGCTGCTGCGTGTTCAGGACTTTCACATACACCTTTGCGACGAGAAGCCTCTTCTTGCTCGAAAATCTGTGTAACGCTTAGGCTTTTCGTGCCGGGTAATGTCCTGAAATGTGAGCGCCGCTTGAGTTTCTTCTGAATAAAGGTGGGTTTTACCCAAGTCACTAACTGGCGCGGTATTGATGGGGTAACTAGAGGCCATAACTTCCGTGCTTGCTCATGACTATTAATATCACGAGCCGTGACGGTGGTGGTGAAAAGACCATTCCTTGAAAAAACGATAACCGCATCTTTCATAAAGTCCCCAATTCCAGCAATAATCGTGGTCAGATCACTAATAACTTTTGATACTGACTGTAGATGGAGTCCATTTGACTTTTGAAAGCAGGCTTGTGTCTACGCCGCAAGCCGCGCGCTAAATCAGTTACTCAACCGTAACTGATTTAGCAAGATTGCGCGGCTTGTCGACATCCGTGCCCTTGAGCAGGGCGGCGTGGTAGGCCAATAGTTGCACCGGGATGGAGTGCAGTATCGGTGACAGCAGGCCGACATGGCGCGGGGTGCGGATGACATGCACGCCTTCGCTTTCGCCGAAGTGGCTGTCAAGGTCGGCGAAGACATACACCTGTCCGCCGCGTGCGCGCACTTCCTGCATGTTGGATTTCACTTTTTCCAGCAGGCTGTCGTTGGGCGCGATCACCACCACCGGCATGTCCTTGTCCACCAGCGCCAGCGGGCCGTGTTTGAGTTCGCCTGCGGGGTAGGCTTCGGCGTGGATGTAGGAAATCTCCTTGAGTTTCAACGCGCCTTCGAGCGCGATCGGGTAGTGGATGCCGCGCCCGAGGAACAGCGCGTGGTGCTTGGTGGAAAACGCCTTGGCCCAGTTGCGTATCTGCGGTTCGAGGTTGAGCGCGTGCTGCACACTGCCCGGAATCTGGCGCAGGGCTTCCAGCATCGCGTGTTCCTGTGGCAACTCGAGCAGGCCGCGCTGCTTCGCGAGTGTGGCAGCGAGGATGAACAGCGCGACCAGTTGGGTGGTGAATGCCTTGGTGGAGGCAACGCCGATCTCCGCGCCGGCACGGGTATGGAACACCAGTTTTGAAGCGCGAGGGATCGCGCTCTCCTGCACGTTACAGATCGACAGGGTCTGCATCTGCCCCAGCGACTTGGCATGTTTGAGCGCTTCCATCGTGTCCAGCGTCTCGCCGGATTGCGAAATGGTGATGATGAGCTGGCGCGGATTGGGTACCGAGCTGCGATAACGGTACTCGCTGGCGATCTCGACCGAGGTTGGCAGTTTGGCGATGCTTTCCATCCAGTATTTGGCGGTCAGTCCGGCGTAATAGCTGGTACCTGCCGCGAGGATCAAGATAGCGTCGATTTCGCTGAAAGTGCTCTGTGCTTCCTTGCCGAACAGGTCGACGTCAAAGCTGTTGCTGTCGATCACCGCCTCGATTGTGTCGGTCAGTGCGCGGGGCTGTTCGTGTATCTCTTTCTGCATGAAGTGGGTGTATGGCCCGAGCTCCAGCGAGGCGAGCGATACGTCGCTCACATGGATAGGGCGTTCGGTTTTCTCACCTTTGCTGTCGAGCAGGGTGATGCCGTCGCAGGTGAGTATTGCCGCATCGCCATCCTCGAGGTAGATCACCCGGCGCGTGGCGGACAGCAATGCGGATACATCGGATGCAATGAAATTCTCGCCTTCACCCACGCCGATCAGCAAGGGACAGCCCATGCGCGCGCATACCATCCGGTCGGGCATGAGTCGGGAGATCACCGCGATGGCAAAAGCGCCGGTCAGGTCTGCCGTGGCAAGCCGGGTCGCCGCGAACAGGTCGTTGTCCTTCTGGAAATAATGGTGGATCAGGTGTGCGATGACTTCGGTGTCGGTTTGCGACTCGAAGGCGTAGCCCATCTGCTTGAGGCGGTCGCGCTGTTCTTCGTGATTTTCGATGATGCCGTTATGTACCACTGCGATGTCGTCGCCGGAGACATGCGGATGCGCGTTGAATTCGGTGACGCCGCCGTGGGTCGCCCAACGGGTATGGCCGATGCCGGTGCTGCCGGTGAGTTTTTCGCGGTCTGCCCGTCCCTGCATTTCCGCGACCCGTCCGATCGCGCGCACGCGGCGGATGGAGTTTCCGTCCAGCACGGCGATGCCGGCCGAGTCATAACCGCGGTATTCCAGGCGGCTCAGTCCTTCCACCAATAACGGCACTACGTTGCGATGCGCGACTGCGCCGACGATTCCACACATGGTCAGAGCACCGTAAAGTGGGAAGTGGGAAGTGGGAAGTTTAAAACCGGCATCATTTTTTTTCTTTCACTTGTTTGACCGGACGTTTCCAGCCGCTGATGGTCAATTGCTTGTTGCGCGAAAGTGTCAGCTCGCCTTCGGGCGCATCTTTGGTGATGGTCGATCCTGCTCCTATCGTGGCGCCGCGTTTCACGGTTACCGGTGCGACCAGTTGGGTGTCGGAGCCGATGAACACATCATCCTCGATCACCGTGCGGAATTTGTTAGCGCCGTCGTAGTTGCAGGTGATGGTGCCCGCGCCGATGTTCACCCGGCTGCCCATCGTCGTGTCGCCGATGTAGCTGAGATGATTGGCTTTGCTATTGGCAGCGATCTCGCTGTTCTTGACCTCGACGAAATTGCCGATATGCACTTCATCATGCAATCTGGTGCCGGGTCGTATCCTGGCGTATGGGCCGATGCGGCAGTTCGCGCCGATATCGGCGCTGTCGATATGGCTGAACGGTGCGATATCCGTTCCCGCGGCGATGATGGAATTCCTGATCACGCTGTTTGCGCCCACGCGCACGTTGTCGCCCAGCGTCACATTGCCCTCGAAGATGCAGCCGATGTCGATCTCGACATCACGTCCGCAACTCAGCTTGCCGCGCACGTCGATGCGTGCATGGTCGGCCAGTGTCACGCCCTGAACCAGCAGCCGGGAAGCCTCTACCAGCTGCCAGGTGCGTTCCAGCATCACCAGTTGAGACTTGCTGTTGATCCCGTGTATCTCCCATTCCTGGGCGGGCTGCACAGTGCGAACCGGGATGCCTTGCCGGACCGCCATCGCGACGATATCGGTGAGGTAGTACTCACCCTGCGAGTTGTTGTTCTGCAACCCGGCCAGCCATGCGCGCAGCTGCTTAGTGGGGGCAAGCATGATGCCGGTATTCACTTCGCGTATCTCGCGCTGTTCTGGCGTGGCATCCTTTTCTTCCACGATGCTCTGCACATCACCGTCTGCATCGCGCACGATGCGTCCGTAACCGGTCGGGTTGGGAAGGTTTACGGTCAGCAACACCAGCCCGTCGCTGGTCTGCTGCATCTGGTGCAGCGTACTGTGCTGGATCAGGGGCACATCGCCATAAAGGACCAGCGTTTGGGAATCGTCCCCCAGATGTGGAAGTGCCTGCTGTACCGCGTGGCCGGTGCCGAGCTGCGGTTCCTGCAATACGAACTTTGCGGGATATTGTTGCATCGCCTGCGGCACGGCTTCGCCTCCATGCCCGTAGATCACGCATACCTGTTGCGGCTTGAGCAACGAAGCGCAATCCAGCACGTGCTGCACCAGCGGCCTGCCCGCAAGATGATGCAGCACCTTGGGCTTGTCGGAATACATGCGCGTGCCTTTGCCGGCAGCGAGGATGACGATGTTTAACGGGCTCATGTGAGGGGTTCCAAAGTTTTCGGATTATAGCCTATACGCTTGCGCAGACATGTGGTGTGGCGCTTCAATAAAGCAACCGTTTTATGCGGTGATATGCGCCTTGGAGTATCTGCGGTGGCGGAAGTCATCCACCTTGCGATCCACATACCAGTAAAGCAGTATCGAGAGCACCAGGGTGGTCAGGAGTATGCCGAAGCTTCGTTCAGTGCCGCTTGGTACACGCATGAATCCAAATGCCCAGATCACCGGCAGATGGCAAAGATACATCGGATAGGATAATTCACCGATATGCCCGTCGATTTTAGAGTGCTGCGTCAACCTGAACAGGTAAGGCAAAGCCATTGCCACAAATGCAACGAATGCGATGTTCAGCCAGATCATCAAATGATTCTGGGAGTTGCTTATGATCAATACGGTGGCGACGGCGACACCCAACCCAAGCCATCCGAGTCGGTTCAGACCATTCATTTTCCCGAGGCGTATTACACGATAAACCCGGTAAGCTCCAGCACCGCACAGGAACAAAGCGAGCTCTGAAGGGAAGAAGCGGAAGGACCATGGGTCGTGCTGCCATCCCCACAGGTATGCCAGTCCGAGACGCAGCAAGATGCTGGAAAGGATGATCAGAGCAAGCACGGAAGCCGATCGCCGCACAAGAAAAGGCGCAAGCAAATAGAAATAGAACTCCAGGCTCAATGACCAGGCTATCGGTACAAACATGAATCTGACCATGCTATTGCTGCTGCCGAAGGCGTCGGGATTGAAACTAAGGTTGCCCAGACCATCAAAACCAAGGAATAGAAAGATATCCTGGCCCAATAGCGTCAGATGGGTGAATACAATGAATAATCTGGCTGGCCAGTCCAACTTCCCCCAGTTCTCTGCCCACTGGAATATTGCGCCGAAATTTTTTCCGTAATACCAGCCTGCTGTGAGGAGCAGGAGTATGGTCAAAACCAGCACTACAAGATAGCCGGGGAAGATACGCAAGAAGCGATTTGAAATGAATTCAAAATAAGTGGATTTGCCGGGCTGGTACTTTTCATTCAGCACCAACGCCATATAGAAACCCGAGATCAGGTAGAAGGTTTGCACAGCGAAATATGACTGCAGAAACTGGAATCCGAGCAAATTGTTACCGTGGGCATTGACCACTGATAAAGCCAGAAGAAGCCGCAGTACTCCCATTGTTATCTATCTCTGCAATGGTTGTTCATCAAATGCATACGTTCTTCATCAATGCCGGAACAAAAACCTGCGCCGTTCATCGGTATCCGCTTGCGGGCCATCAATACTTGCCAAAGACAGATCAGTACTTTGCACTTTGGCGACAGTGAGGGTGGGCAAGTTCGAAGGGCTCATGTAGTAAAGTCTGCAATGGATTGTGAATTATAGCTTATGAGAATGCTGAAGCGGCTTTAAGAGCAAGCATGTCATGAGGATGGTGCTGGAAGAAAGTCATTGTGTAAGCGCTGCAAGAGTAAGCCCGGAAGTCAGCCAAGGTGACAGGCAGCGGCTTATGCTAAACACATGAAATATAAAAGGGTATTGACAGTTATGATTGATATGGGAGACATTGCTGTCATAAGAGATATTTTTCTGGATCGCGTTATGAGCAACAATTATTCCGTGCTTATCCGGTTGTCACAGACATCCACTAGCGGTAGTATGTTGAGTATCTGCCCCCAAGTGGAATAATCATGGTTATCGACGTACTTGAGCGAGACGATCTGCCGTTCCCGCGCTCGCTGCCGGAGTTTCA
>JBGSMU010000171.1:0-8491 GCA_041739955.1 Gallionella sp. | reverse complement strand
GCCATGCCCGCGAACAAAAAACAATCGCGGGCATGGCCCGCTCCTGTAAGACTGCGTTTCAAACTTAGCGTTAAGAGCAGGATCAATTTAGTGCACCGGAATAGACTCCCGGCAAGAGATATGCACCAAAGTGTTGCGGTTGGTGCATATATTCGCCATCACCAATAATCAACAAATCCCTTTGATAATGGTGTTTTCCCATCATTAGCGCATTGTTGGCACAGCTATTGCAAAGTAGTTTGCAGTAACCGGATCAATGACGATCCAGAGCAAGTTTGAAAGGACAAAGGCGTCCCACTGTGCCAACGCGCAGCCGGACGCCTTTTATTTTGCCCCGATTATTTATATCGCAGTTTTACTTTAAGGAGAGTGCAACATGAAAAACTCAAACACCCAAGGCCCCGTTGGTTTCGGCAACAGCAGGCGCAAATTTTTCAAGAATACGGCCATTGCAGCGTGTCTATTCGCATTGAGCGGGATGGTGCCGTTCGGCATGCTGAATGCGCAAGCTGCCGTTGGTCAGGCCGAGCAGACCTCGCTGAAGTTCGGCTTTATCAAGCTGACCGACATGGTGCCGCTGGCAATCGCCTATGAGAAAGGCTACTTCGAGGACGAGGGACTTTCCGTCATGCTGGAAGCGCAGGCGAACTGGAAGGTGCTGCTCGACCGTGTGGTCACCGGCGAACTTGACGGCGCGCACATGCTTGCCGGCCAGCCTATCGGTGCCACCATCGGCTTCGGCACCAAGGCCGACATCATTACCGCCTTCAGCATGGACATGAACGGCAATGGCATCACCGTTTCCAACGCGGTATGGGATGCACTCAAGAACAAACTGCCGATGAAAGACGGCAAGCCGGTGCACCCGATCGATCCCAAGTATCTCAAGGAAGTCGTCGACGATTACAAAAAAGAAGGCAAGACTTTCAAGATGGGCATGGTGTTCCCGGTGTCCACCCACAACTACGAGCTGCGCTACTGGCTCGCGGCAGGCGGCATGAACCCAGGGTACTACGCGCCAACCAAGGGTGATACCAGCGGCACGATCAAGGCGGACGTGCCATTGTCGGTGACCCCGCCACCGCAGATGCCTTCGACGATGGAAGCGGGCACCATCGACGGTTATTGCGTCGGTGAGCCGTGGAACCAGCAGGCCGTGTTCAAGGGCATCGGTGTGCCGATCGCGACCGACTCCGACGTGCAGAAGAACAATCCGGAAAAAGTGTTCGGAGTTTCCAAGGCCTGGGCGGACAAGAATCCGAACACACACATCCGGGTCGTCAAAGCACTGATCCGTGCCGGTTACTGGCTGGATGCAGAGAACAACAAGAATCGCGCCGAGGCAGTCAGGATCATTTCGAAATCCAACTATGTGGGCGCGGACGAGAAGGTTATCGCCAACAGCATGACCGGCACCTTCGAGTATGAAAAGGGCGACAAGCGCGACGAGCCGGACTTCAACGTGTTCTTCCGTCACAACGCGACCTATCCCTACTACAGCGATGCCGTCTGGTACCTGACACAGATGCGCCGCTGGGGCCAGATTGCTGAAGCGAAGCCGGATAGCTGGTATTTCGAAATGGCGAAGAAGATCTACCGTCCCGATATCTATGCCGCTGCGGCAAAGGAATTGATCGCCGAGGGCAAGATGAAGGCGACCGATTTCCCCGACTTCGACAAGGAGACAGGTTTCAAGGGTGCGCAAGGCGGTTTTATCGACGGCATTGTGTTCGACGGCAGCAAGCCGAACGACTACATCAAGAAGTTCAAGATCGGTTTGAAGGGTAACGACCAACCCTAGGTTGAGTGAAAACGCCCCGGCTTCTGCCGAGGCACAAATAGGAGTTAGAGGTGAATCATGAGCACAGCACAACTTACAGCATCAATATGGCAACGCCTTTCCGCATTGGCGCAACCCAGCGCCAGTGGCGAATCGAGAGCGCGCATCATCCTGCGCAGTATCGCGCCTCCGCTACTCGGCATCAGTATCTTCCTCGGCCTGTGGCATGTCGGCGCGAGTAATGTCCAGACCTCGCTGGGCACCTTACCCGGCCCGATCGCGGTGATGAAGCAGACCGGTAATCTGTATCAGGAATACTTGAACGAGCAGGATCGCAAGGCCGCCTTCGTCAAGCGCCAGGAGGAACGCAAGGTCAGGTTTATGGAAGAGAACCCCGGGCAAGAATTCAATGTCATCCGCTACACCGGGCAACCCACTTACTTTGACCAGATCTTCACCAGCCTCTACACGGTGTTCATCGGTTTTATGCTCGGCACCATCATCGCCGTACCGCTTGGCATCATGTGCGGGTTGAATAAGACCATCCAGGGCGCGCTCAATCCTCTGATCCAGATTTTCCGTCCGGTATCGCCGCTGGCCTGGCTGCCCATCGTCACGCTGGTAGTGAGCGCACTGTATGTCAGTGCCGATCCGATGTTCGCCAAGTCATTTCTGGTCTCGGCGATCACCGTCACGCTGTGTTCGATGTGGCCGACACTGGTCAACACCGCGTTGGGCGTCGCTTCCATCGACAAGGATCTGCTCAACGTCTCTAAGGTGCTGCGCCTGTCCACCAGCACCAAGGTGATGAAGATCGTGTTGCCCTCATCGCTCAAGTTGATCTTCACCGGCATGCGTTTGTCGCTCGGCGTGGCGTGGATGGTGTTGATCGCCGCCGAGATGCTCGCGCAGAACCCGGGCCTCGGAAAATTCGTCTGGGACGAGTTCCAGAACGGCAGCTCGCAGTCGCTGGAGCGCATCATGGTCGCCGTGTTTACCATCGGTTTCGTCGGCTTCCTGCTCGACCGGACGATGCACACGCTGCAACAGATGGCCAGCTTTGGGCAACGTACGGAATAGGATTCCGTAGGTTGGGCAGGCCCTTTTGCCCACGCGGTGCTGAAAATGTGAAACAGCGTGGGCAGAAAATCTGCCCACCCTACGCAAATTGAATAGCCAGGAAAAATCATGCTTAACGCACAACCAAAAATAGAAGAGTCCGTCGAAGTCAGCTCGCAGCCGGTCGCATCGACCGGCGTGGCCAGCCTGGAATTCACGGGCGTCTCCAAGTCCTACGGCACAGGTGAGCAACGCACCGTCGTGCTCAACGACATCAACCTGCGCATCGAAGAAGGCGAGTTCGTCGCCATCGTCGGCTTCTCCGGCAGCGGCAAGTCCACACTGATCTCGCTGATCGCCGGACTGCAGCAGGCCGATACGGGCGAGGTGCTGATCAAGGGAAAGGCCATAGACGGCCCGGGACCGGACCGCGGCGTGGTGTTCCAGAATTATTCGCTGATGCCGTGGATGACCGTGCGTCAGAACGTAGCACTGTCGGTAGACCAGGTATTCAAGAACGCATCCAAGGCGGAGCGCATGGCGCGTGTCGATAAATATATCGACATGGTGAACCTCACCCCCGCGATGGACAAGCGGCCCTCCGAGCTTTCCGGCGGCATGCGCCAGCGGGTATCGGTGGCACGCGCGCTGGCGGCCTCACCCGATATCCTGTTGCTGGACGAACCGCTGAGCGCGCTGGACGCCCTCACCCGTTCCAAATTGCAGGACGAGATCATACGCATCTGGAGCCAGGAGAAAAAGACCGTCGTGCTGATCACCAACGATGTGGACGAGGGCATTATCATGGCCGACCGCATCATCCCGCTGAATCCCGGCCCGAATGCGACGCTGGGGCCGCAGTTCCCAGTCACGCTTCCGCGCCCGCGCGACCGTGCGGCAATCAACCATTCGCCCGAGTTCAAGCGCATTCGCCGCGAGGTGACTCAATACCTGATACAGGTCGGTGCAGCCAAGAATGCCGCCACAGACGACAAAATCGTCAACCTGCCCACGGTGCTGCCCAACACTTCACGCGAGCATCAAGAGAACAAGTACAAGCCGTACCAGAAATCAAATATAGCGGTCTCGCCGAATGTCGAACGCTATGTCGATTTCTCACGCGTGTCCAAGATCTATCCTTCGCGCAAGGGACCGATCAAGGTCGTCGACGGCTTTGACCTCAAGATACGCAAGGGAGAATTCATTTCCATCATCGGCCACTCCGGCTGTGGCAAGTCCACCGTGCTGTCGATGATGGCCGGCCTCAACGACATCAGCGAGGGCGTCATCGTGCTGGACGGCCGCGAGGTCGCCACTGCCGGGCCGGATCGCGGCATCGTGTTCCAGGCACCCAGCCTCGTGCCCTGGCTTAGTGCATACGACAACGTCGCGCTGGGCGTCGAGCAGGTCTACCCGCACGCGTCCGCGCAGGACCGCAAGGACATCATCGAAAACTATCTCAGCCGCGTCGGCCTCGCCGATGTGTGGGACAAGAAAGCCGCCGAACTTTCCAACGGCATGAAGCAGCGCGTCGGTATCGCCCGCGCGTTCGCACTCTCGCCCAAGATGCTGCTGCTCGACGAGCCGTTCGGCATGCTGGATTCGCTGACACGCTGGGACCTGCAGGAAGTGCTGATGGAAGTGTGGACGCGCACCAGGGTCACCGCGATGATGGTCACCCATGACGTGGACGAAGCGATCCTGCTTGCCGACCGTGTGGTGATGATGACCAACGGGCCCAATGCCAAGGTCGGCAAAGTGCTCGAGATCGACCTGCCGCGTCCGCGCACGCGCAAGATGCTGCTCGAGCATCCGGACTACTACACGCTGCGCGAACAGCTGCTCACCTTCCTCGCGGAGTGCGATCATGGCTGACCTCGATGTACCAGAGATAAAGGAGGTCAGGGTCGGCTTCATCCCGCTGACCGATTGCGCCTCGGTGGTGATCGCCTCACTGATGAAGTTCGACGAGAAATACGGCATCAAGATCATCCCCTGCAAGCAGCCCTCATGGGCGGCCGTGCGCGACAAGGTCGTCAGCGGCGAGCTGCATGCCGCGCAGGCGCTGTATGGTCTGGTGTACGGCGTGCACCTCGGCATCGGCGGTCTCAAGAAAGACATGGCCGTGCTGATGACCATCAACAATAACGGCCAGGGCATCTCGCTCGCCCGCCAGCTCAAGGACAAGGGGGTCTCCGACGGCCCGTCGCTGGCGAAGCTGATCAAGGCACAGCCCGGCGAATATACCTTTGCGCATACCTTCCCGACCGGCACCCATGCGATGTGGCTGTATTACTGGTTGGCCAGTTACGGCATCGACCCGATCGCCGACATCAAGACCATCACCGTGCCGCCCGCGCAGATGGTGATGAATGCGCGGCTAGGCAGCATGTATGGATTCTGCGTGGGTGAACCGTGGAATGCGCGCGGTATCCACGACAAGGTCAGCTTCTCGGTAGCCTCGTCGCAGGATATCTGGCCCGACCATCCCGAGAAAGTATTGGGCACCACTGCCGAATTCGTCGAGCAAAATCCCAATACCGCGCGTGCACTCATCATGGCCATGCTCGATGCAGCGAAGTTCATCGACACACAGGCCAACCGCGCCAAGGTGGCGGAACTCATCGCCAGCCCCGATTACGTCGATGCTCCCGCCGAAGTCATCGCGGGGAGATTCCTAGGTAACTATGAGGACGGCCTGGGTAAGACCTGGCATGACCAAAACCACATCAAGTTCTTCAACGACGGGAAAGTGCCTTTCCCTTATCTTTCTGACGGCATGTGGTTCCTCACCCAGTTCAAGCGCTGGGGACTGCTCAAGGAAGACCCCGACTATCTCGCCCTCGCCAAGCAGATCAACCGCATCGATCTGTATCGGCAGGCCGCAGCACAGCTCAACGTGGCCGTGCCTACCGAGGCGATGCGCAGTTCAAAATTGATGGATGGAAAAGTGTGGGATGGCGAAGATGCCAAGGGGTATGCGGCCAGCTTCGAGGTGGAACTTATATAGACTTGGCCTCGTACTTCATTTGCCAACATGTAGTATTGTGCCCGCCAAATACGGGTGTGGCACACCCGCCCCCTGTGGCTTATGAAGATCGAGGGTTCAGTGTATGAATGAAGAAGAGCGCAATAGTCTTCTGGCCAAAATCCGCGACAAACATATCCAGATCGAAAGCCTGTTACAGCAGATCGGCAGTCGCGTTTCACAAAGCGGATGCGCAGCATGTACCAAGGTGTGTTGCGAGGAAGGCATTTGCCGAGAAACTGTAAATAGCAACTTCCTGCGTTACATCCTGGGTGAAAAAATCAAGGACTTTGACAAACAGACGGGATGGTTCAAGCAAGGCAAAGGCTGCAGCCTGACCTATGGCCGCCCCTTCGTTTGCTACGAATATTTCTGTTCTAAATTTGACGGCACGAACGGTGTAGTCGATCTGCAGCAATTGGCCAAGTTGTTCAGGAAATGTTATTCAAAAGAGCTGGGGAACCGGCATATCCTTACAGTCGACGATATCCAAAAGATAGCCGTTAACAAGCTGGCAAAAATACTGGGCAATCTGGAGCAACTGGTTGCATTGGCTAACGAAGGGCTCCACGGGGCGAGTCACAAACTTCATCGCGAGGCGCAATCTGTGGAACGATAAAGACGGTCTGGGCAAGACATGGCATGACCCGAGTCACATCAAGTTCTTCAACGACGGCAAAGTGCCGTTCTCATATCTCTCGGACGGCATGTGGTTCCTCACCCAGCTCAAAGTGGCCGAGCCCGCTGATGCAATGTGCATTGATGGATGGGACGATGTGGGATAGTAAAAATACTAAGTGATATGCGTCTAGGCAAGAGGTGTACGCTTGATAATAAGAATACGGCTCAGACTGGTTTTCCGCGCCGTTTGCTATGGAATATTGCAGTCCTCTTGATTTTCTCGATATCAGAAAAGCCTTCTGGTGCGTACATATCGGTTCCAATCGATGGAATAAATTCACGTACTTCTTTAAAGTCACTACTACATGAAATCAAGAATCTGGATGCCATGAAAGCTTGGCCGCAATTCTCGTGATGAACCATGTCATCATCAAGCGTGACATTAGATAAACATAAATCATATTTTTTAATTTTGGACCAAAAACTGAATTCTTTACAATATAAAACTAATGTTGGTGACATCGGGAAGACAATGTAACTACCCTTATCTAATGGCCCGACGCCTTTAATCCACAATCTGCTACTACAAGATTTCATGCAAACGGGATGGTCGGATGTGATAAACGGAATGCTGCTTTCATTTCTTGCGAAAATCCATATCGCACTATAGATTGAGTCTGTGAATTCCTCCAGCAGGCCAGAGGCTGAAAGTATCTTAAAGTGAATTGCTTTTTTTTCTTCATTACTCAAGTGGTCTTCAATTAGTCTCGTGTCCTCCAGCAAATACAGCATCAGGTCACGTAGTTCCGCGGTTCGGAAATGTTGGGCAGCGATAAACTCAGACAGGATTATTCTTTCTTCGTCAGGAATTGTCACCTTTTCAGCAACTGCCAGATTGCTAACTTCTGATATTATGTTAGCGATGATGCCGGAAGCCCTGGATTCAAGCCTTGAAAAAGCTTTCTCTATAGAAAGTGGATCATTTTCTCCGATTAGAAGCTCAGGCAAACGGTAGAACTGCGTTTCTGCAGCAATCTTGTTTGGTGTAGTCTTAAATACTCTATCAACGTCCTTGTCGTATACCCACAGCCGTTGCTTTGCATCAAGAAAATTCTTTAAATAGAAACGCGGAACATAATGGTGAAGTTTGGGATCGCTCATACAATTTTGATGTAAGTGAAATCATCGGAGCCTAGCTTCATTGCAGTAAGATCGTTAAAGGTGAACGACCTCAACATTTCCCCAGTGCCGCTTCAGGTACTCTGCAACCAAGCGCCTATGACAATGATGGGGCTTGTCTTCACTACATAGTAGGCAACCGCCATCCAACAACTCTCTATCGATGTCTTCAATATGACGCGCCTGCATCAGGTCGAGAAATTTCTTTTCGTACTCGGCCCAATCCCCTCCATTCTTCTTGTATTGGTCGAGGATGTCCTTGGTCGGGGCTAACTTAGGAATATGACGATAGCCGAGACCACAAATGGCCTTCGAAAAATACTTGAGATCGTCGCGTTTTGCGAAACCAGCAAGTTGTGACACATTATTCAATCTGACATCGACAATTGCTTTTGCTCCTGACCGTTTGATTCGCTCAAAAAAATTCTCTGCGGTTGTTTTGGTAAAACCGATAGTAAATAATTTCATCTCAACAAGTCTCCGCCAACCAATTCGTTTTGTTCAGCAGAACGTTTTGGCTGCCATTCGCTTTGGTCGAATGCGATTCTGTTAGCTTGTTTGTTGTAGGCCTGATCGATAATCTCGTCCCTAGAAATAAACATGTCGTCCAAAGACATTCCAAGAGACTCTACCAGCCTCAAAATTGACTTTGTATGGCTCTCGAGCGAACCATCATCTAGAATATGTGTGATCATCAGCCCACGCTTCAGAAGCTCCCTAGCGACAAGTATTGTCCGGTGACAATCGAGCGGGTCTTTTTCAGCGCACATCAGTGCAATGCGATAGTTATTTGTACCTTCCGTGCTTATCCGGTTGTCACAGAC
>JBGSMU010000157.1:0-2476 GCA_041739955.1 Gallionella sp. | reverse complement strand
CAGGCGGTCAACGCAACCCTGTTTCAAGAAGGGTGGGCGGCATTGCTGAAGTTTACAAATCATTTCAACCCAAAAAAACTCACATCACCACGAAGATCACAGAGGTTTTTGCAAGTTATCGACCACGGTCTATATACCTGCCAACCCCGATTCTTGGGGTTGCATGATATTGGACGATTATCCAAAAGGTGGATCCCATTTTTGAAATAACCCGTTGTTGTTCTTCACGGTCTTCGTGGTTCAAATGAGGAATTAGGTTTCAGGTGTCAGTATGTCCAGACCCAGGCTAATCCCATGCCCTTACCCAGCAGCGAGAGTCCCGGAACCCATTGCGGCACATCGTTACCGAGCAGCCGCCACGCGTCCAGCGCACCCGGAACTGCCAGCGCCAGCGCGATCTGGTTGTTGGAAAGCCCGCTTGCCTCGCTCATGCCGACAACATCTCCCTGCCGGTGGTCTTTCAGGTAGACAAGATAGGCGGCCGTAATCGCCAGATGCGCACAGACCACACCCGCGCCGAAATTGCCGGGCGCGTCTTTCCTTTCCCTGAAGTCGCTGTCACGTAACGCGAACTCCGCCATCAGCCACTGGGTCTGAAATCCGGCAGAGGCGACCTGCAAGTGATCGCCATCGTTGAAATTCGCGCCGGGATAAACGATTGAGAGCCCGTCGTGGCTGACCTTGTAACCTTTGGAGGTGGCGACTGCATAGTGACCCAGTTCGTGGGCAACGAGGCCGCCGACGAAGCCGAGCGCGAAATCCCCCGGCTCTGAACGTGCATCTTCAAATGACCAGCCTGCAGCGTGCGCGCTGACCGGTAGCAGCATGGCGATCAATATCGCGGCGAGACCGTGCGGGAATGACACAGGCCGGCTCGCGATTAACGGAACACGATGGTCTTGTTGCCGCAGATCAGCACACGGTCTTCAATGTGGTAACGCAGGCCGCGCGCGAGTACCGTCTTTTCGATGTCGCGCCCGTAACGCACCAGATCGTCGGGCGTGTCGCCGTGGTCGATGCGCACCGTGTCCTGCTCGATGATGGGGCCGGCATCCAGTTCTTCCGTGACGTAATGGCAGGATGCGCCGATCAGCTTCACACCGCGCTGGTATGCCTGGTGGTATGGCTTTGCGCCGGCAAAGGACGGCAGGAAACTGTGATGGATGTTGACGATGCGTCCCGGATAACGCCGGCACAGCCAGGGCGGCAATATCTGCATGAATCGCGCAAGCACGACAGCATCGCCGTGATGCTCCTCAACCAGTGCGGCGATATGCTGGAAAGCTTCGTTCTTGTCAGTCATATCGACATGGAGGTAGGGGATGCCATGCCACTCGACAAAGCTGCGCAAGTCTTCGTGATTGGAGATCACGCACGGGATATCCACCTGCAATTCGCCGCTGCGCCAGCGCATCAACAGGTCATCCAGACAGTGATCCTGCTTGCTGACCAGTACCACCAACCGCTTTTTGAGCGCGGAGTCGGTCAGCTGCCAAGCCATCTTGAAGTCATCCGCCAGCGTTGCAAAACGGGTGCGGAATTCGTTCGCATCGAAGGGAAGGGAATCGGCGCGTATCTCCTGGCGCATGAAGAATTGCTGCGCCTCATGCTCGGTGTGATAGCTCGCCTCCACGATGAAGCCGCCGTGTTGCGCGATGAAACCGGTGACCGCAGCGATGATGCCGGAGCGATCGGGGCAGGAGATGGTGAGGGTGTAACGACGGGTGGGCATGCAAAACTCCTCGGGTAATGACGCGTGATTTTATCGGATGACGCCGTGCTGCTGTAAAATTATGCACGTTCGCGCTGCCTGTCATGCCGCAATCCCCCCGAATAACTTCGAAAGGTTCCGATATTGAGATACCTCCACCCTGCTTTTGGATTGCTTTTGTGTGCAGCTTTGTTTGTGCCTGTCGATTCATACGCCATCGTGAATGTGGAGCAGGCCATCATCGGCAAGCCCGCTGAAGGCATACATACATCAGTCGCACTGCTGGCAATCGGCGCGAGCGGCAACGCTGAAAAAAGCTCGACCAGAACAGACTTGTTAAGCCTCTGGCAACACCGGCGGCACACCGAATATCTGCAGCTGCAATATGCCTACGGCAGGAGCAACGGGCAGGTCGATACGGATAACGCCTTCGCCCACTTGCGCCACCGCACAGACATCAGTCCGGCGTGGGGGGTGGAAGCATTCGCACAAACCGGCCGCAACCCATTTGCCCGGCTTGCCCAGCGTACCCTGTTGGGCGGCGGTGTGCGCACGGTACTGTTCGAGGAGGAGGGTAAGTCGGCCGTCTATCTGGGAATGGGCGCGTTCCATGAACACGAGATATTAAATAACAAGCTGGGGACCAATGACCCGCTTGATACCAGACTGTGACGCGCCAATGCCTACCTGATATTCAAATACCGTTTCAATGGACAGGTGCGCATGTACAGCACCACTTATTACCAACCTGCCATCAAGGACGCC
>JBGSMU010000103.1:0-8062 GCA_041739955.1 Gallionella sp. | reverse complement strand
ACGCTTCTACCCCTTCAACGCCTTCCGATCCCTGCTCGGGATCGCTGGCGATGTCACTGCCCCGACCTACGCAGAGCTTTACTCCGTAAAATCACGAAACACTACATCTGGTAGGTGTCTGCGACAACCGGATAAGCACGGTACCAAGATCAAGTGCGATTGCAGAAACCGTTCCATCATTCATCGGTTGCGATATTCGCTGCAGACTTGAATGTCATCTTCGGTATCTGCCTTCGAAGGGATCTTTCAAAACCGCATATTCCACCATCACACTCGCTTCGCCATCGCCCAGCCATATCTGCCCATCCTGAATGGTGCATTGCAAACGCATGGTGCGTTGCGCCAACGCAACCAGTGCCTGGGTGCTCTCCTGTGCAAGATTGATCACGGTGAGATTCCGTTGCCTTTCAAATTGCTTGCTGTTTTGTGCATACCACATCTCGGCAACGCGCCCCCCGTAGCAGTACACCGCCACACGCTCAGCCCGCCCGCAAGCCTTACGGATGAGCTTCTCATCGGGCAGGCCAACATCTATCCACAACTCGATTGCGCCGGTCAGATCCTTCTGCCACAAATCCGCCTCATCCTCATCGGTCATACCCTGCCCGAACTCAAGATGCTCATGGGCATGCAATGCAAATGCCAGCAACCTTACCATCATGCGCTCATCGTTTTCCGAAGGATGGCGCGCAATCGTCATCGCGTGATCCTGATAATAGTGTCGATCCATATCTGCTATTTGCAGATTGACTTTGAAGATGGTTGCTTTGATGGCCATGATATCCGTCTAAATTCCGAATGCAGTCTGGGTAGATACTTTACCAGCCTTGGCCGGCATCATGAGCATCCATCGATCATGCCCTTGAATTTAAAGGATGGCGGCCTTCACCTCACCGTTCGGGAATAATCAATGACAGCTTTCGATCTCGCGATTTATTGCAGCCTCATCCCATCCAAGTAGCGTTGCAACTGTATTGGCAATATGCCGCAACTTTTCCTCCGGGAAGCGCGACAAAATCAGTAGCGGAATTCTTCGCCGTAGCAGATCCCCAAGATGGATCACCATTTCATCCCGTGCGCACAACATCAGGTCGGCATAGATAAAAGGCAATTCCGCTGTTATGCGAAGAGCAAGATGAGGCTCTTTATCGACCAGAGCCAGCACACCTTCCACTCGGCTGCCGTGGCGGCGGGTCAGCCACTGTGCACATTCGGTATCGATGCAAAGTTTCTCTGCCCGCGCAATGATTTCAGCACTCCAGGCCCGGTAATCCCCGGTCGGTGCCCAGGGGAAAGGTCGCTCCAGCGTCGCGCAGGTGTTAAAGATGCCTAGCTTTGCGCACACTGTATCGACAATGACTGTCGCATCCTCGCGTGCAGAAGTGAGTTTGCCGCCGACAGAGTAAAGCACGCCGTTCGTTGCTGTTTTTAGCTCCCAATCGCGGCTGACTGAAGAAGGTGATGTTTTGTCGCTGCGTTTCATAACCCGCAATCCCGCATAACTTCCGATCACATCGGTTTCCTTCCAGCATGTGTCGAAATAGTGATTGGCTTCGGTTAACAGATATGCGACATCTTCCGCATCGACTGCCACATTATCCAGGTCGCCATGGTAATCCGTGTCCGTTGTACCTATCAGTGTCCTGCCATACCATGGGATAGCGAAAAATACCCTCCCGTCCGTTTTCGCCGTCAACAATAGTGCTTCATCAGTCTTCAGCGCGGGCATCACCAGATGGACTCCCTTGCTCAATCGGCACCAGTTTTTTCCCGGATACGAAGCCGTCATCCATTGCCCGGCGGTGTTGACGATCTGGCGGGCAAAAACCTGTGCAACTTCCCCGCTGACAATATCCTTAACCTCTACCACGGTTGTCTGTCCGGCTCGTTCGAGATCGCCAGTTGCCCGGCAATAATTCACGCACGCCGCTCCGGCACCCATAGACCCCGCGATCAGTTCCAGCACCAGGCGCGCATCATCGGTCTGTGCATCACCATAGGTGAATCCGCCTTTCAGCGCAGTGCCATTCAGGAACGGGAAGCGCGAGGCAAAGTCTGCGTGGCTAAAACGCTCGTGCGCCATAACAGTTTCCGGGAACCCGGCAAGTGCATCGTACAGCGTCAAACCGGCCTTAAGTTGCAATCTGCCAACTCGACTATCCCCGTATACCGGCACGCCAAAGCGCAATGGCCATACTCGATGTGGCGCGAGATGAAGCAGCCTGTGGCGTTCTGCCAGCGCCTTACGAACCAGCCTGAAATCGTAAGTCTCGAGATAGCGCAAACCGCCATGTATCAGCTTACTGGATGCCGAAGACGTGGCGCTTGCCCAGTCATCCTGTTCTACGATGGCGACCTTGAGTCCACGCAACACGGCGTCATATGCCGTCCATGCACCGTAGATACCGCCACCGATGACCAGCAGATCGAACTCCCGCCCGGTCAAAGACGAGAACTCGCGCTTCATCATCCACGCCTCTGCAAAGCATGCTGTGGAATATCGCTGATAAGTATATCCACGCCAAATCCGAGTGCCCTGTCGATCTCCTCATCCGTATTGCATGTATATACCGAAATATGTTTTCCCTGATCGCGCAGAAGTTTGACCGTTCCCTGATCAAGTGATCCTATCGACAGGCACACTCCGTGCAGGAAAGATTGCCCGATCAAAATACGCTGCACATCGGAGGGGTCGTGCCCTGGCTCAATGTTGTAGACCAATGGGAAACCAGGCGCATATTGATGTGCATAGATGAGGCTATCAAGATTGAAAGAAGACACCATGACCCCTTCGCCATCACCCTCCGCCACCATGTCCAGCGTAAGCCTCATTTTTTCTTCATGGCGTGAACGTGCTTCCCAATCGCGGTTCTTGACCTCAAGCAACAGACGGCAGCGTTGACTGTATGCTTCGAGAAATTCCCGCAAGGTCATGAGACTCTCGCTTTTTGCCTTTGGGGAAAAATGCGCGGCAAAGTCGATTTTTTGTAATTGAGCGTAGTCGAAATCGTCGATATGCTTTGCAGGACATCCCAGCTTGTCCAGAAAACGGTCGTGCCAAAGCACGGCCACACCATCTCGGCTAAGCTGGATGTCAGTCTCAATGCCATCTATCGGGTAGGCCAGTGCTTTGTCAAAAGCTGTGCGTGTATTTTCCGCCGCTTCCCTGTTCGCGCCGCGATGGGCAAAAATCAGGCTTTTACTCACGGCAAACCCTCAACAAATCGACCAAGCGAGACCTTGAGCAAATTGAAGTTCGGGTTGTACATCAGACGGCGTAACAACCCGGCTTGCAGATTCTGTTCTGTGACTTCACCCTGCAAAGCAGAGGCCGGATTTCCCATACAGGCAGAATACCTTTCCATATCGAGCCGGAAATAATGGTTGCAATTCGAGTATTCCCCATTCACACCGTAATGCAAGTCATCTGGCGGCAGGGTTATCGCAGTATGTGCGGAACTCAAAATCCCGCTTTCGGGGAATGCGCTGTTCACCAACTCCAGTTTATCCTTGGGAATCCCCGGGAGTATTCCGGAAGAAATGTCTGCCAACGCGCTCTGTGTATCGGAAGTATAAAGTACCAGTTTTCTGACTGGATGAACCGATCCCGAGAAAAACTCCAGAGTCGACCTGCAGTTCACAGTCAAATCGTCAGAACTGGCTGCCACAAATACCGGGAGTGTTGTCCCTGATCTCGCCTTACCTATCGCACGAATCAGTTTATGAATCTGGGTTGCGCCATTTTTCGGGAATGATTCGTACTTATAGATATCAATGTCAGGCAGAACATCCACCCATTTAGCCGAAGCTACCAACCAGCTGTAGAACTTGTGTAAGGAAGCATAAGCTGCCCTGGGCGAGATCTCGAATGCCGGGGAGAACAGAAAAAGTCCGCGGACACGGTCATCGTATTGGCTTTGAAAAACACTTAATGCAGCACCTGCAGAAAGTCCACCCAGATATAGCTCTTCAACTTCGGCAGCAAGTTGATCGACACCGTATTCCAACGCTTTAGCCCATTCTTGCCAGGTCACCTCGAGCAGATCGCCGGGTTGGGTTCCATGGCCGGGCAACAATATCGCCATCACCCTGAACCCCTGCTCCTGAAAGAATGCTGCCAGATAGCGCATTGAATATGGTGAATCGGTCAGGCCGTGGGTCAGCAGAATGCCGCGCCGGTAAGGTTTATGTACGCCCGCATAAAATCCCGAAGAAGGCTTCAACTCGAATGGAGCATTTCCCTCGACAATCTGATTTAATAATTCAGGATCAGCTCCATCACGGGTCTGCGCGATCATGGCACGACAGCGCTCGATATATGAGCCAAAACCGGACGTACCAGCAACAAAGGACGAGTTCAGCCCGGAGACCCGATGCCGTGCTCCCAGTGACGGCAATGGCGGGTTGATATGCATCTACAATCTCAGCGGTATGCTCCGAATCCAACTCGCATGGCCACTACTCACCCGCGCATTTTGCAATTTCCTGTGGGGTAGCCTGATCAAGGCAATGACGCAGATCCATGGAAGGTGGATAAGGTGTATTTGCGGTGGATTTCGGTTTGATGGTATCCGACACCTTCGATGCGGATGCCATTTCCGGTTCCTGCATTGCAGATTCACCAGCTACTGGAGGCGGTGCTTTTGCATTGGGTGTCTTTGGCATTGCAGATACCGCTGATTGAATAGCCGGCTTCATCGCCGATGCTCTTGAAGGGGCTTTAAGCATATCTTCCAACACAGCCGATTTTGGAACAGGCGTTGTTTTCTGATCCTCGGTTACCGGCGCTTTTGCTGCAGTTTCTGCAGGTGGTTGAGGTGCTTTTTTTGCTACCGACGGCTTGGCAACTGGTGCAGGATTCAATCCGAGTAGATCGAGCCCCATTGGATCGATATAAACAAACGCCGCCGCACCAACGATGAGCAATCCACCAACCAACGCTGCTGTTTTTTGCCCGGATGTGATGTTCATGTTATCCCTTTCACCTTTGAACTATCCAAAGCGGATATCCGCCTTTACTTTCACTACTGCACGGCATACACAATAAACCGCCTTGCAGTTGCTGGCAATCTCTAAGTCAACTATGTGGTGCTTATACGCATCCCGATCATTTGACGATTTTGGCTTCATGCGCAACTTGATCCATCCATCTATTGCACTCCCCGATAATATCAGGCTGAATATTCCGATGGTGTTGGATGGGTTTGTAGCAACAACTCTACTTCTTGGCGGATTCGCTGAATTGAATGAAAACCGGGATACTTTAAAAATGATATTGCTCGATAAATAGGCGTAGAATTTCCGCATGACGAATTCTACCCAAACCGATCTGCAAATCACCGGGATGCACTGCGCCTCCTGCTCGGCACGCCTCGAAAAAGTGCTGAACAAACTTCCCGATGTGAACGCCACAGTGAACATCGCCACCGAGAAGGCACATATCAAGTATGTCCCGGGCAGCACCGACCTGCCCGAACTGATCAAGGCGATCAAGGGTGCAGGGTTCGACGCGCATCCATTGCGCGATTTTGCCGCAGAAAAAAATGAACGCGCCGCAACCTATCGCCACGAGCAGGTCCAGTTCGCATTTTCGGTAGTGCTGACACTGCCCTTGCTGGCTGAAATGGTGCTGATGTTCGCCGGTTCGCATACGATGATGCTGCCCGGCTGGTTGCAGTTCGCACTCGCCACCCCGGTGCAGTTCTGGATAGGCTGGCGTTTCTACACGGGTGCGTGGAGCAGCATCAAAAGCGGCGGCGCAAACATGGATGTACTGGTCGCGCTCGGCACCAGCGCGGCCTACCTGCTCAGTTGCGCGGTCTTGCTGGCCAACATTAATGGCATGGCGCTTGGCCAGCCGATTTACTTCGAGGCAAGCGCGACGCTGATCACGCTGATCCTGCTTGGCAAGCTGCTGGAAGCGCGCGCCAAAGGCAAAGCCTCGAGTGCTCTGGAGGCACTGATCAACCTGCAACCCAGGACGGCGCATGTCGAACGCGATGGCCAGATACTGGAGCTCGCTGTCGATCAGATGCAGGTGGACGATGTGTTCCTGGTACGTCCCGGCGAGAGCGTGCCGGTGGATGGAATCATCGTGGAAGGCACATCCAGCCTTGATGAGGCGATGCTCACCGGCGAGAGCCTGCCGCAGAACAAGCAAGGCAACGACAAGGTCTATGCCGCGACGATCAACCAGCAGGGGCTGCTAAAATGCCGCGCACTGGCGGTGGGCTCGCATACCCAACTGGCAGCGATCATCCGGCTGGTGGAGCAGGCTCAGGGCTCCAAGGCAGCGATCCAGAAACTGGCTGACCGCATCTCGGCGGTCTTCGTGCCGGTGGTTCTGGTGATTGCGCTGCTCACCTTTGCCGGATGGTGGCTGATCGGTGGCGACTTCGTTCCCGCAATGATCAATGCGGTGTCGGTGCTGGTGATCGCCTGCCCCTGCGCGCTGGGACTGGCGACACCGACCGCGCTGGTGGTATCCACGGGACGTGCAGCGCAGGCCGGCATCCTGGTCAAGGACGCCACCGCGCTTGAACACACACACAAGCTGGCTGTGTTGGTGGTGGACAAGACCGGTACGCTGACCGAGGGCAAACCCGGCGTGACCGATGCCCTTCCTGCTGCAGGCATGGGTGAAGACGAATTGTTGCGGACCGCGGCGATGCTGGCACAGGGATCGACGCACCCACTGTCACGCGCGCTGCTCGACCATGCGAAGTCACGCCAGCTTGCTCCGACTCAAAGCACTGACATTAACGAACTTTCCGGCCATGGACTGCGCGCGCAAATCGACGGACAGCATTACCTGCTCGGCTCGCCGGCATTCCTCAACGGGGAAGGCATCACGATCGCCGCCGATCAATTGCTGCAGTTGCAGCAGCAAGGCAAGTCGGTGATCGGACTGGCTCGTGACGGCAGCCTGCTGGGCAGCTTCGCCTTTGCCGACCAGTTGCGCGACAGCAGCCGCGCCGCTGTGGCGGAGCTTGCCGCGATGGGGATAAGGGTGGTGATGCTCAGCGGTGACAATCAGGCGACCGCGCAGGCGATCGCCGCACAGGCGGGCATCGGCGAATTCCGCGCCGAGGTGATGCCACAAGACCAATCATCCGGGGTGGACTCGTTCAAGTCCGAAGGCAGACTGGTCGGCATGGTGGGCGACGGGATCAACGACGCACCAGCCCTCGCTGCGGCCGATGTCAGTTTCGCGATGCGCAGCGGCAGCGACATCGCCATCGAAGCCGCCGACATCACACTGATGCGCAACGACCTGATGAGTGTGGTCGATGCGATCTCGCTGTCGCGCGCGACAATGAAGAAGATCCGCCAAAACCTGTTCTTTGCATTCGGTTACAACGTGCTTGGTATCCCGCTCGCGATGCTGGGCATGCTCAGCCCGGTGATCGCCGGCGCGGCAATGGCGATGAGTTCGGTATCGGTGGTCAGCAACGCGCTGCTGCTGAAACGCTGGCGCGGTCACAAATGAAGCTAGTGATTTTTTCAGCGATGCACGACCGCATCAGATACAACATATATTCCAACACCGGAAACAGTTCACGCTCTTCAAATTTCACATGGTCTGAATAGTGGTTCAGTTTGATAAATGCCTTTCAAACATGCCAGATACGCAAGTGTTACAACTCGTGTATCCGATGCCAGTCACCTTCTGTCGCGATCACTTCATAACGGCGCCAATCCATGAACTCAGTTCTTGGCACAACCGCTGAATCCCCCTTCCCAAGTCCGGCTACGATCTGGTAGCTCACCGCGTCGCCAGTTATCTCGACTACCTTGCGCACAGACAGCGAATCACCCAACTCCCCGTTGCTGTAATAACTCCCTTCCTCCAGCATCCCTGCTTCAGGAGAGGCGCGCAATGCATGTTTTTTCGCCAGTTTGTATATTCTGGCAAGATCGTCCTCGTTAATATCCAGATATGAACCGATCTCACTCAACGCAAAAGAGAAGTCAGCATGGGATAGCGACTCAGGAGATTTTGCCGGGGGGGTAGCTGTCGCCGAAACTTTCTTCAGAGCGGCAGGATAACGGCGCCATGAAA
>JBGSMU010000083.1:0-4233 GCA_041739955.1 Gallionella sp. | reverse complement strand
TTCTACCCCTTCAACGCCTTCCGATCCCTGCTCGGGATCGCTGGCGATGTCACTGCCCCGACCTACGCAGAGCTTTACTCCGTAAAATCACGAAACACTACATCTGGTAGGTGTCTGTGACAACCGGATAAGCACGGAATAGAGTACTAAGGAACCTCTGATTAAGTTTGCAATGATACTTCATGCGCCGGGACAAATCTTGCCGTCGGTAAATCTGGTATCGTAATCCTCACTACAGGAGGAAGTGTCATCAATTATTATCTCGGCCTTGATTTTGGCACCTCGGGCGCACGAGCCTGCGCTCTCGACCAAAACCGTACTGTGGTGTGGGAACAACGTGTTGCCTATGCAGACCCAGACAATCAGACACCCCTGGTTTGGCGTGAAGCGTTGCACGAGTTGCTGTATGCGCTACCGGTAGATATCGCATCCGGATTGTACGGTCTGGCGATCGACGGTACTTCCGGGACGGTTTTGCTTTGTGATTCCTCTCTGACTCCGGTATCGCAGTCGTTGTTGTACCATGATCAGCGAGCACAGCAGCAGGCGGATGAACTCAAGAAGATCGCACCAACCGGACATATCGTCTGCTCACCCGCCTCCGGGCTTGCCAAATTCCTTTGGCTGACCCGCCAGAAAGGAGAAGGTCAGGCCGCATACTTCCTGCATCAGGCTGATTGGCTCACCGCATTGCTTAGCGGCAGGGCAGGTTTAAGCGATTACCACAATGCGCTTAAGACTGGCTATGATGTTGAGCGGCTGTGTTGGCCGGAATGGGTGGTGAACTTGCCGGATGCTCACATGCTTCCCGAAGTGCTGGCTCCGGGTGAGAATATAGGCAAGATTCAGCCGGGAATCGCGGCGCATTTCGGCATCAATCACGAATGCGTCATCCATGCCGGCACAACCGATAGTACGGCAGCTTTTATTGCAACCGGAATCAACCAGACAGGAATCGGTGTTACTTCGCTCGGCACGACGCTGGTACTCAAGCAACTTTCCTCGCATCGCATCGAGTCCCCCGAATACGGCGTTTATAGTCATCGCTACGGTGATCTCTGGCTGGTCGGCGGTGCCTCGAATGCGGGGGCGGGTGTGCTACGGCAATATTTTGACGAAGCGCAACTTGAAGCATTGAGTGCATTGATCGATCCAGGTCGGGATAGCGCGCTTGACTATTATCCCTTGCCCAAGACCGGCGAGCGTTTTCCGGTCAACGACCCGACACTTGCACCGAAACTGACGCCAAGGCCGGAAAATGACGCCGACTTTTTGCACGGCATGCTGCAAGGTCTGGCACGTATCGAGGTTGCCGGTTATCGCAGGCTGGCGGAACTCGGCGCGCCACCGGTCAAGCGTGTCGTCAGCAACGGCGGGGGGGCAAAAAATCCGGTGTGGGCAAAGCTGCGTGAAAGATTGCTCGGTGTGCCGGTCGGTCTGGCGGCACATTCCGCGGCGGCTTATGGCAGCGCGCTACTGTGCCTCGGCAAACGCTAATAGCCCGGCAATATCTTCTCGAACTCCCCGATTGGAATGGGAAGGCTGAACAGATAACCCTGGAATGCATGGCAACCGTTCATGTCGAGGAAGTCGCGCTGTTCTTCAGTTTCCACTCCTTCGGCGATGACATTCAGTCCCAGAGCTTCCGTCATCGCGATGATGGCTTTCACGATGGCCGCATCGTTGGGATCGCTGGCGATGTCGCGCACGAACGATTGGTCGATCTTGATCTGATCCAGCGGCAGGCTCTTTAGGTATTGCAGGGACGAGTAGCCGGTGCCGAAATCATCCATCGAAAAACCGATCCCGAACAGCTTCAGTTTTCTCATCTTGGCGATGGTGTCCTCGATATTTTCAAGTGCTGTGCTTTCAGTCAATTCAAGCTTGAGCAGCGAAGGTCGGGCGCCGCTTTCTTGCAACACTTGCTGTATCTCGTTGACGAAATCGGGCTGGTGGAATTGTTTCGCGCTGACGTTCACCGAAAGGGTCAGGTTGCTGGTCAAGCTGTCCGCTTGCCAAAGGCTGAGTTGTTCGCATGCTGTTTTCAGCACCCATAAGCCGATGGGTACGATGAGCCCGATCTCCTCGGCCAATTCGATGAAGTTCCCCGGTGAAACGAGCCCGCGTTCGGGATGTGCCCAGCGCAAAAGTACTTCGGCTCCCAGCGGCCGGTTCATGTGATCCATCTGGATCTGGTAGAGCAACTCAAATTCATTCCGCTTCAGCGCTTGACGCAATTCGTTTTCCAGCTTGATACGGGCTTCCAGTGAGGACTGCATGACCGGATCGTAAAAACGGATAGTGTTGCGACCTGCCGCCTTTGATTGATACATGGCGGTATCGGCGTGTTTGAGCAAGTTGTCGGGACTTGTCTGGTGACCCTTGAATATCACGATGCCGATACTGGCGGTACTGGTACATTCGAAATGATCCAATTCGTAAATGCGCCCGAGTTCCCTTTGGATCTTTTCAGCCACCAGCTTGGCTTGCGTCGCTGCCTCATCGGTTTCATCGCTCATATCCTGCAGCGTGACCACGAACTCATCCCCGCCCAGACGGGCCACCGTATCGCCCTCGCGTACGCAAAGCTGTAATCTCCGCGCGGCCTCTATCAGCATCTGATCGCCAATGGCATGGCCCTGTGTATCGTTGACCGTCTTGAAATTGTCCAGATCCAGGAATATCAGCGCTCCATGCAGTCCGTTTCGTTCGCTGGTTGCCGCGGCGAATTGAAGGCGATCAAGCAGCAGGCGGCGATTAGGCAGATTGGTCAGCGGATCATAAAAGGCCAGCTGGTGGATTTCCTGTTCCCTGCGTTTACGCCGGGTGATATCCCGTGAAACAGAGACATAATGGGACACCATCTGGAGCTCGTCGTAGACCGCCGTGATAGTCATCTGTTGCGGGAAGATTTCCCCGTTCTTGCGTTTATCCCATATTTCCCCATACCACTTTCCGCTCTTTTTCAGTGCCGACCACATTTCCTGGTAATAAGCGGCATCGTGGCGTCCCGACTTGAAGAATTTCGGGTTCAGGCCGATCACTTCTTTCGCTTCGTAGCCGCTCATCAATTCAAAGGCACGATTCACGCGCAGGATATTCGCCTTGTTGTCTGTGATCAGGATCGCTTCCTGTGCATCGAAAGTCGCGGCTGTAATACGCAGGTGTTCTTCTGTCTTCTTGCGCTCGGTGATGTCGCGCGCAAAGGCGTTGAAAATTTTGGCGCCGTTGTTGGTTATCGACGTCAGAGAGAGTTCGATAATGATTTCCGTGCCATCCGCGCGCATTGCCATGATTTCGATACGCTTGTCGATAAACGTCCCCTTGCCGGTGTGCAAAAAACGTTCCATGCCGTTTTTGTGAGCGACACGATGAATCGGGGGCACGATCAGTGAGGATACGTCCTTGCCCATCGCCTGATCCGCCGCATATCCGAAAACGTTTTCCGCTTCGCGGTTCCAGCCTATCACCGTGCCATCCTGGTCGGTGCTGATCACTGCATCCATGGCCGAAGCCAGAATATCCCGGGTGCGTGCTTCATTTTCGCGCAAAGCTTCCTCGGCCTGCTTGCGTTGTGAATCCAGAGTGAATTTGTCCAGCGCAAGTCCGATATCTGCCGCCATCCCTTCCAGCAGGTCTCGCGCGGCTTTATCGAAGGCATTGGTCACGGTGGAGTACAGCATCAGGGCGCCGACTATTCGACCGTTGCAGTGCAGGGGAAGGGCGGCGACGCCGCCCCATCCGAATTGTACGCCGCGCTCGTGCCAGTGTTTGAGACGCTCATCATTCTGGAAGTCCTGGATCCATACGGGACTGTCTTCACGAATTGCCGTGCCGGTCGTGCCGCGACCGGAAGAAAGGTCTGCGCGGGTCGAGATGTCGATATCCTTCAGATATTCCACGCCCGAGCCGTAACTGGCTACCGGAATGACGCGGTCAGTCGTCCCATGCACTTTGCCAATCCAGGCCATGCTCATGCCGCCAATATCGACCGCAGCCTGGCAGATTTTGGGGAACAGGTCTCCCTCATTAGTGCAACGCATGATGGCCTGGTTACATTGATTCAGGGCGGCATAGATCGCCGTTAACCTTTTTAGGGAATCTCTGATTAAGTCCTGAACGATTTCGTTTCATGATGTCAGAAGCGAAGATCGAACAAACGGAGCCGAACGATGAAACAAATAACACTCTCTGCAAGCAGCTTTGACCGCTACAGCAAGACGACGCGACGCG
>JBGSMU010000082.1:0-8220 GCA_041739955.1 Gallionella sp. | reverse complement strand
GCGTCGCGTCGTTTTGCTGTAACGGTCAAAGCTGCTTGTAGAGAGTGTCGTTTGTTTCATCGTTCGGCTCCGTTTGTTCGATCTTCGCTTCTGACATCATGAAACCAAATCGTTCAGGACTTAATCAGAGATTCCTTAACGCTTTGGTTTTAGGCAACAGCCGGCCCATGACCAAGGTCACCATTCCCCCCAGCGTGTTACCCAGTGTGCCGAGCAACAACGCGGGCCAGAACAACTCGGGGTGCATAGTCAATACACCGGCCAGCACCGCCTCCGAACCGCCGGGCAGCAGCGTCGCGGCAAGGAAGCTGGAGATGAACAATCCCCACAGGCTGAGGTCGGGAGTGAAGAATTGGGTGAGAGTGTCCAAGATATGTCCAGTGTCGTGCCGGGCTATGTGGCTGTCAATCAAAGACGCGGTCGCACACGGGCGATGGGAGTGGGGGCTAGTGTACATGCGCCGCTTTACAAATCTTTACCTTGGGTACAAACCGCGGCAATGGCGTGCTCATAAAGTGTCACTCAGCCGCCACACACGGTGCGGCATCAACCGATCAAGGAGAATGAGATGAGTGAGCAAACCCCTAACACGCAGGAGACGAACAACGAAGGCAAACGCGGCTGCTGCGGCAGCAGCAAACATGAGCGCCATTGCCATGGCGGACATCGAGGTCGCGGCTTCGGCAAGTTTTTGGCCATCATGTTGGTATTCGGCCTCGGGTTCTTTGCGGGCCATTCGTATTCCGGCGAGCACGACTGCGGACATCACGGTGGACCGGAGGCGTTCATGTCCGGCAAGCCGATGGATCTGGATAAGATGGACAAGTTCGCCGACAAGCGTATGCAACACATGCTGAGAGAGGTGAAGGCGAGCGATGAACAGAAGGCGAAAGCATCGACCATCGTGAAGGCTTCGGTGGAGAAGGGTGGGCCGCTGGCAGAGAAGATGCGCGACAATCATCATCAGATCGGCAAATTGATGTCGGCAGCGAGCATCGACAAGGCGGCTATCGAGACCTTGCGTGCGGAGCAGATCAAGCTGGTGGATGAGGCGAGCAAGTTGGCGACGCAGACCATGCAGGATATCGCCGAGGTGTTGACGCCGGAGCAACGCGCCAAGCTGGCCGAGAAGATGGAGAATCGCCACGGCTGGATGCATCACGGTTAAGTCGGGTGTTGTAACTGCCCCGCATGCATGCCGCTTGGTATGATGCGGGGTCTTTTATGGAATCTCACATGAACCAACATATCCTCATCATCGACGACGACGAACGCTTGTGCGCCATGTTGCAGCAGTATCTGGGCGATGCGGGTTATCGCGTGGCCTTGCGCCATACGATCGCCAGCGGGTTGCAGGCATTGAAGCTGGAACAGTTCGATGCGCTGGTGCTGGACCTGATGTTGCCGGACGGTGATGGCTTGGATGCCTGCCGCCAGTTGCGCACTTTTTCGACCATTCCGGTATTGATGCTCACCGCGCGCGGCGAAGCGATGGATCGCATCCTCGGTTTGGAGATGGGGGCGGATGATTACCTGCCCAAGCCGTTCGAACCGCGCGAGTTGTTGGCCCGACTCAAGGCTATCTTGCGTCGGGGCAAGCCGGGCAATGGTGATGTGTTGCGCTTCGGCATGCTGGAGATCGACCGTGGCGCGCGACAGGTGCGGGTGGATGGCGCGGCATGCGAGTTGACTTCGTATCAGTTCGATCTGTTGCTGGCGCTGGCAGAGAAGCCGGGCCGGGTGATGAGCCGTGAGCAGTTGTTGGATGCGGTGAAGGGCGAGCCGCTGGAGGCGTTCGACCGCTCTATCGACGTTCACATCTCGCGCATCCGCGCGGCGATCGAAGCAGACCCGAAACATCCGCGCCGCATCATCACCCTGCGCGGTGCGGGTTATGTGTTTGCACGCAGCCAGGATGGCGAGGAGGCGGCATGAGAAAACTCTATTTTCAGATCTACATGGGCGTGATCGCGAGCCTCGTGCTGCTGGTGGTGTCGGTGGGTGCGTACTGGCATTTCCAGGGGCAAAACTCGCCGCAGAGCGAGGTGATGAGCACGGTGCGTGATGTGATCATGCTGGCCTTGCCCGCGCCGGATGCACCCGATGCGCAGCAACAGAGTGTGCTGGAAAAATTGGCGCGACCCGCGTTACCGCGCATCTCGCTGTATTCCGATGACCGTCGCTTGTTGGCAAATGCCGGGCGAGCGTTGAGCCCCCCCCCGCCAGATGCGCAAGATAACGATTGGCTGCATCGTCACGGCCCCGATAGTGCTTGGGCGATGCATCTGCCGGATGGCCGCTGGCTGTTGGCGCAACCGCAACATACCCCGCCGCGCACACCGTTTCCGTTCATCTTGATTTTAGTGTTGATCGGGCTGGTGGTGGCGGTGGTGGCCTATCCGGTGACCCGCCGCATGACGCGCCGCTTGGAGCGTTTGAAGCTGGCGGTGGAGGCATTGGGTGAGGGCGATTTCAAGACGCGAGTGGAGACCAAAGGATGCGATGAAGTGTCGTCACTGGCGAAGAGTTTTAATCAGGCCGCGGCGCGGGTGGAGTCGCTGTTGTTGGCACACAAGCAACTGTTGGCGAATGCCTCGCACGAGCTGCGTTCACCGCTGACCCGCATCCGTCTTGCGTTGGAGTTGCAGGCGGAGCGTCCCATGCCCGAGCTGCAAAACTCCTTGCGCAAGGACATCGCCGAGTTGGATCAACTCATCGAAGAGATCTTGCTGGCGAGTCGTTTGGATGCGATGCGGGAGCCGCTGCAAATGGCGGAGGTCGATTTGGCCGCACTGTTGGCGGAAGAGTCTGCGCGCAGTGATGTGCAGTGCGATGCGGTGCCGCTCATCATCAAAGGTGATGATCGTCTGTTGCGGCGCTTGCTGCGTAACCTGCTGGAGAATGCGAAGCGACACGGTGGCGAGGTGGTGCTGGCAAACCTGATGAAGGATGCCGGACAGGCGGTGATTCAAGTGTGTGACAACGGCCCGGGCATCGCGGCAACAGAACGCGAGCGCATCTTCGAACCGTTCTATCGTCCCGCGGGCAGTCGCGAGAAGGAAGGCAGCTATGGCCTGGGTTTGGCACTGGTGCGCCAGATCGCGCAACGGCATGGTGGCGGAGTGGCTTGTTTGCCCCGTTCGGAAGGGGGCGCGTGCTTCGAGGTGAGATTGCCGTTGGCGTAAAGAGCTGTTGAGCTAAGCTATCTCGGCCCACACGGCCAAGGCCAGCAAGCAAAGTATCAAAAGCTGGGAAATGGAATCTCCCTTGAACAGATGATCAAGGGATGAAGATCAATGAAAGCAGGTCTGAAATAGCGCGATCGATCGAGTCTGCGCGCATCCCGGGGTTACTGTGTTTTTGTATCGCATTTGGAAAGGACTGCTTGGGCGGGTTGTACGGTTTCGATACCGTGGCGCTTGGCACGACATTCTTCGACCAGCTTTTGGTATTTACTGACCAAGGCATCGAACTTTATCTTCTCGGTCTGGGCGGATGCGGCCGGCACAACGGGTGCGGTATCGGTCACTTCGGAGGCCTGCGATGCCGGCAAGAAAAAGGCGGCGGCCGAAAGACAGGATGCCAGGAAAGCGCGCTGCAGCGTTGAAGGTGTCATTTGGATTTCTCTTGTAATCGTTGCGGGCAGATGCTGGATTGTCGTCGAAGATAAACAAAGTAACCGGTGACGTCTGTGACAATAATCACATTGGGGACAAGCGTAACAGCGTGTAGCTTGCTGAGTGCCCCGGCCAATTCTCAGGGAAGGAGCCCAATTGCAATTTGCAAAATTAATCGGGCTCCGTCCCCAGTAGTTTCGTCTGAGTCCCCATTGCGGGACTCAAACTACACGATCAACCGCCCAGCCGCGCAGTGAGATCTCAATTGCTACATTGCATGTATTCGACCCCGCCCGCTTTGAGTATCGGAGAACCGTTCGAATTTCGGGTCATCGATAGGTTCACGGGTTGCATAGGAGTATTGCCATCCGAGAGATACAGCACCCCGCCCTGCACTTGCCAACGACCTGCATCGCCGCTATTACCTTGGCTCGCCAAGCTGCCATTCGAGTTGCTTGAATAATTCTCCGAGCCCGACCGACGAGATATCGTGCCGTCAGGTGATAGATGCACACGAGAAGTCGAACTGTGACCATAACTCCCAGACGAACCGTAGCCTCCGCCACCTCCGCTGAATGAGAACGAGCACCAATCGTTTGCCAACAGAAAACGCTTTATCGCCTCGTCGTTATCCGTGTTACCAGCTGGCGTCTTCTGCGTACTCTTCGCTTTGCTTGCGCGAGTGAACTGAACTGGCGCGGCCAGGTCGCCACCACCAATCACCAGTTGATTCTGCTTCAGCTCATAGAAATATGCCTGCAAACCACCGTTGATGCTGACGTATATCTGACCACCCTGTACCTGATAGCTCAACGGCGTACCGTTAAAGCTTCCGTTACCCGATTCATCAAGTACGATCTCAGAGGTCGCGTTGTTCTGCTGATACACCCAGCGGCCAACGATGCTATTAGCCCCCTTCGCCTCCACCGCAGCAGACATGCAGAAGAGACACAGCAACAACGCTAGATTGCTACGCATATAACCCCCTCTCAAATTCTAAATACTCAGGTAAGTTTCAAAAAACGAATGTGATGCCGCTTCACCAGTTCCGACATATTCGAGTAAGTGATAAATGCCTCATGCGTCGTGCGGGTGATGGCGAGGTAGGTCAGGCGTATATCGTCTTCGGTGTCCTCGGCCTTCTTGAGCTCGCCCAGTCCCCCGATTGCCACGCAGGGAAACTCCAGACCTTTGGTGTTGTGCATGGAGAGGAATCTCGCCGCGTCACGTTCGGTTTGCACGCGGTTGCTATTTTCCTTGGCCGCATCCACCGGCACGTTGTGTTTTGCCAATATCTTCTCGATGTGCTCCCCGATGAAATGCCGGGGATATGCACCACCATCTGCCCCAACTACAGCTCAGGGAATTTTCAGCTTTTCTTTCTTGGCGGCATCAGGTCGGTGATCGTGCCTTCTGCCATCTCTGCCGCGAAGCAGAATGTTTCCGACAGGGTTGGATGCGGATGTATCGTCAGGCCGATGTCTTCCATGTCTGCGCCCATCTCCAATGCCAGCACCGCTTCGGCGATCAGTTCACCGGCATTCACGCCGACGATCCCCGCGCCGAGGATGCGGCGAGATTTCGGATCGAGCAGTATCTTGGTTGCGCCTTCGCTGCGTCCGACTGATCCTGCCCTGCCGCTTGCCACCCACGGGAAGGAAGCCTTCTCGAATTCGATCCCCTGTGCTTTGGCATGGGTTTCGGTCAGTCCCATCCACGCGACTTCAGGGTCGGTATAGGCAACGGAAGGAATGGTCAGCGGTTCGAAGTAGGCTTTGTGTCCGGCGATATTTTCCGCCGCGACCTTGCCTTCGTGCACCGCTTTGTGCGCAAGCATCGGGTCGCCGACGATGTCGCCGATCGCGTAGATGTGCGACACGTTGGTGCGCATCTGTTTGTCGACCGGGATGAAGCCGCGTTCGTTCACGATCAGCCCGGCTGCTTCGGCGGCTATCTCGCGTCCATTCGGACGACGGCCAACGGCCATCAGCACGCGGTCATACACTTGCGGTTCAGCAGGTGCCTGTTCGCCTTCGAAGGTGACTTTCAGGCCCTTCTTCTCGGCTTCGATCTTGGTGACTTTGGTCTTGAGCATGATGGATTCGTAACGCTTGGCGATGCGGGTATGCAATGGCTTGACCATGTCCTTGTCCGCGCCGGGCATCAGCTGATCCATCAGCTCGACGACGGAGATCTTGCTGCCCAGTGCGTCATACACCGTGGCCATTTCCAGGCCGATGATGCCGCCGCCGATAACCAGCATGCGCTTGGGTACATCCTTCAGTTGCAGTGCGCCGGTGGAGTCGATGATGCGTTCGTCGTCGTAGGGGAAGCCGGGGATGCGGGCCACGCTGGAACCTGCCGCGACGATGCAGTTGTCGAAGGTGACGATCTTTTCGCCATCGGGTGTTTGTACCGCGAGGCTGTTGGGCGAAGTGAATTTCGCCATACCCTGCACTACTTGAACCTTGCGGCCTTTCGCCAGTGCGGTTAGCCCGCCGGTGGATTTGCTGATGACACTTTCTTTCCAGCCACGGATCTTGTCGATGTCGATCTTGGGTTTGCCGAAACTCACGCCGTGTTCCGACACTTCCTCTGCTTCGGTGATGACCTTGGCGACATGCAGCAGCGCCTTGGACGGGATGCAACCCACATTGAGACAGACGCCGCCGAGTGAATCATGCTTCTCGATCAACACCACCTGCTTGCCCAGGTCGGCCGCACGGAATGCGGCGGTGTAGCCGCCGGGGCCGGCACCAAGTACGACGACTTCTGCATGGATGTCACCCTTGGTGACTTTTGCCGCAGGGGCAGGCGCAGATACGGGTGCGGGTGCAGGAGTCGGAGCGGCCTGCGGTGCAGGGGCGCTGGCAACAGCTGCCGTTGGTGCGGCTGCAGCAGCGCTATTCTCAAGCATGATGATCACGGAACCCTCGGAAACCTTGTCGCCGATCTTGACCTTGAGTTCTTTTACGATGCCAGCCGAAGGCGACGGTACTTCCATCGCGGCTTTGTCTGTCTCCAGCGTGACCAGCGATTGTTCTGCCTCGATGGTGTCACCGACTTTGACACTGATCTCGATGACAGCGACATCCTTGAAATCGCCGATGTCCGGTACTTTGACTGCTATGGTTTGGCTCATGGTGTTCTCTCTTATTAAACCCTGATTTGCCCGTTGCCGAGCACGATGTATTTCTGTGAAGTCAATCCTTCTAGTCCGACCGGGCCGCGCGCGTGGATCTTGTCGGTGGAGATGCCGATCTCGGCACCCAGGCCATATTCAAAGCCGTCCGCAAATCGTGTCGAGGCGTTCACCATCACGCTGGATGAATCCACTTCGCGCAGGAAACGCATCGCCTTGCTGTAGTTTTCGGTGACGATGCTGTCGGTGTGCTGCGATCCATAGGTGTCGATATGGGCAATGGCCTCATCCAGATTTGCGACCACGCGGATCGAAAGGATCGGGGCAAGGTATTCGGTGTGCCAGTCTTCCTCGGTGGCAGGCTTCATCTTGGCGACCAGCTTGCACGCAGCCTCATCGCCGCGCAATTCCACACCCTTTTCGAGATAGATCTTGCACAGGTCGGGCAATACCTTGGCGGCGATGTTCGCATTCACCAGCAAGGTCTCCATCGCGTTGCACACACCATAACGGTGGGTCTTGGCGTTGTCGGCGATGCGGATGGCTTTTTTCAGGTCGGCCTCGTCGTCGATATACACATGGCAGATGCCGTCCAGGTGTTTGATCACGGGGATGCGAGCCTCATTTGAGACGCGCTCTATCAGGCTTTTCCCGCCGCGGGGTACGATCACGTCCACATAGTCTTTCATGGTGATGAGCTCGCCCACGGCAGCGCGGTCAGTTGTGCTGATCACTTGTACCGCAGTCTCGGGCAAGCGGGCCTCGCGCAGACCCTGATGCACACAGGCAGCGATGGCCTGATTGGAATGGATCGCTTCGGAGCCGCCGCGCAGGATGGCGGCATTGCCCGACTTCAGGCACAGACCCGCCGCATCCGCTGTCACGTTCGGGCGGGATTCATAGATGATGCCGATGACGCCGAGCGGCACACGCATCCTGCCGACCTGAATTCCAGAAGGACGATATTTCAGATCGCTGATCTCACCGATAGGATCGGGGAGAGCGGCGATCTGGCGCAGCCCTTCAGCCATGCCCTGGATGGTTTTTTCGGTGAGCGTAAGGCGGTCAATGGAGGCTTTGTCGAGCCCGTCCACTTTTGCCTGTGCAACATCTTTTTTATTTTCGGAGATGAGTTTGGCGCTATTGAGCATGATTGCGGTCGCGATATTTTCCAGAGCGTGGTTTTTGGCTTTGGTGTCGGCCATCGCCATGCGTCGCGAAGCTGTGCGCGCTGCCCGGCCAACGTCGTGCATATATTGTTTGATATCGTTCATGATGTTTTCCGCGTTGCGAGTTGGCGCATTTTAGCATCCCGTATCAGTTAGGGAATCTCTGATTAAGTCCTGAACGATTTCGTTTCATGATGTCAGAAGCGAAGATCGAACAAACGGAGCCGAACGATGAAACAAATAACACTCTCTGCAAGCAGCTTTGACCGCTACAGCAAGACGACGCGACGCG
>JBGSMU010000081.1:0-5295 GCA_041739955.1 Gallionella sp. | reverse complement strand
CGCTTCTACCCCTTCAACGCCTTCCGATCCCTGCTCGGGATCGCTAGCGATGTCACTGCCCCGACCTACGCAGAGCTTTACTCCGTAAAATCACGAAACACTACATCTGGTAGGTGTCTGTGACAACCGGATAAGCACGGTAATTACTATTTGTATCGAATAAGCAACAATCGCATTGTTATTGCCGCAATTATCATGCCTTATTAATGGGTTGTAGCTTGTGCGTGTCGCTTATACACGCAAGTCCATGATGATGAAGGCGGGTATATTCAATTTTTCAAGAATCGCCGGCTTGAGGACAAGTTTTGTTAAGAACAATATTATAGATATTGAGAATAGTGCCTGATCAAGCAGGGGAAGATTCCCAATAATAGGAGGCGCATGTCGGGGAGAGATGGGCTGAAATTCAACCCACCCCCCGCTCATGAAATATTCAACGTCCGGAGAACTTTTGCAGCAGATCGCACTGGGCGCATTTCTTTACCGAGCGTCGCTTCTTGTGCTTGTAGACGCCGTCCTTGTCCATGTCCCACGCCTGACTGTTGTCCTGCAGGTAGGCCTTCAGGCCCTCGTCAATCACGCGCTTTTTGAGTTTCTTGTCGATGACGGGGAAGCATACTTCGATACGCCGGAAGAAATTCCTGTCCATCCAGTCCGCGCTGGCAAGATAGACGTCATGTTTCAAGTCGTTGCGGAAATAGAAAATGCGCGTGTGTTCGAGAAAGCGGCCAATCACAGAACGTACCCGGATATTCTCGGAAAGTTTCGGTACGCCGGGACGAAGCGCACAGACGCCGCGCACGATAAGATCGACGCGGACGCCGGCCTGCGAGGCTTCGTACAGCGCATTGATGGTTTCGGGTTCGAGCAGCGCGTTCATCTTGGCGATGATATGCCCCTTCTTCCCGGCAATGGCCAGCCGGGTCTCGTTGTTGATGGACCTGATCACCTCGCTATGCAACGAGAACGGCGACTGCCACAGGTGATTCAATTTCCGTGCCTTGCCCAGGCTGGTGAGTTGGCTGAATACTTCATTGACGTCAGCGCAAACCTGCTCATTGCAGGTGAACAGTCCGAAGTCGGTATATAGCCTGGCAGTACGCGGGTGGTAGTTGCCGGTACCGAGATGCGCATATCGGCGCAATTTTCCGTCTTCCCTGCGAACCACCATCAGCATCTTGGCGTGGGTCTTGTGGCCGACAACGCCATACACGACATGCGCGCCGACTTCTTCCAGCTTGTTGGCCCAGTTGATGTTCGCTTCCTCATCAAACCGCGCCAGAAGCTCAACGACGACCGTGACTTCCTTGCCGCGCTGTGCCGCGGTTACCAGGGCGTTCATCAACGCGGAATCGGCACCGGTACGGTAGACGGTCTGCTTGATGGCAACCACGCTGGGGTCGCTGGAAGCCTGCTGGATGAAGTCGATGACTGGCTTGAACGACTGGTACGGGTGATGCAAAAGAATATCGCTCTTGCGGATGACCCTGAACATATCCGCGCCCTTCTTTTGCAGCACGCCGGGGACGTTGGGTACAAAGGCTGGAAACTTCAGCTCATCACGCTCGACCAGATCCGGGATCCTCATCAGGCGTACCAGGTTAACCGGGCCGTTCACACGGTACACATCATCGGGGGCCAGGTTGAATTCCTTGGTCAGCATATCCGCGATCACGGGGGAACAATTGTCGGCGATCTCCAAACGGACAGCATCGCCGAAATGCCTGTGTGGCAGTTCACCCTGCAGCTTGATGCGCAGGTTCTTTGCTTCCTCCTCGTCGACAAACAGGTCGCTGTTGCGGGTCACGCGGAATTGAAAGCAACCCAATACCTCCATGCCGCTGAAAAGCTCGCCGACGTGGGTATGCAGGATCGATGACAGGAACACAAAGCCGTATTCGCAACCGCTGATCTCGGGTGGCATCAGTATCGTGCGCGGCACCACGCGCGGTGCCTGAACGATCGCGCGGGTCGAGTTACGGCCGAAGGCATCCTTGCCCTGCAGCTCCACGGCAAAATTCAGGCTCTTGTTCACTACACGCGGGAAAGGGTGGGCAGGGTCGAGCCCGATCGGTGTCAACACCGGCATCACTTCACGAAAAAAGAAATCCTTCACCCAGGCTTTTTGGGCATCATTCCAGTGCGTTCGGCGCAGAAATTTGATCCCCTTGTCTGCAAGCGCGGGAATAAGATCCTTATTGAATAACTGATACTGGCTTTCAATGAGTTTGTGGGCTTGCAGACGTACCAGTTTAAGGGTCTCCTCGGGAGTCATGCCATCGACACTGGTTATCAGGCTACCCAGTTTGATTTGCTCCTTAAGCCCGGCGACACGTATCTCAAAAAATTCGTCCAGATTACTGCTAACGATGCAGAGATACTTTAGCCGCTCCAGTAAAGGAACAGACGCGTCCTCCGCCTGGGCAAGTACGCGGCGATTGAACTCAAGCTGACCCAGCTCGCGATTCAGGAATTGCTGCGCTGCATATTTTTTAGACAAGTGACGCTACTCCTGATTATTTGGGGGGAATATATCCTTCCGGCATTGCAGCACCCTCGCCGAAGAAATAGTTTTCCATCTGTGTCGCAAGAAACTTGCGTGCTTGCGCATCGGCGAGGTTCAGGCGGTTCTCGTTCACCAGCATGGTCTGCAACTTGATCCAGCCCTGCCACGCCTCTTTCGAAACGTTATCGAAAATCTTCTGGCCGAGCGGGCCGGGGTACATCGGGCGGTCCAGTCCCTCTGCTTCGCGCTTCAGTTTTACGCAATTGACCATTCTTGCCATGTTAATAATCTCCGAGTGTTTAATTATGTTTATGAATTATGACATCCAGATGAAAACCATGCCCGGCCATCTAGGCCGCGGACCAGCTCACCATGCCGCTATATGCCGTACCCAGCACGATGAGCCCGAACGCGATGCGGTACCAGGCAAAGATCGTAAAGTCGTGGTGGCTGATATAGCGCAATAGCCAGCGCACGCACAGGAACGCACTGATGAAAGAAAATATGCCGCCCACCGCGAACATGCCGATGTCTTCCGCATGAAAAAGATCGCGATGCTTCACCACCTCGTACACCGTCGCTGCGCTCAATGTCGGGATTGCGAGGAAGAACGAGAACTCCGTCGCCGCCTTGCGCGATAGCCCAAAGAACAGCCCGCCGATGATCGTCGCGCCGGAACGCGATGTGCCCGGTATCAGCGCCAACGCTTGGGCGCAGCCCACCTTCAGCGCATCCTTCCAGCCCATGTCCTCCACGGACTCCACCGTGATCTTGTGATCGCGCTTCTCCGCCCAGAGGATGAACAGGCCGCCGACAATGAACGCCATCGCCACCGGCACCGGTGCAAACAAGTGTGCCTTGATCGCCTTGGCGAACAGCAGCCCCAGCACTGCAGCGGGCATGAAAGCGATCAACAGATTGAGGGTGAAACGCTGCGCGGCGGGTTGCTTCTGCACCAGCCCGCTCACCACCGAGATGATCTTCGCGCGATACTCCCAGCACACCGCCAGGATCGCCCCGAACTGGATCACGATCTCGAATACCTTGCCTTTCTCGTCGTTGAAATTCAGCAAGTCGCCGGCAAGGATCAGGTGCCCGGTGGAAGAGATCGGAAGAAATTCGGTCAGCCCCTCAACGATACCGAGAATGGCTGCTTTGATAAGTAAGACGATGTCCATAAAGTGCGTCATTTCCGCGAAGGCGGGAATCCAGTAATTAAAATGATTTTAAAGATTCCAGCCATATACATTATCCCCTCGCCCTTGAAGGGAGAGGGGCAGGGGAGCGGGTAGAACCCCCACTAGCTAAAACACGTTTGAAAACAGCAGTGAATTATACCCGCCTCACAAGCCGGAATCGCCCCACATCTCAAGGGCGATCCGACGGTTCACCGCCCGCCGCTCTTCCTCATTCATCTCCACCCAGCGGGTGATCTCGTCGAATGTGCGGTGACAACTGCGGCACACATCATCGCCCAGCGCAGTGGTGCAATGCCCCACGCAGGGCGTATCGGCGGTAATCTCAAGGTGAGCGGCAGCGTTGTGCAGAGGCATGATGCAGCGATTATACCGATCAAAAACATCCGTTCGCGCTGATAACCAGCGACTTGGCTGTCGTTGTTTGACAGCTTAGTCGAATGGCTAGTAGTTCCATCAGCCTGTCGAAGTGCAGGGACAACAAGCTGCAAAGTTAAGTAATCGGCTTCGTCTCGTGCTCCAAACGGGTCAGCCATTCCATGGCCTGCTCGCGAGTCTCACCGCACATCTCGACGGAGGGCTGCAACGTGCCGCAAAAGGCAGGGCGCTCTGGCCGCCCGAAAATCGCACAGCGATTGTCATCGGTAAGCTGCACACAACGCACCCCGGCGGGCTTGCCATCCGGCATGCCGGGAATAGGGGAGGTGATAGAAGGCGCGATGCAGCAGGCGGCGCAGTTGGGGCGGCAGTTCATTAGGATAAGTGAAAAATTATTGTTCGATAGTGTACCTTGTGGGTGTACATCAGGTGCTGGGTAGAAATGGTGACAGACTGTCCGCAAAAATTCCCAGCAGTTGAACCGCTTGAAACAACAATAGTGAAAACGGCTGAATACCAGGATAAACTTCCTCTAAATTTCAAAACTCGGAGTTTCGGCCACATTAACGAGGCGAATCGCTGGAGGACATAATGGTCACAACCCGTTGGACGAAAGAACAACTCAAGCTGGCATTCCATCTGTACTGCCAGCTTCCTTTTGGCAGGCTACACAGCCGCAATCCGGAAATTATCCGACTCGCCAAATTGATTGGACGAACTCCAGGTGCAGTAGCAATGAAACTTGTAAATTTTGCCAGCCTTGATCCCGCAATCACTGGTAGGGGCCTCACTGGTTTGGGTAACGCTGGTTCACTTGACAGAGAAGTGTGGGCTGAATTTCATGAAGACTGGGAGAAGCTCGCTGTGGAATGTGAGTTGTTGAGAAGGAACCTTGATGCTGCTCCGGCAATTGATGAAGCTGATGAGCAACTTGTTCCAGAAGACTTTACGGGGGAGACTCGCAAGGTCGTTACAGAGCAACGTATCAAGCAGAGTTTTTTCCGTCGCTCGGTTTTGAGTAGCTATCGCGGACGCTGTTGTATGTCGGGCCTGTCTGAGACACGCCTACTAATTGCTAGGGAATCTCTGATTAAGTCCTGAACGATTTCGTTTCATGATGTCAGAAGCGAAGATCGAACAAACGGAGCCGAACGATGAAACAAATAACACTCTCTGCAAGCAGCTTTGACCGCTACAGCAAGACGACGCGACGCG
>JBGSMU010000080.1:0-6510 GCA_041739955.1 Gallionella sp. | reverse complement strand
CGCGTCGCGTCGTCTTGCTGTAGCGGTCAAAGCTGCTTGCAGAGAGTGTTATTTGTTTCATCGTTCGGCTCCGTTTGTTCGATCTTCGCTTCTGACATCATGAAACGAAATCGTTCAGGACTTAATCAGAGATTCCCTAGCCTGATTATCCAAGCTTGAGTACCAAGACATGATGCACCGCAACAAAACATAATCGAAACTAGCTAAAGCCCGGTCCGGGCGGTACAAAACAATATGAAAACAGATGTGATAATTATCGGCTCTGGCGCAGCCGGCCTGATGTGCGCCATGCAGGCAGGCCAACGCGGTCGATCCGTGGTGCTGCTGGATCATGCAAAAAAACTTGCGGAGAAGATACGCATCTCCGGCGGCGGGCGCTGCAACTTCACCAATATCAACACCAAACCCGAGAACTTCATCTCGGTAAATCCCGATTTTTGCCGTTCCGCGCTGGCGCGATATACCCCGCAGGATTTCATCGCGCTATTGCAGCAACACCGCCTCGGTTTTCACGAAAAGACACTCGGCCAGTTGTTTTGCGATGACGAGTCGGACGCCATCATCACCATGCTGCGCAGTGAGTGCGAGGCGGCGGAAGTCAAGCGATTCATGAGCTGCGAGATCGGCTAGATTAAATATGATGCCGCAGCGGGTGACGCGAACGGGGAAGGCGGCAAGGCCAAAAAAGCGCCACACCGGTTCCACATCACCACGACACGCGGCGAGTTCAACTCCGCCTCGCTGGTGATCGCGACCGGCGGACTCTCTATCCCCAAAATAGGCGCGACGCCGTTCGGGTATAAAGTCGCCGAACAGTTCGGGGTTCCAATCACCAAGCTCAAACCCGGCCTGGTGCCGCTGACCTTCGCGCCCGATGACTGGAAACCCTATGCAGATCTGACTGGCGTGTCACTGGATGTCGAGGTGAGTTTCGGCAAGCAGTCGTTCAGGGAGAACATGCTGGTCACGCATCGCGGGCTGAGCGGCCCTGCGATATTGCAGATATCTTCATATTGGCAACACGGACTACCGTTGCATATCAACCTCTTGCCCGGCATCGATATGGAAGCACTACTGGTCGAACAAAAGGCCAGCAAGAAACAGCTCAATAACTTTCTGACCCAGTGGTTCCCCAAGAGCTTTGCCGATGCCTGGTGCGGGCAGATGTCCGGCATCGAGAGCAAGCCGATCAACCAGTACAACGACAAGCAACGCAAGCAGATCGCCACACAACTGCACGACTGGCAGGTCACACCTTCCGGCACGATTGGTTACAGCAAGGCGGAGGTGACATGCGGCGGGGTCGATACCCATACGCTTTCATCCAAGACCATGGAATGCCTGCAGGTTCCCGGCCTGTATTTTATCGGCGAGGTGGTCGATGTCACCGGTCAACTGGGAGGCTATAACTTCCAGTGGGCATGGGCTTCGGGCTACGCGGCGGGGATGGCGGTTTAGGGGGGTTACGGCGCTGCTAACCGTTAGGGTAATCCACCATAACGGCGTAAACTGTCGCCATCATGACTGAATGGCTGGAGATGAGCCCAATATCCCAGTCATCAGCAACGGATATCGAAAACCATGTCCATCGAAACCGAACTCAAGCTAAGCATCGCGCCCGCGCAACTAGCCAGGTTGAAGCGGCATGTTTTGCTCAGGCAGTATTCGGTCACCCGTCCGGTCACCCGCCGGCTGCACAACATCTATTACGACACCCCCAAGTTCGCTTTGCACAAGAAAGCAATGGCGTTGAGGTTGCGCCGCGACGGTAAGCAATGGTTGCAGACCCTCAAGGGCGGGGGCTCGGTCGAAGCCGGGCTGCATCGGCGTAACGAATGGGAAGTGCCGGTGCAAAGTGCGGAACTGGATTTTTCCATAGCGGAAGCGGCAGAGTTGAAGGCGCAGCTGCCTGATGCTCTGCGCAGGAAATTGCAGCCGGTATTCGTCACCGATTTTTCGCGCAGCAGCCGCATGTTGGATTACCAGGGTGCCTCGATCGAATTGAGCATCGATCAGGGAGAGGTCAGCACCCAGGAACACAGCACACCGATATGCGAGATCGAGCTGGAATTGAAATCCGGCGATCCCGGGAAATTATTCGAGTTGGCATTGGATATCCTCGACATCGTACCGTTCGAGCTGGAGACAGTCAGCAAGGCGGAGCAGGGTTACCAGTTGTTGTCAGGCCATACCGAACAACCGCTCAAGAGCGCTCCGGTCAAGCTGGGCGCGAAGGAAACGCTGGCAAAGTCACTGCAAATACTCATCTGGTCGTGTCTCGAACACCTGCAGGGTAATCTGCATGGGGTGATGCAAAGCGATGATGACGAGTATCTGCACCAGATGCGTGTCGCGATGCGGCGTTTGCGGGTGGTGTTACGCATGGCGGAAAAATTCCGGGCAGACCCGCAGCTGTCGGCATTGAGCGGCGATGTCGCCGCGCTCTGCGTCGCGCTGGGGCGCATCCGGGAATGGGATGTGTTTATCTCGCGCACGATGTGGCCGATGAGCCAGCGCATGGCAGGTCATCAGGGCTTGCAGGCATTGCTTGCCACCTGTGAAAAGCACCGTACCGATTGTTATGCATCGTTGCGCAGCGACGCGCAGGCGCGCGGATTGCAACGACTACTGTTGCGCTTCTCCATCTGGATGAACGGGACATACTGGCAAAATGTGCCGCATGACATCAAGGCCCGCCAGTTCGTGTCACGTCGGCTGCGCAAGCTGGCTGCCAGATTCAGGCGCTCCGGGACAGAATTGAAAACACTGGATTCCGCCCGGTTGCACGAATTGCGTATCCTTGCCAAAAAGCTGAGATACAGCGCCGAGTTCTTCTCCAGCCTTTACGGCAAGGGCAACACCCGGAAATTCGAGTCCGCGCTCGGCGAGGTGCAGGAAGTCCTCGGCCAGATCAACGATATCGCCGTGGCAGATCGACTGCTGGCCGAGCTGAAAAAAAATGAGTTTTCAACTGCACATCATGAGGCGATCACGCTTGCCAAAGGCTGGATCGCCCATGACCTGTCTGACCAGTTCGCCTCCTTGCACACTGCGGTCAGGCGATTCAACAAGCAAGGCGCGTTCTGGCAGAAGTGAAGCGATATTGATTGCGGAAACGACAAGGCCGGGTTTCCCCGGCCTTGTATTGATGCTAATGCGATCCAGAATGACGCTGATCGATTCGTCATCCCCGCGTAGGCGGGAACGACAATGCCCAATAAATCATCGATCCCCTAGAAATAATAGTTTGCGCTCAGGTTATAAGACATAGTCCCGATCGCGGAGCCTTTAACGGTTGCGCCGCCGGCTGCGGGTTTGATTTCCTTGGCGATATAACCCCCGCCTACCGAGCCCTCAAGGCTGAATTGCTTGCCCAGAAAATATTCCGCACCCGCCTCAACCAGCAGACCCAGATCAGTCACATCGCTGGCGCCCTGGCGCGTGGACTGATACTGGAACTTGCCGCCCAGGAACGGTGAGAATTCTTCGGTCTTCAAATACTGCCTGATGCCGAACATGAATCCGATATCGGTATGCTTGCTATCGGTTGGGAAGCCCGTATCTACCATGGCAAAACCAAATCCGGCCAGCACAGCCATATCTTTTTTCATCATGTATTTTCCCTTGACCATGAACACGGATGGCGTCCCGGCTGGAGTGGTCGAGTTCGACAGGTCGATATTCAGGCCAAATTTTTCTGCGGTTGGCGCTGCCAAAGCGGTTCCGGTTGTTAAGGCCAGAATGATTGATGTAACTGCCAAATTGATGATTTTCATTTGTTTATCCCCATGAGATTCGTTAATTGATTACAACCGCGGAAAGTCAGAGGTGAATGGCCTCTCGTTAGACCGCGATGAACTGCACATTGTATATGCAAATACTTGCCCTGATGAACCCGATCACTCGGGGCGCAATTTCGGCTTTGAGAAAAAGACGAATGGGATCGCAAATGGCCCGAATATCAGCGCCATGATGATCCAGTAGCGCGTATTCGCGCCGCGTTTACGTGCTACCGCATAGATGATTGCGACGGAAGCGATCGTGATGATTAACAGGATTGCTGTCATTAGATCCATAGCCATTTATTGCTTTCAAAGTGTATAAAAATATTAATACCGGGTTGCCGATTGTTATTTGTCGCTCAACAACATGGGCTGTTTCGACAGACAAGGGCATTATAGACTTTCAGGTTCTGGTGAAAAGCGCTGGGGGTAGAACGTAAAATCGAAGGGTGCGGTTTTTGGCGCGTCCTGCTCGAACGCCATGTCAGTGCTATAGCACACCACGTTCGATCTCCTGCAGATAGATAAAGTCGGGGGCTTTTACGCCGGCTTTTTTTCTGATCTCTACCAATTCGGGAGACTCGAAGAAGCGCCTGGCATTCTCCAGTGAGGTCCACTCCGAAAAATGGACGATGTTGTTTGCGTCGTTGTCGTAACGCAGCAGCTGGTAGCTGATTTCTCCGGCACGCTTTCTGATGTCCGCTGCCTGGTCAAATATCGCTTTCCATGCCGGGTAGGCTTCGACCTCGTGAATGATTAAAACATGTTGCATGAGTGCTCCAATATCGGATTGTCGGATCAGCGCGGACTTTAATATGGCGAACCGTCTTTATGTGCAAAGCGCCATTTTCCATCGACGAGAGCCGCCTGCAAGTCATCGTCAGGGTACACGACGGAATCTCCCGTACTGCGGTCGCCAACCTCAAGGTAATGCACTTCTTCATCAGTACGATTAAGCAACTGGTGCGCGTTGCCCGTTCCCGCCTTGAATCCCGCGCACATGCCGGGAGAGAGTGGCGTTTCACCGGCATCGGTGACTAGCACCGGATGACCGCGCAATATGTAGATGAACTCGTCTTGTCTGGAATGGGAATGCCGCAAGGCTGAACCGGCACCGGGCAGAAGTTTCGTCAGGTTTACCCCGAAATTTGCAAGACCAAACACGTCGCCGAGGGAGCGCTTCTCTCGCCCCGCCATTCGGGAGGCGAACGGTTCTGGATAATTCGATGGTTTTGTCCGTGGTGAAACCTGTGCTGCCACAACTGCGATGGGAATATCTTGTTCGCTCATGGAAATCTCTGATGTATTCAAGCCAAAAGTAAAGTTGAGGGGTGCCGCGCTTTTGTGGCGTTCCGATCGAACGACAGGACGGGCGAATTGTTACACACGGTCTTGTGTCCCGGACTGCAGCGACGCACTGATCCCGCGGCGATATGGTGTTGCTTGCAAGCCGAATGCGGACTCAATCCTGCTGCTGTCGAAACGGTAGTCATATTCAAACTGGTACATCATCTCTTCGCTTTCACGAAGCACTGGCATGAAAATCCCCATAAGCTTCAGCATCCATCGCGGCGCCACTTGCAGCTTGCAGGGCTGCGCTGCCAGTTCACATGCAAGACGCACAAAGTCCGCCCCTGTCAGCGGCTCCTTGGTGGTTGGCAGGTGCCACGTCTGTCCGTATGCCTCATTCGAGCTACCTAACACAGCTACCGCCTGCCCAGCATCTGGCGTATATGTAAAGGTGTGCACTGCATTCGGATTACCAATCCACTGCGGCGTTTTTCCAGCCCTGAGGCGCTCGAACACCGCCGCATGTGGCAGGCTATTAACTGCACCGGGGCCGTAGAAATCGGCCGCACGCACGATCATTGCCCGCAGATTGCCACTGTGCATCTCATCCAGCAACATGGTGGCGATCTTTGCCCTGACTTCGCCCTTCTTGCTGATCGGGTTGAACGGCGAACTCTCTGTCATCAAGCCATCCACCCGCCCATAGGCGTAGACGTTGTCGAAGAACACGAGTCGGGCATCATGCTGCTTGCAGGCATCGATCACATTGCGCATTACTTGAGGCCATTGCGATTGCCAGACGGTCGCTTCGTACTTCAAACCGGCTACCAGATAAACAACTTCACTACCTGAAACCGCGTTGGCAGTCGCCTGGGCATCCAGTAGATCGCCCACCACAGTCTCATCGGTCGGATTTACCTTGCGCGGGTTACGACCCACCTGCCGGATATTTGGAGAAGCTGAAACCAGCGCCTTGGACAATTCTTGAGCAATTATGCCGTTTGCGCCGAGTATCGTATGCATGGTTATCTCGCTTCTCCCGAAATCAAGTTTTGAGGTCGCCTGGCGTGTGAATTCAGCGGACAGCAAAGCACAGCTTTTGATGCTCCACTGGGGGATCGGTTAGCCAGCTCAGGTGAATTCTTCCCCGAATAGTAGTGTCCACGCGCTTCGGTATGCAACTTGATGTTGTGTTTCGCCCGCTAGGTGCTTTAAAAAATCCCTGTGGTTTTGATCCCATTCGGAGATTCGTTCTATCCGGTCACCCCCCAGATCCAGGGCTGACAAGAATCGTTTTGGATAAGCGGCAATAAGGTCGCGCCATTCCGCCTTTAGACTGCCATCATTTGCCCACACCCGTGAGTGTCGCTGGTTGCTTGGCGGGTATATCGAATCTGGACCGCCAAATGCGGTATCGAAATACAGATTCGGAAAACGA
>JBGSMU010000079.1:0-39393 GCA_041739955.1 Gallionella sp. | reverse complement strand
CGCGTCGCGTCGTCTTGCTGTAGCGGTCAAAGCTGCTTGCAGAGAGTGTTATTTGTTTCATCGTTCGGCTCCGTTTGTTCGATCTTCGCTTCTGACATCATGAAACGAAATCGTTCAGGACTTAATCAGAGATTCCCTAGGATATAATCTAACAAACAAAGAGTCTTGAGGAAAAAATGGACAGTCAATTGCGAGAAGCAGCGCTGCAATATCACAGAATAAACCCAGCAGGAAAGATCTCGGTAAATCCGACAAAGCCGATGATAACTCAACGTGATCTTGCGCTAGCGTATTCTCCCGGCGTAGCTGCAGCATGCGAAGAGATAGTCCGCGATCCTAACGAAGCGCGCAATCTAACAGCGCGCGGAAATCTTGTAGCCGTAATTACAAATGGTACAGCAGTGCTCGGCTTGGGAGCTATCGGCCCTCTTGCCGCTAAACCAGTAATGGAAGGCAAGGGAATTTTATTCAAAAAATTCGCAGGAATAGATGTATTCGATCTGGAGATAAGTGAAACTGACCCGGATAAACTGGTTGAAATAATCGCCGCCCTTGAACCAACATTTGGGGGTATCAACCTGGAAGATATCAAAGCTCCGGAATGCTTCTACATCGAACGAAAATTGCGAGAACGTATGCAGATCCCGGTATTCCATGATGATCAGCACGGTACAGCGATTATCGTTGGAGCCGCATTATTGAATGGTCTGAAGGTGGTCGGGAAAAAAATTGAGCATGTCAGACTGGTTGTTAGTGGCGCAGGTGCAGCCGCTCTGGCATGCCTTGATATGCTTGTAAGCCTAGGTATACGAACCGAGAATATTGTTGTCACCGACATCAAAGGAGTGGTTTTTAAAGGTCGCACAGAGGAGATGGATGACAACAAGGTTCGGTATGCTATTGATACGACAGCGCGTACATTGGGAGAAGTCATCGCAGGCGCAGACGTATTTCTGGGATTGTCAGCCGGCGGTGTGTTAAAACCCGACATGGTTAAATTAATGGCAGAGAATCCACTTATTTTTGCTCTTGCCAATCCCACGCCCGAAATAATGCCTGACCTGGCAAAGGAAGCCCGACCAGATGCAATACTGGCAACCGGAAGGTCCGATTTTCCTAATCAGGTTAACAACGCGCTGTGCTTTCCCTATATATTTCGTGGAGCACTTGATGCCGGCGCTTCAACAATAAATGAACAAATGAAGCTGGCCGCAGTATATGCGATTGCCGAATTGGCTGAAGCGGAGCAATCAGACGAAGTTGCCGAAGTGTATGGTGAGGACAATCTTAGTTTCGGCGCAGATCATCTTATACCGAAACCATTTGATCCTCGTTTGATAACCCGTATTGCACCAGCTGTTGCGAAGGCGGCAATGGATAGCGGTGTTGCATTACGTCCTATACTGGATATGGATTCTTATCTTGAGCGATTGGAGGGCTTCGTCTATCACTCAAACATGCTAATGAAGCCAGTTTTTGATGCTGCCAGACAAAATCCGAAACGGTTGGTTTATGCTGAAGGAGAGGATCAAAGAGTTCTTCATGCTGTTCAGACGGTTGTAGACGAGGGGATCGCTTATCCAATCCTTGTGGGGCGACCCGCGGTGATAGAGGAGCGAATTAACAAGCTGGGATTACGAATTCGCGCTGGAGAACATTTTGAACTGGTGAACCCGGAAAGTGATCCGCGCTACCGAGAGTATTGGACTGAATACCACAAATTGATGGAGCGTCAGGGAGTAACTCCTGACAGGGCGAAAAGGGACATGCGGCGTCACAATACCCTGATTGCTTCAATGCTGGTACGTATGAACGCGGCTGATGCAATGTTGTGCGGAACGGCCTCCCTGCCATTCAGGCATTTACGCTACATCGATGAAGTCATCGGGCGGAAGCCGGGGGTAAATGTTTATGCGGCGATGAACATACTGATGCTCCCAAAACATACTTTATTTATTTGCGATACCCATGTAAACATTGACCCGACTGCTGAGCAAGTGGCGGAGATGACTATACTTGCGGTTGAAGAGGTAAGGCGATTTGGTTTGATTCCAAAGGTTGCACTTTTGTCACATTCAAACTTTGGCAGTCACAACAATGCCTCGGCAAGAAAAATGAGCAGAGCGCGAGAATTGTTAGAAGAGTTATCACCCGAATTGGAAGTAGAAGGGGAAATGCATGGAGATGCGGCGTTGTCGGAAAATCTTCGCATGGCAATCTTTCCTGAAGCTCGCCTAAAGGGGGCGGCGAATCTTCTCGTTATGCCAAATCTGGATGCGGCTAATATCGCTTATAACCTTTTGAAAGTAACGGCAGGTGACGGCATCACAATAGGGTCAATCTTGCTGGGTGTAAACAAATCCGTTCATATATTGACCGCAACCGCGACCGTGCGACGATTAGTCAATATGAGTGCACTTGCAGTGGCAGGCGTAAAAACACATTAGGAGAAGTAGATGAACCAGCAGGAAATAGAATTACTCAGGCAAGAAATCGAAATGTTGATGAGTGAGCGATCACGACTTCTCAAAGTGGTGGGGGCGGCAGCGGTACTTGTAGCAAATACGGAAGCCAAGAAATTACCGGTCAGAGCTATTAATGCAGCGGAACTTTTATCAGAAATGTTGAATCAACTCCCTGAAGAAACCTTAAAAGATTCGCTTGATTCCGTACAGGCTGAAATTGTGTAAATAATATGGCAAAACGAATCGGTCTGATTCTCACCGGTGGTGGTGCCCGCGCCGCATATCAGGTTGGTGTACTTAAGGCAATTGCAGAATTCCTGCCAAGACGAGCCCAAAACCCTTTCCCGATTATATGCGGCATATCAGCAGGGGCACTAAATGCGGCAGTTTTAGCAGTAAATACACGCAGCTTTCGCAAGGGTGTACGTTATCTGGACAGCATTTGGAAAAACTTTCATGCAGACCAAGTATATCGCACAGATCTAGTAGGAGTGTTTAACAATTCCGCCCTCTGGTTGGCAGGGCTGGCTCTGAGTGCTGTGGGCATCAACAAACTCAAGCATATATCTCTATTAGATAACTCTCCCCTGAAAGGGTTGCTTGAAGAAATAATGCCTTGCGAGAAAATTCAGGAGGGCATTGATTCAGGGCTACTTCATGCATTGAGTATCACGGCATCAGGTTATGGATCGGGAGAATCCGTTACGTTTTATCAGGGAGCCGAAGAGATTGCTCCCTGGCATGGAACGAGGCGCATAGGCGTCAGGACAAAAATCGAGAATAGCCATTTGCTTGCTTCGTCTGCACTACCGTTTTTTTTTCAACCCGTTCAGATTAATCGAGAATATTTTGGCGACGGTTCGATGCGCCAGATCGCTCCAATCAGTTCAGCCATGCAACTTGGCTCAACCAGTATTCTGGTAATAGGCGTCAATACACCCGCAGACGAAAAGCAATTCAAGCGCAATGATATCAGCGACTATCCAACACTGGCGCGGATTGCGGGCCATGCCCTTAACAGTATATTTCTTGACAGCATGGAAGCCGATCTGGAACGAGTGCGCAAGATAAATGAATTAATTTTGATGATGCCTGAAGAAGCGCGATCTCATACTAATCTCAGAGAAGTGGATGTGCTGGTTATAACACCAAGTAAATCACTGGAAGACATTGCGGAACATTATGTCAAAGAATTACCTTGGACAATTCGGTTGTTATTCAGGCTAATCGGAACGTCTCACCAAGGAGGCTCGACACTGATAACTTATTTACTGTCTGAAGGAAAATATTGTCGAAAGTTGATTGAGCTTGGCTATCTAGATGCCAAGAATCGGCAAGAAGAAATCCAGAATTTTATGAGGCCATCGTGCCAAGAAAATTGAGATAACACAATGACGGCGCCTGCTGTAAATGAAAGAACTTGGAAATTGTTGAATATTCTGGCCGATGGAAGATTCCATTCCGGAGAAATATTGGCTAGTGAGCTGGGCATCTCACGTTCCAGTGTGTTTATGGCATTGGATGCTGCTGCCGCTCTTGGAATCGCTCTGCAGCGTGTTCGTGGCAGAGGTTACCGACTGACACATCCTTGGCAACAATTGAACCTCAAAGAGGTTTTGCATGATCTTGGCAAGAATTCAGAGTTGTTTAATATTGAAATCCTGCAAGAGGCGTCTTCGAGTAATTCTTTGCTTCTAAAGAAGGCTTCGTCAGGAGCACCCAGTGGCAGTGTGTTGGTAATAGAGCTTCAGACGGCAGGGCGGGGCAGGATGGGAAAAATCTGGTATTCCGGATTGGGGAATGCTCTGACATTTTCACTATTGTGGCGTTTTGAATGCGGGCTGAATGCCTTGTCGGGATTGAGCCTGGCGGTTGGTGTTGCGGTGGTACGGGCGCTGGTAAAGCTGGGGGGACAGAATGTCCAACTGAAATGGCCCAATGACATAATGGTTGAACGGGGAAAACTGGGAGGCATTCTGATCGAAGCCCAAGGGGATATGTTGGGCCCAAGCGCGGTAGTTATCGGTATTGGCCTGAATTACACTTTACCCGATCACCTCGGAGAAATTATCGATCACACTCCGAGATCGTTGGATAGCGTATTTTCAACAATCCCACCCCGAAACCAATTATTGGCGGCAATATTAACGGAGCTGGCTACAATGTTGACCGGATTTGTGGCTCAAGGATTCGGGCCATTCAGCGAAGAATGGGAGCAGTACCATGCATTTCAAAACCAACCCATAAAACTGAAAATGCCAGGCGGGCAGGTGGAGAGCGGAGTTGCACTCGGAGTTAGCAAGACTGGGGAGTTGTGTGTAGAAACGGTACTAGGGGTGAAGCGTTTCAATTCGGGTGAAGTCGGGGGGCGGGATGAAACTTCTGATTGATATCGGTAACACACGTCTTAAATGGGCCTTGGTAAATGGCAATGAGTGGCTGGAAAGCGGGGCTATGCGCATTGAGTGCGCGGCAGAGCTGACATCGGAAATTTCCAATTTCTCCGAAGTGCAACAAGCTTGGGTTAGTAATGTTGCAGGAGAGAAAATCGCGCGTCAAATCCTGGCTTTGGGTATTAGACGCACCCATTTTATCAGTGCGCAAAATTTGCAGTGTGGTGTAGTGAATGGCTATTCCGACTTTACCCAGCTGGGAAGCGATAGATGGGCATCATTGATTGCCGCCTGGAACCTGACGCACGCGAAATGTCTGGTTGTTAACAGCGGTACAGCAACAACAATAGATACAATAACAGCCGAGGGCGAATTCATTGGTGGGCTGATATTGCCGGGGCTGGAACTGATGCTGAGAAGCCTTACTGAAGCAACGCATCAATTGAATGTCAGCCAAGGTCAATATGTTCCGTTGCCGCTGAATACTGCCGACGGGATGCTTTCTGGGGCTATACAGGCCATATGCGGTGCAGTTGAACGCCAGAAAGCATATTTCAGTGATGATGTTCCGGTAATATTGGGCGGAGGTGCAGCCGGAACATTGGAACCACAACTCGGATCACTTACCCGAAAAGTCGATGATCTGGTTTTGCGTGGGCTGCTATTGATTTCAAAGGAAATGGAAGCGATCAATAAATGAGGCAGTTGTTTTTATTTTTATTTCTGGTCAATGTGACCTTTTTTGCACTAATGCAACCCGAGAGTCTGGGCTGGGGCGAGAAAGCCAACCAAGTGCAATTACCTCTTCATCCGGAGTTAATCCGTTTGAGGGATATCTCTAAATTGGAAACTCCTGCACCACAGTCTGTATTAAAGCTCAAACAGGATTTGAATCCATTATCACAACCTGCCCAAGAGCCGTCTCTTGAAGCGATCATCGCACAACAGCCAGAGCCGGAAAAAACTTTCTGTGTTGAATGGGGGGAATTCTCGGGAGAAGATTTAAAACGCGTTAACCTGGCGTTCAGTGAATTGCAACTGGATGATAAGCTGGGTCAGCGGGAAATCGAGCAAGACACCGGATATTGGGTGTACATCCCTCCTTTGAAGAACAAGGCTATGGTCAAGAAAAAAATTGACGAACTAAGGGAGCTTGGCATTAGTGAATACTATGTAGTTTCAAACACGGGGCGATGGAAAAACTCAATTTCGCTAGGTGTATTCAAGACACCGGAAGCAGCACAAAATCTCTTTAATCAATTGCGGGACAAAGGTGTACGCAGTGCCAAGATGGGGGAAAGAGCAAGCAAGTTGATTACTACACAGTTTATTTTGAGTGGAATCGGCTCAAAAACCAGAGATAAATTGATTGAATTACAAAAAGATTTTAAAGGCAGTGAACTGAAGGAAGTTCCATGCACGTTGACAAGATAGTCTTAAATCGGCAAAATGCCGCGCTCTTTGCGGTGATATAGCTCAGGTGGTTAGAGCGCAGCACTCATAACGCTGAGGTCGGTGGTTCAAATCCACCTATCACCACCAAATAAAAAAACCAGCCTAGGCTGGTTTTTTATTCTGCTTTGCAAATTTATTTGCTAGCGAACAATTCTTTTAGCATGAACAATGAAAAAAGGATTGCTCCAGCCATAGTACCGATGGAATATACAGTAGCGATAAAAGCCATTTTCTCCTCCTGAGAGCACTTGATGAACACAAAACGGGAACAACGAAGCGAATCCTAGCACAGAATGATTCAATGGCAAACAGTTTGTGGAATAGAAAAACTAGTCCAGCGTATGTATACACAGACAAGCAGCGAAGCTGGAGGGGAAAACTAAAGCGCTACAGAAGCGCCAAATAGTTGTTACTTAATTACTTTTAGTCACCTGAATGATCATCCATACAGAAAAACCAATCGCAAGAGCTGCTGTGAAGAATGATGCTACGGTAGCAATGAAGGCCATTTCAATATCTTTCATTAAATGAAGAAGTATTCAATCACAGGATATGGTTGACTAAATCTCTTCGTATTATATAACCGATTTTGTCGGGAATACACACGTATTATGTAAGGCCAAACATATTTAGGGTCAAGCAATAAGTTTCGGGTTACATTTAACAAGTACAAGATATGGGATGCAAAATCGCTGTGGCAAAGAAAATATATATCAAGACGTATGGATGTCAGATGAACGAATATGATTCAGCCAAAATGCTGGACGTGTTGCATGCATATGGAAATATGGAACAGACAGACAATCCTGCAGAAGCAGATGTGATTCTGTTTAATACCTGCTCGATACGTGAAAAAGCCGAGGAAAAAGTGTTTTCCGATCTGGGACGAGTTAGGCCACTCAAGCAAGCCAAGCCGAATTTATTGATAGGCGTAGGTGGATGCGTCGCGAGTCAGGAAGGATCGGCAATATTGCGACGCGCACCATATGTGGATGTAGTGTTCGGCCCGCAGACTTTGCATCGCTTACCCCAAATGCTAGAGAAACGCAGGGTGACCGGTGTGGCTCAAGTTGACGTCAGCTTCCCTGAAATCGAAAAATTCGATCACCTACCAACACCCAAAAACACAGTTGGAACAGCCTATATATCCATCATGGAAGGATGTAGCAAATATTGCACGTTCTGTGTTGTACCCTATACCCGCGGCGAAGAGGTTTCACGGCCCTTGGCGGATATATTGAAGGATGTGAAAGAACTTACGGCGCAAGGTGTAAAGGAAGTGACACTGCTGGGGCAGAATGTAAATGCTTATGGCGGCATTGGTGAAGATGGTTATATGGTGGATCTAGCCTATCTGATACAAGCCATCGCAGCTTTGGAGGACGTAGAACGCATTCGTTTTACTACTTCCCACCCGAAGGAAATGACCCAGAGACTGATAGATGCATATGCGAGCATTCCCAAACTTGTCAGTCACCTGCACCTCCCAGTGCAATCGGGTTCAGACCGAATTCTGGCAGCCATGAAGCGCGGACATACAGTGCTGGAATACAAGTCCATCATTCGCCGTGTCCGCGAAGCACGACCGGATATTTGCATTACATCGGACTTCATCGTTGGATTTCCGGGGGAGACTGATGAGGATTTTGAAGCAACCATGAATCTGATCGACAACATCGGATTTGATGTCAGTTTCAGTTACCTGTATAGCCCGCGTCCGGGAACACCTGCTGCAGAAATGACTGATGATATCCCTGTTGAAGTGAAAGCCAAGCGTCTTAAACGCTTGCAGGACAGGATTACGGAATTGGAAAATAGTGTGGCACATAAAATGTTGGGTACAGTACAACGCGTTTTGGTTGAAGCAATATCTAAAAAGGATAGCGAAGAGCTTGCGGGTCGGACAGATAACAATCGAGTAGTGAATTTCAGGGGTTCACCCGACCGGATAGGTGGCTTTGCAAAAATTAAAATTACCGAGGTAGTGCGTCATACCTTGCGCGGGAATATGGAATCAAAATCTCTTGAACCAAAATAACAAAATAACAAAACTGGATTTTGAGCCTGTGGATAATCAAAAGCTGGCCAATCTATGTGGTCCGTTTGATGAGAACCTTCGCCAAATCGAAAACGCTCTTGAAGTCAGTGTCTCGAGGATGGGTGAGAAATTCAGCATCGAAGGCGAACAGGCGGGGCTGGCAAGAAAGGTTTTGCGGGATTTTTATCTCGAGGCCAACCACGATATTACATTTGAGCGTCTGCAACTTGGTCTGATTGAAGCCATAAAGTGGCAGGGCGAAAGTCAGCTGGATGCCGATTCGGTTCCATTGTTGATGACACGCAAAGCCGAGATACGGGGACGCACACCGCGACAAAACACCTACATTCAATGCATACAGGATCACGATATAGCATTTGGCATAGGTCCGGCAGGAACCGGTAAAACATACCTGGCAGTTGCCTGTGCAGTGGACGCATTACAACGCGAAGCGGTACGCCGTCTTGTGCTCGTGCGTCCAGCAGTAGAAGCGGGGGAAAAACTTGGTTTCCTGCCCGGAGATCTCGCTCAGAAAGTCGATCCGTATTTACGTCCGTTATATGACGCACTGTATGACCTGATGGGATCAGACAAAGTAAGTCGTGCATTTGAGAGAGGCGTAATCGAGATTGCGCCTTTGGCCTATATGCGCGGGAGAACATTGAACCATTCATTCATCATCCTCGACGAGGCTCAAAATACCACTCCCGAGCAGATGAAGATGTTTCTGACCCGCATCGGTTTCGGCAGTAAAGCGGTGATCACGGGTGATGTTACACAGATCGACCTGATGCGCGGTCAGAAAAGCGGACTGATTGAAGCGCAGAATGTACTTAAAGAAGTGCGTGGGATAAGTTTCAGCAATTTTCAGGCTGAAGACGTAGTACGCCATCCTCTGGTGCAAAAAATTGTTACTGCATACGAGCGCCATGAACAGAATAAGCACAAATAAACTTTCGCTGACGATTCAATATGCATGTGGAGCAGAGGGACTACCGACTCGGGCACAATTCAGGCGATGGACGCAAGTTGCGTTACAACGTGGTGCCGAGATTACGATACGTCTCGTCGGGGAGACAGAAGGCCGTGAGTTGAACAGGGAATATCGCGGCAAGGATTACCCAACCAATGTATTAACATTTGTATACGATGAGGGCGTGAGCCTGAAAGGCGACGTAGTGATCTGCGTACCCGTAGTCGCAAAAGAAGCAGAAAACCAGCAGAAAGAACTATTTGCGCATTTTGCACACCTCACGATACACGCGGCTTTGCACCTGCAGGGCTACGATCATGAGAATGACGATGATGCAACCGAAATGGAAGCATTGGAAACAGGGCTGATGTTAAAATCAGGCTATCCCGATCCTTATCAGGAACATTAAGCACCAAATGGATTCATCCGAGAGTAACAAGCCCAATCTAATAGAACGTCTTTTTGCAATGTTGCTGCGGGAACCTGAAGACCGTACGCAATTGGTTCAGCTGCTGCATTCCGCCTACGAACACAATCTGCTTGATGCCGATGCGCTGTCCATGATGGAGGGGGTTTTGCAGGTCTCTGAACGCCAGGTTCGCGAAATCATGATACCCCGTGCACAAATGGACGTCATCGACATCAGCGAATCACCAGAGAATTTTATTCCCTTTGTCATCAAGACGGCTCACTCACGATTCCCGGTAATCGAGGGCGATAAAGACAACATCATCGGCATTCTGTTGGCGAAAGACCTGTTGAACTATTACACCGGTGAAGTGTTGGACGTGCGCGGCATGCTCCGACCCGCCGTGTTCGTACCCGAATCAAAACGCCTGAATGTACTGTTGCGTGACTTCCGTAGCAATCGTAACCACATCGCGCTGGTGGCAGATGAATATGGCGGTGTATCGGGAATGGTGACCATTGAAGATGTACTTGAGCAGATTGTGGGCGATATCGAGGACGAATATGATTTTGACGATGATGAGGACAACATCATTGCCGACAAAGCGGGCAAATATCGCGTAAAGGCCGATACCGAGATCGAGGACTTCAATGAAGCGCTCGGAACGGATTTCAGCGACGAAGAATGCGATACGGTCGGGGGGTTAGTGCTTAAAGCAGCAGGGCAACTTCCCAAGCGAGGCTACAGCGTTAGTATCGAAGGGTTGACCTTCACCGTGCTCAGGGCTGACAGTCGCAGGCTTTATTCACTCATGGTTGTAAAAAACACTCCGCACGAATAATTACTCGTCTGCCCAGTTTCGCGACCTGTAAAAATTGATATGCCGACTTGTTCGGTACCGCTAACAAACTAGCCGACAATCCAATATTGGTATATCGTAATCACACGAATGCACGCCAAGGAAACATGGGGGAAGCATGTTTGATGAGTACGACCGTGAGGTTTTCGAAAATGGCCAACTGATATTCAAGCATGGTGACATGGGCGATTGCGCTTATCTTATCGAGCAGGGCGAGGTCGAAGTTCTGGTAGTCAAACCGGAAGGCGAGCACCGGATCCGCTTGATAGGCAAAGGGGAGCTGTTCGGGGAAATTTCCCTGATAGACTATCAACCCCGCACTGCAACGGTGAGGGCAGTCAAGCGCACAGTGCTGGTACCGATCCCACGCAAACTGATGGAAGGTCTGCTGGAGAGAAGCGATCCTGTGCTGCGGCATTTGTTGCTGGTTATCCTGGAGCGGTTCAGGCACAGGAATGAGCATTCCATGCCGATGGACGTCGAGATCTCACCCGAACACTTCAAACGCAGCAGTATCGCCAAACTTGAAGCCACCCAGAAATTATCGCTTGCCCACGGCATTAAGCGTGCGCTTGCCAATGAAGAATTCCAACTTTATTACCAGCCGATTTGCGATCTGGCCAGCAGTCGAATTGCCGGATTCGAGGCGTTGCTAAGATGGCGTCATCCTGTTGATGGGTTGATGAAACCGCAAGATTTTCTGTGGATCGCGGAGCAAACCGGATTCATGCAGGAAATTGGTGTCTGGACCTTGGAAAGGGCCTGTCGAGATTGGGTAAAACTGAAGCGTCTCACCAATTTCGAGTCGCCGTTTATCAGTGTGAATCTGTCTGCCATGCAATTGAATAATGCCTCCCTGGTGGAAAAGGTCAGCTCCACTTTGGAGGCTCAAGGCATGACACCGTCAGAGTTGAAGATGGAGCTAACCGAAACGGCAATGGTTGAGAATCCTGCGTTTGCCCTGGAAATAATGCACAAATTAATCAAGCTGGGCTGTGGGCTTGCGCTGGACGATTACGGTGCGGGGCATTCCGGGTTGAAACACTTGCAGCAATATCCGCTTGGCACCCTGAAGATCGACGGCACATTCGTCCACCCTATCCTTGAATCAGCGCAAAGCTTTGAGATTGTCCGTTCTTCGGTAGCGCTGGGCCATTCGTTGGGTATGACGGTGGTTGCAGAAGGGATCGAGTCAGGTGAGGTTAGAGACAAACTTCTTGAGTTGAAATGTGATTTCGGGCAGGGCTGGTATTTTGGCAGGCCTTCTGAGTTGCAGGAACTGGTTGAGTTATACAGGATCTGACGGAGACTTTAGAACTGTTCGTTTTCCCCCAGATAACGCCATTGTCCTACCGGAAGTTTGCCCAGCTTTACTTTTCCGATTCTAATTCGCTTCAGTCCCGTGACTTTAAGACCCACCAGTTCGCACATGCGGCGGATCTGACGCTTCTTGCCTTCATGCAATACGAAACGCAGCTGATCTTCGTTTTGCCAGGATACTTTTGCCTGCTTGAGATATTCGCCGTCGAGCTTAAGTCCCTGGTTGAGCAATGCCAGCCCGCTATCTTCCAGCTTGCCCTGTACGCGTACTAGGTATTCTTTATCCACGGGTGAATCCTCACCGATAAGGCGTTTTGCTACACGACCGTCCTGAGTGAGCACCAGCAAACCCTGCGAGTCGATATCCAGACGGCCCGCGGGAGCAAGACCAAGCATCTGGCTGCGATGGAAACGTATTGGTGAATCATCTTCGGCCCAACGCGTTTTCTCATCCAGCAGGGTGATGGCTGGTTTGTAGTTATGTTCGGCCTGGCCTGAAACGTAACCGACCGGCTTGTTAAGCAGGATAGTCACGCGCTGTTGCTGGGTGCTTTGCGCGGATTTACGCAGCGTGATGTTCTGGGTCGCAAAGACCTTGCTGCCAAGTTCACTGACAACCTCGCCATCCACTTCAACCCAGCCTTTTTCGATATAGCTGTCCGCCTCGCGGCGAGAACACAGTCCGAGTTCAGACATACGTTTGGAGAGTCGAATTTTTTCCATGGGAATATTTGAAGTTACTGTCGTAGGGTGCGATTTAAGCACAAAGCAACACCCGCTTACTGAAAAATATTTCTACTGATCCTTGCGTATAGGCGGCTTAGCCAGTTTGCGTTGCAGCGTGCGGCGGTGCATGTTCAGCGCGCGTGCGGTAGCCGAAATGTTATCTTCGTGTTCGCGCAATACACGCTGGATGTGATCCCACTCCAGATCACCGATTTGCGTCGGTTGCGCATTCAGCTGGGTATTTCCGTCCGGCGTATGGCTAAAGGCTGCAACGATTTCATCGGCATTGGCAGGCTTGGCCAGATATTGCGTTGCACCCAGCTTGATCGCTTCGACCGCGGTAGTGATGCTGGCATAACCGGTCAGCATCACGATGCGTGTGGCCGCGTCGAGTTCGTGCAACTTCTGCACCAGAACAAGGCCGGAAGCTCCGTCCATCTTCAGATCCAGCACCGCATATTCCGGCGGGTTGGCGACGGCAAGCGGCAACGCCTGCTCGACGCTCTCTGCAGTGGTCACCGCATAACCGCGCTTTTCCAGCGCTCGCGACAGCACTGTGCGGAACGTCTCGTCGTCGTCTACCAGCAAAAGCGAGGGTTGTTCGGAACTGCTCATGCCGAGTTCACTTGCTTGATTGAATCGCGGGGGAGGTACACTTCGGTGGTAGCGCCGCCGCCCTCGCGGTTGAAAAGACGCACCGTGCCGCCAATGCGCTCGATCGTCGCGTTGGCAAGGAACAGGCCCAGTCCGCGTCCTTCATGTTTGGTAGTAAAAAAAGCCGAGCCCGCGCGGGCTGCAGCTTCCGGGGTAAGCCCGGGGCCGTGGTCGCGTATCTCCAGTGCGATGCTGCCATCATTCCAGTGCAACAATATGTCCATCTCATCCGGCGAAGCATCGGCGGCGTTGTTCAGAAGGTTCAGCAACGCCGAGCGCAAAGCAGGGTCGGCGCGCAATTTCGGTGGCGGCTGTGAACCGACAACCTCGAAACGGTAATGCACGGTCGGGCGCAGCAACTGCCATTCATCCAGCACGTTGCGGACGAATTCAACGACTGGCAATTCGCTGCTGGTTTCCTGAGCGTGGCTGAGCAGGGAATCAAGAATGCGTTTGCAGCTTTTCACCTGCTCATTGAGGATACCAAGGTTGTCCTGTTGTTCGGGAGAAACACAGTCGCTGCGCATCTCGCCGATCACCACCGACATCGTCGACAGCGGAGTGCCAAGTTCGTGGGCGGCGCCCGCAGCCTGCGTACCCAGCGCAACGATGCGCTCGTTGCGCAATGTCTCTTCGCGTATCCGGGTGAGCTGGGCATCGCGCTTGCGCACCTCGCGCGCCATCTCGACAACGAAATAGGCCACCACCGCTGCGCTCATCACAAAGCCCAGCCACATGCCAAGCACATGGGTGTTAAATGCATCCGATATAGAGGCAGCACCTGTTTCTGCAACAGCTGGCGCCTCCATATGGTGCATCGCATGATCCATGCCCTGCATCGTGGCTGAACCAGGTTGTGCGTGATTGCCGGGCAAAGGCACATGCCAAACCATCAGCAGGCTGTAGCAGGCCAGCGTCAGTGCAGCCATCGCCCATGTGTAGCGCCTGGTTAAAGCTGCGGCGGCGATCACCAGCGGCAGCAGGTAGAGCGAAACAAACGGGTTGGTCGAGCCGCCGCCGTAATAAAGCAGCACCGTCAAGACTAGTACATCGAGGCTCAATTGCAGGAAAAGCTCAAGATTACCCACCGGAAAATCCAGGGACAGCCGCCACCAGGTCAGTGTGTTAACCACGACCAGAAAGCCAACCGCACCAAGCATCGGCAGCCAGGCAAAGTCGTGACTTAGGAGACGATGGACCAGAATAAGCGTAGCCAGTTGGGCAAGGATCGCGACGCAGCGCAGCAGGAATAACCTGCGCAGATGCGAATGGCCGGTCTGGGTAGCGAGCAACAGTGAATTCATAGGTCGGATTCTACCGGAGTCGATCTGCGCAAGGGGTGCGACAATTTGCCACATTCCCGCTGCGCCACGTTCTTCCTAAAATCCACAACATAACTATTCACAACAGGGAGAGCAGATGATTTCAGTTTCAAGATACACAAAAATTTCGGCGGCGTTTACGATGTTGATGAGCGGTATCGTTCACGCGGAAGGAATATCGACGCTGGAAGAAGTTGTGGTGACTGCGCCGGCGATGGAACAACCGCTGGTGGTGGAGACCGATCCGCGCAAACCGCGTCAGCCGGTTCCTGCCAATGACGGTGCAGATTACCTGAAAACCATTCCCGGTTTTTCCGTCATCCGCAAGGGCGGCACCGACGGCGATCCGGTCTTCCGCGGTATGGCAGGTTCGCGCCTGAATATCCTGTTGGACGGTGAGAATATCCTCGGCGGTTGCGACCAGCGCATGGATCCGCCGACTGCTTACATCTTTCCATCGGCCTACGACAAGATCACCTTGCTGAAAGGACCGCAGAGTGTGCTGTACGGGACTGGCAGTTCAGCAGGAACAGTGATGTTCGAACGTGATGCTGCGCGCAACAAAGACACCGGTGTCGAAGCCAGCCTGATGGCAGGGAGCTTCGGGCGCAGGGACCTGATGGCAGATGTACACGGTGGATCATCTCTGTTTGATGCACGGGTTGTCGTAACCAAGTCGCAGGCCGGTGACTATCAGGACGGCAATGGCGATAGCGTACATTCCACTTATGCCCGCTGGAGTGCAAATGCGGCACTGGGCCTGACGCCGAATGAGAATACCCGCATCGAACTTTCGGCCGCGAAGAGTGACGGCAAAGCCGCCTATGCGGATCGCAGCATGGATGGCGCAAAATTCGCGCGTGACAACATCGGCTTGAGGGCAAATTGGAGCAATGCCGATCACGGCACGCTGGACAAGGTAGAAGCGCAGGTCTTCCGCAACTACATCGACCACGTTATGGATAACTACAGCCTGCGCACTTTCACGCCATCGATGATGATGCCCAACCCTGCTGTGAGCAATCCTGACCGCTTGACCATCGGCAGCCGCGTGATGGCCACGCTGAATGCCGGCGAGATGACCCAGCTCAAGGTCGGCGTGGACGCGCAGCAGAACACCCACACGCTGCGTTCGACGATGAACCAGAGCACGATGCCCTACGAAAACATGACACCCGTAGAGGATGCGCATTTCGAGAATCGCGGCCTGTTCGGTGAAGTCAGACACATGCTGAATGAGGCCGACACCGTTATTGCCGGATTACGCACCGACTGGTGGAAGGCGCAGGATCAGCGCGTGAATATCCTCGGCATGATGGGTGTCATCGGCCCAAATCCAACCGCAAACCAGACGCGTAGCGAACTGTTGAAAAGCGGGTTCGTCCGTTACGAGAGCGATATGGCAGATAGCTCCGGAACGATTTACGCGGGTCTCGGACACGCCGAGCGCTTCCCGGATTACTGGGAGGCAATCAGCAAGGAAAGCGCGACCACGCTGAGCGCTTTTGACACCAGGGCGGAAAAGACCAACCAGTTGGACGCAGGTCTGACATGGAAGATGGGTGATGTGTCTGCGTATCTGTCCGGGTTCTACAGTGAGGTCACTGATTTCATCCTGATCGAGTCGGGCATCACCAAGGGCATGCGTACCGGCGTGCAGATCACGCGAAATGTGGACGCGACCACCTGGGGCGGCGAAGCCGGCGCGGCCTGGCAATTCGCTCCACAATGGAAGGTAGACGGCACACTGGCCTATACCCGCGGCATTAATAACACCGACAAAGTCGCTCTCGCGCAGATAGCGCCGCTGGAAGGCCGTGTCGAGTTGTCGCATGACGAAGGCATGTGGAATGTCGGCGGCCTGTTGCGCATGGTGGCAGCACAGGAGAGCTACACAATCAACCAGGGCAACATCGTCGGGCAGGATATCGGTCGCACCGCGGGCTTCGCGATCCTCTCGCTGAACACGACCTGGCGCGCAAGCAAGAATACGCAGGTCAGCGCGGGCGTGGATAACCTGACCGACCGCACCTATGCGGAACACCTGAGCCGCGGCGGCGCAATGGTCGCCGGGTTCCCCACACCGACTACCCGCGTCAATGAAATGGGCCGTATGTTGTGGCTGAAAGCCAGTTTCAATCTTGATTAAATCCGGCATGAGAAAAGCCAAACTGTTCCGAAAGTCGCGGGCAGGATGACTGCGGGATTCAACATGGCGGCGACATCCGCTGGGATGCAGACTGCACTGCCCTTGCGTCAGCGTGCAGCCATCCTTGCGGTGGTGGTGGTTGCACACGGCGTTTTGCTGGCGCAACCCTGGTTTGCCCTGACTAACAGTGCCGGCTTCATTCCGAGCGAATTATCTGTGAACATAGTCAGGCTACCAGAGACGAAACAGATCCAGCCAAAACAATCCGCAACAGTGTTTACGCAAAGGCCTGAGCGCAGCCTGACCGAAACCTTTCCGGAAGAGCAGCAACCATTTTCGATGGTTGCTCGGGAAGAATCTGTGCAAACGCCTCCCGAAGAGGCGGCATCAATTGGCACTGATGAAGAAATAGCGTCCGACACTTCCATTCTGCCGGATCGCGAACCGGACTACCGTGCGTCCTATCTCAACAACCCGCAGCCGAGTTACCCGGCAGTTGCGCGCCGCATGGCTTGGCAGGGGCGTGTGTTACTGAATGTCGAGGTGCTGGCAGATGGCTCAGCCGGCGAGGTTGCGGTGCAGCAGGGCAGCGGACGCGCGATTCTCGACGATGCTGCAATGCGAGCGGTGCAGAGCTGGCGTTTTATGCCGGCAAGGCGAGGCGGGATTGCAGTCACGCAAAAATTTCTCGTACCGGTCAAATTCAGTCTGCAATAGTTCCTTGAAATAGCGCAAATAGAAACGCGGCCCAATGTGCAATCCGGACCGAGTTCCTATTACTGTTGACAGCTAGAACCCTTGGATGAGGCCAGAGGACACAGACCAAGGTGCGCAATTGTCCAAAGCCGGAACCAGCCGGATCGTTGTTCGCACACTGATACAACGGCAGTTACACAACAACGTATATACGGGTGCTACGCGCAACCGAATAGCTCAGGTCGGGGCTGAGATTCAGGCTTTCAGAACGTAACGCCCAGCCGGAAGTCGACCCGACTGGCATCTTTTGCGTATCCTTTGTAGTTAACCATACCGACGCCCAACATCCAGATGTCGGATTTGAAACCAAGGAACACGGTGGAGTAGGGGTAACTCTCATCGTTGTAAGCGTACTTATAGTCCACCCCGTTTACTTTGTAGCCCGAAGAAATCGTCGAAGAGCCGGATCCCATCGAGATGATCACGTCGTCGAACTCCATCGTCACCTGCATTCCCATGTCGGCCATACTGACGTAAACACTGTCGGTGATGCTATTCGGCTTGTGTGAATAGTCCGCGGTCCACTCGCTGATGCCGATATGCGGCCCCACAAGGAACTTCATTTCATCGATCTGTACGCCCACTCCGATACTGCCGCCAAAGCCGTATCCGAGTTTAGTGTCGTCCGGCATACCGACATCAGGCCAGTTCTGGAGAGCGAAATATGCATCCCCGCCGACAGCGAAATCAATTCCGTTGCTGCTTGTTTCTGCCAGCGCAGTGTGGCTTGCAGTAAGCAATGAAACAAATGCGAAGGTTAATAATTTATTGTTTTTCATGATGTCACCTCTTGCATTAAATACGGATCTTTGTGATGCAAACCCGCTTGAAAACCTGATTATTGTTTTACGCCTTAAGTTCACTGAAATCAAAGAATACAGCCGGAATTCACTCGGGCATCGGTAAGGTTTTTGTCGAGTCGATTTGCAAGGGAATAGGATGGATTTTCCGGGTGCTGATTTTTGCGACAATCGTGCGACAATAAGACGTATGAATTACCTGAAAAATGATTCCTTTATTGCCCTGCTTGCAGGTGCATTCTGCGTGTTCGGCTTTGCTCCGTTCGGCGTGTTCCCGGTGCCGGTGATCGCACTTGCGCTGCTGTTCGTGTTGTGGATGCGGGCGGCTTCACCGCGAGCGGCAGTACGGATAGGTTTCATGTTCGGTCTTGGATTGTTCGGCGCGGGCATAAGCTGGATCTACATCGCGCTGCACGATTACGGTGACATGCCTCTGCTATTGGCAGCGCCCGCGACAGCGTTGTTCGCCGCCTTCCTTGCGTTGTTCACCGCACTTGCAGGATATCTGCAGGCGCGCATTCCGGCTTCCACCATGCTGCGACCGGTGCTGGTGATGCCCGCGATCTGGGTACTCATTGAATGGTTGCGCGGCATGATCTTCACCGGCTTTCCGTGGCTGACGCTGGGGTACGCGCATAGCGACAGTGCGCTTGCCGGCTATGCACCGGTGGTTGGCGCTTACGGAGTGTCGCTGGTTGCGGCGGTGTGCGCCGGTTTGATTGCCCTGTTGGTGCGTGCGGTTTCACCGGTGATCTTTGTCCGTCCCGACGATGCAAAGGCAATTTCCTCTTTCGGAATACACAGGGCATATGACCTTAAAGCCAACACAGCGCTGATCGCGCTGTCGATATTCATCACGCTGTGGCTGGGCGGTGCCCTTCTGCGCTTTATCAGCTGGACACAGCCGCAAGGAGAGCCGATAAGCGTTGCACTGGTGCAGGGCAACATCTCACAGAGCCTCAAATTCAGAGAAGACGCGCTGATCAATTCGCTGGAAACCTATCGCCGACTCGCGCTGGAAAGCCATACCCGCCTGATCGTTCTGCCGGAGACCGCGTTCCCGATGTTGCGTTCCGATGTGCCACCCCAACTGATCGGGCAATTGCGCAACCATGCCAGGGAAAATGCGGGCGATATCCTGATCGGCTCCTTCGTGCACAACAACGGCAGCTACTACAACAGCGTGTTCTCCACAGGTTCGTCACAGGAGCAGTATTACCATAAGCATCACCTGGTAGTGTTGGGCGAATTCATCCCGCTGCGCCCGCTGCTCGGCTGGTTCATCAATGTTGTATTGAACATCCCGATGGGCGACCTCGGACGCGGCGATGAAGTGCAGGCACCGCTTGAAGTCGCGGGTCAGCGTATCGCGGTAGACATCTGCTACGAGGACGTTTTCGGCGAGGAGATCATCCGCTCTTTGCCGCAGGCCACGATGCTGGTCAACTTCACCAACGATGCGTGGTACGGCGAATCACATGCCGCAGAACAGCATAACCAGATTTCGCAATTCCGCGCGATGGAGACCGGCCGCATGATGTTGCGCGCCACCAACACCGGCGTGACCTCCATCATCGACAGGGACGGCAGGGTAGTGGAGCAGTTGCCACAGCACGAAGAGGGCGTCCTTGAAGGTATGGTGCAGGGCTACCAGGGCCTCACGCCTTATGCACGCTGGGGCAATGCTGCAGTCTTGTTGCTGATGATCGCGATGCTTGCTTACGCCTGGGTCAGAAGAGCGCAAAACAAATCCACCCTTCGTGGTGACTATGTTGAACCATGAGCGGTGTCATGGGATGGTTTTGTTACCTGCTGCGTTGCGCCGACGACAGTCTGTACTGCGGCATCACCAACGACCTGGACAAACGTCTCGCTGCGCATAACGGCGGTACAGCATCGAAATATACAAGGGTGCGGTTGCCGGTGGAGCTGGTGTATGCCGAGCCATGTGCGGATCGGTCAGCAGCTTCGAAACGGGAGATGGAGATCAAATGTTTGTCGCGGGAAAAAAAGCTGGCCTTGATTCGAGCAGTTTAAAATGGCCGTATTACTTGATGGATTACCCCGATAACAGATGATTCGTTAATTTATGACAAATTCGAAAGCATATTCCTACGGTTAAAAACCCATTTTTATTCAAAGTGAAATGTCCTGCTAAATCGCACACTTTTTTGAAGTTGCAAAATCGACTGAGGAGGCGGAGGAAATGGCGTTGCCAGTTTAACTATTTTGAGAGCTGCATCTATTAGTTTTTTATTGCCACTCGTTCGGCGTGGATAGACATCCAAAAGGGAGCCGTCGACGCTTATTATAGAAACGACGGTTATTGATCCGTAAATACGATGTCCAAGCTCATTTTTGGGCCAAGAGAATATGATGCGTTCAATTTTTTGAGTAACAGCTGAAATGTAGGTGGATACTGCAAAATTATCTTGAACTCTATCAAGATCGACAGGCTGTTCAATATGGCTATCAAGAATAACATCTCGAATAGGAGGAATGCGCAAATCGCTTTGTCCATACGAAAAGTCTGAAAACCACCCGAGTATCACCCATAGTGTGATTGATATTAGAAACCTCGTAAGATTTTGACTATTTATTGACATTACCGTTTACTCCATTTACGCCAAAATTATTCTGGCGAATTAGTCTATCCGTATGCGGATATTAATACGGGCAGCCGCAAAATATTATATTGGATTCACCACACATGCTTGGCTGTACTTTGAATCTGTTCGTCAACTCCATTCAATAGCTACAAGCGGTCCGAAACACAGTAAAATGCGGCTCTTTGCAATTGCATAAAGTCATTAGATGCTTACATTTCAACAAATCATCCTGACACTACAGAATTACTGGGACCAGCAGGGTTGCGCGTTGCTGCAGCCTTACGACATGGAAGTCGGGGCGGGCACTTCGCATACCGCGACTTTTCTGCGCGCGCTTGGGCCCGAGCCTTGGAAGGCAGCTTATGTGCAGCCTTCGCGCCGCCCCAAGGACGGACGCTACGGCGAGAACCCGAACCGATTGCAACATTACTACCAGTTCCAGGTGGTACTGAAACCCTCGCCCGCGAACATCATCGACCTGTACCTCGGTTCGCTGGAAGCGCTGGGCTTCGACCTCAAGCAGAACGATATCCGCTTTGTCGAGGACGACTGGGAGAACCCGACGCTGGGCGCGTGGGGGCTGGGCTGGGAGGTTTGGCTGAATGGCATGGAAGTGACACAGTTCACTTATTTCCAGCAGGTCGGCGGCATCAACTGCAAACCGATCACCGGCGAGATCACCTACGGGTTGGAGCGGCTGGCGATGTATCTGCAGGGCGTGGACAACGTGTTCGATCTGACTTGGACGCCGGGTGTGACGTATCGCGACGTGTATCACCAGAACGAAGTGGAACAGTCCACCTACAACTTCGAGCACAGTGATGTGGAGTTCCTGCTTTCCGCATTTTCCGCGTATGAGAAGCAGGCCAAACACCTGGTGGAAAATGAACTCGCGCTGCCTGCTTATGAGCAGGTGCTGAAGGCGGCGCACACCTTCAATTTGCTTGATGCGCGCGGCGCGATCTCGGTGACCGAGCGCGCCGGTTATATCGGGCGCATCCGCAATCTGGCGCGCAGTGTCGCGCAAAGTTATTTTGACAGCCGCGCTCGGATGGGCTTCCCGATGGCACTGAAAGAATGGGCGGATGAAGTGCTTGCACAGATCGAGAAAAGTGCCGCTGCAAAAGCGGCACCCGAAGGAGCGGCAAAATGACGAAGAATCTGCTGGTCGAACTATTCGTCGAAGAGTTGCCGCCCAAGGCGCTGAAGAGGCTGGGCGAAAGTTTTGCGGAGACACTGGCAACGAGCCTGAAAACTCAGGATCTGGTCAAGGACGATGCGGATGTCACTTCATTTGCATCGCCCCGGCGCCTGGCGGTACACATCACCAATGTCGCCGACCAGGCGATGGACAGGCCGATCACGCAAAAGCTTATGCCGGTCTCGGTCGGGTTGGATGCGAACGGTCAAGCCACGCCGGCATTGCTGAAAAAACTTGCCGGTCTGGGCGTGGACGCCTCGGTGGTGCCGGAACTCAAGCACGTTCAAGACGGCAAAGCGGAAGCGCTGTTCTTTGAAAGTATCGTGACAGGCGCAACGCTGGCCGAAGGATTGCAGAAGGCGCTGGAAGAAGCGATCACGAAATTGCCGATCCCCAAGGTGATGAGTTACCAGCTTGAAGACGGCTGGACCAGCGTGAACTTCGTTCGTCCCGCGCACGGGCTGGTCGCATTGTACGGGGACAAGGTCGTGCCGGTCACCGCATTGGGTCTAAAGGCGGGTAGTTCAACCCAGGGTCATCGCTTCGAGTCCAACAGTCTGATGGTGGTGTTGAAGGATGCCGACAGTTACGCGAAGCAGCTCGAGGATGAGGGCGCGGTGATCGCCAGTTTCAGCGCGCGCCGTTCCGATATCCAGCGCCAGCTTGCGGCCGCCGCTGCCCAAGAAGACCTTAAGCCCATCGATGACGACGATCTGCTGGATGAGGTGACTGCGCTGGTCGAACGTCCCAACGTGCTGGTTGGCAAGTTTGAAGAGGAATTCCTTGAAGTGCCGCAGGAATGCCTGATCCTGACGATGAAGGCGAACCAGAAATATTTCCCGCTGCTGGATGGTGAAGGCAAACTCACCAACAAGTTCCTGATCGTTTCCAACATCCGTCCGGATGACGCCAGCCTGGTGATCGGCGGCAACGAGCGCGTGGTGCGGCCGCGCCTGGCGGATGCAAAATTCTTTTTCGACCAGGATCGCAAGAAGACGCTGGAATCGCGCGTCGAAAAACTGGGCAACGTGGTGTACCACAACAAGCTGGGCAGCCAGTTACAGCGCGTCGAGCGCATCTCCGAAATGGCCGGCACCATCGCGCGCCTGCTGGAGGCGGACAAGGCGGATGCGGAAAGGGCGGCAAAATTGTCCAAGGCCGACCTGCTCACCGACATGGTGGGAGAGTTCCCGGAATTGCAGGGCATCATGGGGCGTTACTACGCACTGCATGACGGCGAAAAACCGGAGGTCGCGGACGCGATCGAGGCACACTATCACCCGCGTTTTGCCGGAGACTCCTTGCCCGACGGAAAAATCTCATGCGCGTTGGCGCTGGCCGACAAGCTGGAAACACTGGTCGGTATCTACGGTGTCGGACAGGTGCCCACCGGCGACAAGGATCCGTTCGGGTTGCGCCGCCATGCCTTGGGTATATTGCGTATCCTGATCGAGACCCCGCTGGATCTGCCGCTGGGCGCGTTGCTCAAGGCAGCAGCGGAAAACTTCCCGTCGGGTATGTTGAGCGCGACGGTGGCGAAGGATGTAGAGACGTTCATGCTGGATCGTCTGCGCGGTTATCTGCGCGACCGGGGTTTTGAGGTATCGCACATCGAGGCGGTGCTTTCCATGCTGAACGGGCGGTTACACGAAGCGTTGCCGCGACTGGAAGGTGTACGCAGCTTTGCCGCGCTGGATGTCGCAAAAGATCTGGCGGCAGCCAACAAGCGCGTGCAGAACATCATGCGCAAGAACCAGGAAGAGCTGGGCGCAGACCTGAAGGATGCAACCGTTAAGACCGCATTGTTGAAGGAAGACGCCGAGCGGGACTTGTACCAGGCGATACAGGACATCACGCCACTCGCCAAGGGTTGTCTAGCGCTCGGAGATTACGGGCAGAATCTGCGCGCGCTGGTGACTCTCAAGCCGTTCATCGATGACTTCTTCGAGAAGGTCATGGTGATGTGCGAGGAAAAGGATCTGCGCTTGAATCGCGCCGCACTTCTACAGCAACTGGGCAAGCTGATGAATCAGGTTGCGGACATTTCCAAATTGGCGGCTTAAGGAATATGGAAAGCAGGAAGCAGGAGGTGGTTAGTAAAACCGCGCAACGACTTCCCGCTTACGACCCACAACTAACAACTCACCAATGCAAACATGAAACTCATCATCCTTGACCGCGACGGCGTGATCAATCAGGACTCCGACCAGTTCATCAAGAATCCGGAAGAATGGAAGCCGTTGCCCGGCAGTCTGGAAGCGATCGCGCGCCTGAATCAGGACGGCTATCGCGTGGTGGTCGCGACCAACCAGTCGGGTGTAGGCCGGGGCTTGTTCGACATGCATATGCTGAATGCAATACACGACAAGATGCACAAGGCATGCGCTTTGGTCGGGGCACGCATCGACGCGGTATTCTTCTGTCCGCACACCAGTGAGAGTGATTGCAACTGCCGCAAGCCGAAGAGCGGGATGATAGAAGAGATCGCCGCGAGATTTAACACCGATCTTGCGGGTGTCCCCGCAGTAGGAGATTCATTGCGGGATCTGGAGGCCACAGCCGCACTTGGCGCGCAACCTTATCTCGTGCTTACCGGCAAAGGCATGAAGACCCAGACAGCAGGCGGCTTGCCTGAGGGAACATTGGTTTTTGACGATCTGCCAGCGGTGGTTGCGGATTTGTTGAAGGTATGACGGATTGATATGCTCGCTGTTCGCTCTCTTTTGTTCCTGATCTTGCAGTTGGTCATCACACCTATATTTGCGCTGGTAGCGTTGCTGACATTTCCATTTGGCCGGCTGACTCGTTATCGTTTTATCTCGTTATGGGCAAAAATGATGCTGCCGATATTGCAAGCCGTGTGCGGAATAAGACACGAAGTGAAAGGTATCGAGAATCTTCCCAAGGAGCCGTGCATCGTATTGTGCAAACACCAGTCGGCTTGGGAGACGCTGGCGCTGCAAAAGATTTTCCCGCCCCAGGTGTGGGTGTTGAAACGCGAGTTGTTATGGATACCTTTTTTCGGATGGGCGCTGGCGCTGACCAGCCCGATCGCGATCAAGCGCAGCGATGGCAAAGGCGCGATGAAGCAGCTGCTCAAGCAGGGCAAGGAGCGTCTTGCTCAGGGCTTCTGCGTGGTGATCTTCCCCGAAGGTACGCGCATACCGTATGGGCAGCGGGGCAAGTACAAGATTGGCGGCGCGTTGCTGGCTGCCGGCAGCGGTGCGCCGGTGATACCGGTGGCCCACAATGCAGGCCGTCTGTGGGGGCGAAACGCGTTCAGCAAACATCCCGGCCTGATTACCATGAGTATAGGTAAACCGATTGCGACACAGGGCCGCAAGGCAGAAGAGATCAATGCCGAAGTGGAGGCGTGGATCGAGAGTGAGATACAGTTGCTCACTCACTGAGGCACAAGAGTATGCGTGATCAGGTGATGCCCGATATTGAAAAACGCGAAACCCTGCTTGCCGGTAAAAATATTCCGTATACCCTGAAGCGAAGCAAAAAACGCCGCAGCATCGGCTTGCGTATCGACGACCACGGTCTGACAGTAAGCGTGCCCGTGCGTGCGTCCGAAAAGTGGCTGCAAAGCGTGTTGCAGGAAAAGGCAAACTGGGTAGTAGCTAAACTGGACGGTTGGAAGTCGAGGAAGACAGTTGCTATCGTATGGGCGGACGGTGCGAGCATCCCTTTCCGCGGTGAAGATTTCGTTTTGGTATTGGCCCAGAAGGTGCGCGGCAGGCTGGCAGTACTGCAAGGCGAAACTTTGTCCGTGCCGGTCGGCACGGATGCCGATGCAGATCAAATCGAGAAGGCGGTAATGCGCTGGTACAAGATCGAAGCCATGCGAGTTTTCAATGAGTGCGTGGAATATTTTTCGCCGCTAATGGGAGTACAGCCGCGTGAGATCAAGCTGACTTCTGCTTCCACGCAATGGGGTAACTGTACTGCACAGGGTGTGGTGAGATTGAACTGGCAACTGGTGAAGATGCCGCTGCACCTGATCGATTACGTGGTGGTGCATGAGTTGGCACATCTGGTAGAGATGAATCACTCGCCCGCATTCTGGAGCGTAGTGGAAAATATGTGCCCGGATTACAGAAAGTCCCGTGCCGAGTTGCGCGATTACGGTGTTTCCGAATAGGAGCCGGTTAACCGAGCATGCGACAATTTGCCGCATTCCCAAATTGCCCAATCGGTTATAGAGTTCAATCTGCCAAGCGGAGAACGCGCTTTCCGGTAGTCTCCTCCAAGATGAACCAGCACGAATCAACACCTTCCGTTTGGCACTCTTCAAATTGTCCGGCATCAACCTGAATAGCGGGTGGTACATCATCGGCCAGGCTGCCGAATTCGCATTCCGTCATATAATCGCGCCCATTGAATTTACTGAAAGAATAATGCCATGCGTATCGTTGGGCTGATGTTGATCTTGCTTGTTGTCTTGACGGGGTGCGGCCGTAAAGGCGCGCTTATATTGCCTCCGCATGATAATGGTGTAAAAGCTGTTCCCGAACAACCCGTACAGGAAGCACAGCCATGAGCGATTATTTCCGTTATCAGAATGACAGTCTGTTCGCAGAGAGCATGTCTTTGAATGATATCGCCAGAAAATTCGGCACCCCCTGCTATGTATATTCGCGCGCTGCCCTGATTGATGCGTACCAGCAATTCTCGGCGGCCTTGCAGGGCAGGGAACATCAGATCTGCTACGCGGTAAAAGCCAATTCCAACCTGGCGGTGCTGAATGTGTTCGCGCGTCTGGGCGCCGGTTTTGATATTGTTTCCGGGGGCGAGTTACAGCGCGTACTGGCAGCGGGTGGCGATGCACGAAAAGTGGTGTTCTCGGGCGTTGGTAAAAGCGTTGAGGAAATGCGCATGGCACTGGATGCCAATATCCTTTGCTTCAATGTAGAGTCTGCCGCCGAACTCGAGCGCCTGAATGAAGTAGCCGCAAGCATGGGCAAAGTTGCTGCGATCAGCCTGCGGGTGAACCCCGATGTCGACGCCAAAACTCATCCCTATATATCCACCGGTCTGAAGCAGAACAAATTCGGTGTGGCATACAACGAAGCAATCGGTCTGTATCGCAAGGCGCGGGAGATGGACAACATTCGTATTACCGGCATGGATTGCCATATCGGTTCGCAGCTTACCGAGACCAGTCCGTTCATTGCATCGGCAGAAAAAGTCCTGACGCTCGTGGACAAGTTGGCTGAAGAAGGAATACACCTGGAACACCTGGATCTGGGCGGCGGCCTGGGGATCAGGTATGACAAGGAGAGCCCGCCGAAGATCGCCGATTATATCGGTGCTCTGATGTCTGTTCTGAAAGGGCGGCAGGAAAAAATCATACTGGAGCCCGGACGGGCACTGGTCGGTAATGCGGGTGTGTTGCTGACGCGTGTCGAATATCTCAAACACGGCGAAGAGAAAAATTTTGCGATCGTTGATGCCGCGATGAACGATCTGATGCGTCCGGCTTTGTATGATGCATACCATGAGATTCTAGCGGTTGAACGCGGGCAATTAACGTCGGAAACTTACGAGGTGGTTGGCCCGATCTGCGAAACCGGTGACTTTTTCGGTCACTCGCGCGAACTTGCAATCGGCCCGGAATCATTGCTGGCTGTATGTTCGGCGGGCGCGTATGGTATGAGTATGAGTTCAAATTACAACACCCGCCCGCGTGCCGCGGAGGTTATGGTGGATGGTGATGTTGCTCACCTGATACGCGAACGGGAAACTTTGATGCAACTGTACGCGGGGGAAAAAACCGTCGGCGGGTAGTTGCAGATTTATTGAAATAAATTCACGAAATTTGTTGCGCGATTTTTTAAACGTGGATACAGTACCGATGCCGCAAGCGTCTTAAGCTTTATACGGGGCGTTTGGGTGTGTAGTGAGTCATATAGAAAGTTCTAATTTTTTCATGGAGAATTAAAATGGCAACATCAAAGACGCCCGCAGCAAAAAAGCCCGTAGCTAAAAAAGCTGTAGCCAAAAAGCCAGCCGCTAAAAAAGCTGTAGCTAAAAAGCCAGCAGCCAAAAAGCCAGCAGCTAAAAAGCCAGCAGGCAAGGGAATTTTGGGCGCTTAATTCTGCCTCGCAAGGGCGAGGTTATTTGCGTCCCCGCCCTTTTTGAGCGTTCAGAAGGTCAGTATCCCGTTTCCTTCGGGACGTTTCTTTGTCCCTCCGGAAATTTCCATGACGTTAGTTCGTCAGGCGAAGTTGTCTAAATCAGGAAGATCGTTGCCAATCCAAGAAAGATAAAGAATCCGCCACTGTCGGTAAGTGCGGTTATCAGCACGCTCGATCCTATCGCCGGATCGCGTCCCAGTTTTTGCATCGCGAGTGGAATAGCCAGCCCTGCTGTGGCGCCCACGACAAGATTGAGCAACATCGCGCTGGTCATCACGATACCCAGCGACACACTGTGATACAGGAAATAAGCAAAGTATCCTGCTACACCGCCCCATACCACCCCATTCAGCGCGCTAATCGCCAGTTCCTTGATAAGAAGTCGGCGTGCATTGCCTTGGGTAACTTGTCCGAGAGCAAGCGACCGTATGATGATTGCAGTTGTCTGGTTTGCCGAGTTACCAGCTATTCCGGCGACTATTGGCATGAGGGTAGCCAGGGCAACGATCTTTTCTATTGTGCCCTCAAAGTTGCTGATAACACGGGACGCAAAGAAAGCAGTGCCTAGATTGACGGCCAGCCACATCCAGCGGTTTTGGGCCGACTTCCAGACTGATGCAAAAATATCTTCTTCTTCGCGCAGGCCGGCCTGATTGAGCAGATCGTTTTCGGATTCCTCGCGTATGAAGTCCAATACCACATTCACCGTAACGCGACCGACCAGTTTGTTGTCCTCTTCAACCACAGGCGCGGAGACCAGGTCATACCGCTCAAAGGCTTGTGCCGCCTGATCCGCCTTGTCTTCGGGGTGAAGTTTTATGGTATCGGTCAGCATCAGGCTGCCGACAATCAACTCGGGCTCGTTGACGACGATAAGATTGATCGGCAAAACTCCCTTGAAATGATCGTCGCGGTCTACGACAAAGACCTGGTCGGTGTGGTCAGGCAATTCGTCGAAGCGGCGCAGGTAGCGGGAAACAACCTCCAGTGTGACATCTTCGCGAACCTGGATCATGCTGAAGTCCATCAGCGCGCCCACGGAGTCTTCCGAATAAGACATCGCCTCACGCAGCTGCTCGCGTTCTTCAATTGAAAGCGAGCGGAATACATCGCGCATCACATTCTGGGGGAGATCAGGTGCCAGATCCGCGAGCTCATTGGTATCCAGTTGTCCAGCCGCTGCGCGCAATTCGTCAAGATTCATCGAGGCGATCAGCGATTCGCGAACCGCATCCGAGACTTCGATCAGTATGTCGCCGTCGCGATCTGCCTTGACCATGTTCCAGACCAGCATGCGCTGTTCCAACGGCAGTGCTTCAAGAATGTAGGCGATATCGGCGGAATGCATGCCGTCAAGCTTGCGTTGAAGTTCGGCAATATGCTGTTTGTGTATCAGCGTGTCGACCAGGGTGTGACGGTCTTCACGGGGCAACTCCTGACGGTGTATCAATTCTTCCAGCAGGGCGTGCTTGTGCAGCAGGGACTCTACCTGCTTGAGGTGATCCTGCACGTTTTCAGTGTAGTGGTGCTCATTCTGGCCGATGTCTGTCATGGGGCGTATCTTATTAATCGCGCGCTATTGTAAAGAAATCGCCAAAAGGTTGTCAGGGAATTTCCGCCGTGGGCATACGTCCGATAATGATTAGGGTCTTTTTTTGCAGGCCGATCGCGCCGCGATGCGTCTCGTAATAACGCGGGTTGGGTACCATCGCTGCAAGGCTTGCCGCTTGTGCTGCGGAAAGCTGTCCCGCACTTGTGTGGTAGTAATGACGGGCAGCAGCTTCTGCTCCGAACACCCCGTCCCCCCACTCGATCACATTCAGGTAAATCTCGAAGATACGCTGCTTATCCATCACCGCTTCCAGCATGACAGTGATCATGGCTTCTTCAAGTTTGCGCCAGGGTGTGCGCTTGGTGGACAGAAACAGGTTCTTGGCCAATTGCTGGCTGATCGTGGAGCCACCCGCGACGATCTTGCCTTTCTTGAGATTCTTTTCATAGGCCTTCTGGATGCCTTCCCAGTCGAATCCCTCGTGGTCGACAAAACGCGCATCTTCCGCCGCGATCAGCGCGCGTTTGAGATGGTTGGAGATTTTTGAATAAGGCACCCACTTGTGCCGCAGCTCGGCATCGGGATTCTTGTCCTGCATCATCTCCAGGCGAGTATCCATGAACGCGCTGCTGGACGGGTTGAATTTGATCCACCAGCAGATATGCGCGAACAGCCAGACCTGGTAGAGCAAGATCAGCGCGAGCGAAATCAGCAACACACGCCAAAACCACCCCTGCGGGATCATCTTGCGCGGCCATTTTTTCATGTTACTTGCGGAGTGCGGCGATGACTGGTGCGGTTTCGGGACGTACACCGCGCCAGATGAAAAATGCTTCGGCAGCCTGTTCGACCAGCATGCCGAGGCCGTCGGAAACTTGTGCGCCGTGTTTCCGAGCAAATTTCATGAACGGTGTTTCGCGGCCGTACATCATGTCGTAGGCAAGTGCGCCGGGGGCAAAAAGGGTTTCGGGCAATGGAATTTCGCTATCAGTCAGGCCGGCAGAAGTTGCATTGATGACTACATCAAATTGCGCGTCTCCTAGTTTTCCGAACTCAACTGCTTTTAGTGAGAAAAGCCGAAACTTGTCGTGTTGCTCAACGGTCTTCTTCAGGTTATGGGCTTTTTCCAAGGTGCGGTTGTAAATGACCAGAGAAGAGGGAGAAGCATCAAGTAGCGGATGCAGCACCCCGTAGGCCGCACCGCCAGCCCCGATAAGCAAGATGCGTTTGCCTTTCAGCATGATATGAAGGTTCTTTTCGATATCTGTTACCAGACCTGCACCATCAGTGTTGTCACCGAAAAAAATATCACCTTTAAATGTCAAAGTATTGACGGCTTCAGCTTCCAGGGCACGCGGGGTCAATGCTCCCAAATGCCATGCTTCATGCTTGAACGGTACAGTTATATTGCATCCCTTATAACCTTCAGCCCGCAAACGTTCGACAGTCGCAGCAAAACCATCCAGCGGTGCAAGGATGGCTTCATAGCTGATGTCGTGCCCGGTCTGCTCCGCAAATATCTTGTGTATCTGCGGTGATTTACTGTGTGCGATGGGGTTGCCGATGACGGCGTATTTGTCGGTCATGATTATTCGCTCTCCAGCCGGTCAGACGATGTGAATGTCCAGGTGCGGGTGATGTGCAGAATGTCGGTGTCCTTGGTGATGCTGGGGGGGAGCGGGGAATAGGGTGCACCAAGCTTGACGATGCGCATCGCAGACGCATCGAGTATGCGCTGACCGGAAGACTTGCTGACTTCGATAGACTCTATGCTGCCGTCCTTGTTGATTGATACGGTGAGTTGTAACTTGCCGTAGATCTTGTCGCGACGCGCCTGTTCAGGGTAATTCAGGTTGCCGATGCGTTCGATCTTGACACGCCAATCCTCGATGTATTGTGCGAAGCGATATTCCCGGGTCCGCGCACCGATGAACGTTCGGCGCGGCATCTTTTGATAGGTGTCGATGTTCTGTTCGATCTGGGCCTCAAGCCGGGCGATTTCCAGCGACTTTTGCACAAGGTCTTCACCGGAGTTGGGCGCATCACTCTTATGTTTCTTGATCTCAGGCTGGATTATCTTGTGGTCGCTTTTCAACCTGGCAAGCATCCGCTTGGTTTCCTTTTCAAGCTGGGCAACGGTTTTGGCATTCTTCTCCGGAGAGAACTTTTCGTCATCGCGTATGTTGGGCAGCGGTGTTTTGGCCCTGTGGTCTTTTTCAGTATTGCCGCCGCCGTCAAGGTTGGCCTGGGCAAGCGCGTCCGCCTTGACGGGTCTGGATTCGGATTTGCTGTTGACCAGCACGACTTGCAGGGGCTGGTCGGGGTTCAATGTATTGCGCGGATCGGGCAACACCAGCGCGACGCCGAACAGGGCGAAGGCATGAAAGACGACAGAGAAGGCCATCGAAAAAGAAATCGATGACATCAGGAATTGAGTGACCACGGCGATCCCGATTTTTGGTGCAGCCTTCAAGCAGGTTCCTCCTCCAGCTTGGCGACAAATCGTGTCGCGATATCCAGATCAAGCAGATCGATCGAAGTAATGTCCAATTGTACGCGGGTATTGGCCGGAAGCTCGGGGAGGGAGTGCACCTTGAAAACAAGCGGGATGCCGGTCAGTTTTACCAGATTCTCCCTGAGGACGACGGCTTCCAGCTGTTTTACATTTTCCTGTTGCAGCCAGCGCAGGCACCAGTATCGTTCCATCCCTCGCTGGAATTCGTTGTAGATGCTATACATCGTGTCGAAGTCGCGCATCGTGGTGTAAAGCGCCTCGTCGTTCTTGGGATAGACAGGTGGCTCGTCACGCAGCATCGAGATGATCTGGCGCTGGTTCACCATGTCCACGTAGCGGCGCAACGGGGAGCTAGACCACATATACTGGGCGACACCCAAGCCCTGATGTGGTGCTGCAACGGTGCTCATCTTCACTTTGCCGCCCTGCTGGGTGCGGTAGATACCGACAAAGCCGTGCTCATCGAGATGTTTGCCCCATTCGCTGTTCACCAGGATCATCAGCTCCGAAACCACCTTGTCTATAGGCGAACCGCGGCGTCTTTGGGTGATGCTGACATGGTCGTTTTCAACATGGAAGTTGTAATCGATCTGCTGGGTACTGTTGTCGGAAGGTTTGCCGCGTGCAGCCTCGAGCTTCAATGTCAGCTTCCAAAGCAGGGCGAGTTCGTTGGCATAGGGGTAATCGAGCTTGCCCGCGGCCAAAGTCTCCTCGTTGAACAAAGGCTCCAGCGTGTCATGCCTCAGGTTGGCGGCGATATGGATGCGTTCGACGCGGCTTTCGTGGGATAAAAGTTCGAGCGTCTCGCCATCGATCTCGTTATACATCGACAATGCGGGGCACACCCGGTCGGCGCAAAGGGTAAAGGCCTGTACCACATTGTCGGGCAACATCGTGATCTTGTTGCCCGGCATATATACGGTGGATAACCTTAGTGCCGCGATCTTGTCACCCCCGGAATCGCGCGGCAGGCCGAGTGTGGGTGCCGCGATATGAACGCCGATACGCCAGTTTCCGTTGGCCAGCTTTTCCACCGAAAACGCATCGTCGATCTCGGTCGTGGTGGCGTCATCTATGCTGAAGGCGTTCACATTCGCCAGAGGCAACTCGTCCCATGAGCTCAGCTCGACTGCTGGAAAATCAGTGCCCTTGGGGAAATGCTCATGAAGGAAACGCTGCAGATGGTAGGCGTGGGTGGAAGGGATCGCACCGCACTGATGCAGCAGGTGGGGGGCGGAAAGATGCGTTGCGGCACAGGCGGCTTCCAGCGCTTTTGTTTCCAGGGTGTTGCGGTCCGGCTTGTAGAGCAACTGTTCAAGGTGTTGTACAAACTCGGCAGGAAGTTCGGACGCGATAAGCTGCTCTGTCATACGTGTCTGTAACGCCAACTGCTGGCGTTTTTTTTCCGCACCGGCAAGTGCGGCTTTCAGTACATCGGGAGGCGCGGCGCGATAACGTCCTTTGCCTTTCTTGTGAAAATAGATAGGCGCGCCATGCAGGCGTATCTGGATCGCGGCGGACTCGATCGAATTGGGCGTATGACCGAAATACTCGGCGGCGATCTGCTCGAAACCGAACTCGTCAGGCGGGCAACATTCCCAAAGGAAATCGACTTCGATCCCATCCGCCAGCGATTCGGCCTGGGGGATGAATTCCTGCAAGGGCGGCTGGACAAAATGCACGAGCACATTGGCGGCTTTGACTTTACTGCGCTTGCCGGAAAGGCTTTCGACCTGCAGGGACGTGGTGTTATCGGCCATGACGCTGCCGACTTTGAAACCGCCGTCTTCTTCGTAAAAAATATTCATTGGGGATACAGCTAAAAAAGTGGGTGGATTATAACCTGCAGATGCAGGGCAACAGTATCGTGCTACCTCATTTTGGGACATTGATTTACGAGTGCTAAACTGCGCTAGCGTGCCGCTATGTGCCGGATAGGGTAGGCACCCGAATACTGTTTATTCTTCCGAAACCCAATTAGGAGCTGATCATGAAAAGAACCGCTGATTACCTTGCCGTCGTTTTTTTGTTTACCCTGGGCACGAATTTGCTTTACGCGGATCCCGCCGAATCAGGCTGGAAAAAAGACGGGCCGCCATTGGAGCAGCACTTCAAGGACATGGATACGAATAACGACGGTTTCATCACCAAGGCGGAATTCGATGCCGAGCACACAAAATATTTTCAGAAGATGGATGCCAATGGAGACGGCAAACTCAGCCGTGATGAGATGCGGGACGGCCATATGAAAACCTTGAAGAAGGTCAAGGATAGTCGCTTTGACAAGGCGGATAGCAACAACGACGGCAAACTCAGCCGTGACGAGGTCGAAAAGATGCCAAGGTTGTCCAGGCGTTTTGAAGAGATCGATACCAACAAGGACGGGCAGGTGTCGCGCGAAGAACTTGATGCAGTGATGCAAAGGAAAATGGGTGAGCGTCCCTGAGGATAGCGATATCTAGAACGACAAAGGCCAGCGTTAAGCTGGCCTTTGTCGTTATCGCGCTCGCAACATTACTGGTATGACAATATCCAGCTCACCATCGCTTTGATGTCATCATCGCTGACAGAGTCCTTGGTCTTGGGCATCGGCATCTTGCCCCAGACACCACCGCCACCATCGCGTACTTTCTTTTCCAGCATCGCCTGTGCATCATGGTTGCCGGCGTACTTACCCGCAATATCCTGTACCGACGGGCCGACGGTTTTCTTGTCCAGTTTGTGGCAAGCGCTGCATTTGTTCTTCGTCAGCAAATCTTCGCCGCTGTCTGCGGCAACTGCGATAGAGGAAACGGACAGTGCCAGTGTCATTGCGGCCAGATACTTAAATTTCATGATTAACTCCTATGGGAAAAAATGGATGCGACAAATTTACTCCGAATGAAGCCGGGAACATTGACCTATATCAAATATCGCTACCGTGAGGCGACACCAGCCTGATGCGCCTGTTCATCGGCAAAGTAACTGCTGCGCACCATCGGGCCGCATGCAGCATGGTCAAACCCCATTTTCCTTGCGGCCTGCTCGAACATCGTGAACGATTCCAGCGGCGCATAGCGCAATACAGGCAAATGTCCGTCCGAAGGTTGCAAATATTGTCCGATAGTCAGCATGTTCACATCGTGGTCGCGCAGGTCACGCATTACATCCAGTACTTCCTCGTCGGTCTCGCCCAGCCCCAGCATCAGTCCTGATTTGGTCGGGATGCCCGGGAAGCGAGTCTTGAAATCCTTGAGCAGTTTCAGGGAATGCGCATAGTCGGCGCCGGGACGGGCCAGTTTATACAGGCGCGGCACGGTTTCCAGATTATGGTTCAGCACATCCGGCAAACTGACTGCAAGCGCGTCCAGCGCCTCATCCAGCCGACCGCGAAAATCCGGCACCAGGATTTCAAGGCGGGTCGCGGGCGAACTGGCGCGTATCGCGCTTAGGCAATCGGAAAAATGTTGCGCGCCACCGTCGCGCAGGTCATCGCGATCCACGCTGGTGATGACCACATACTTGAGTTTCAGCAAGCCGATTGAGCTTGCCAGGTTGGCGGGCTCCTTGATGTCGGGGGGCAACGGTTTACCGTGCGCCACGTCGCAGAAAGGGCAGCGCCGGGTGCAGACGTCGCCAAGGATCATGAATGTCGCCGTGCCCTTGCCGAAACATTCGCCGATGTTCGGGCACGAAGCCTCCTCGCACACCGTGTGCAGTTTGTGTTCGCGCAACATGCGCTTCACATCGTGATAGCCCTGCCCGCTACCGGACTTCACGCGTATCCATTCGGGTTTGCGCAGGCGTTCTTGCAGCGGGACGATCTTAATGGGGTTGCGCGCGGTCTTGTCTTTGCCGGTTTGCTTGTGTTCGGTGTTGCTCATAGTTTTTCTTCCAGATGCCGTTGTAATCCATGAATCAGGTTTTGTGCCAGTTCGGCTTGCAGTTCGTTGATGGGAACCGTAACGCCGAGTTCGCAACACTGGGTAACTTTGAGTCCCTCGTAACCGCAGGGGTTGATGTTGGCGAAAGGGGTGAGATCCATGTCCACGTTGAAGGACAAGCCGTGGTAGCAGTAACCGTTCTTGATCTTCAGCCCCAGCGCGGCAATCTTGGCGCCGGCGACGTACACGCCAGGCGCATCCTCGCGGCTCTGTGCCGCCACGCCATATTCACCCAGCAGGTCGATGACAGCCTGTTCCATCAGGCGCACCAGTTGGCGTACGTTGATCTTCCAGCGACGCATGTCCAGCAGCAGGTAGGCGACGATCTGGCCCGGACCGTGGTAGGTGATCTGTCCGCCGCGGTCGATCTTAACGACAGGGATGCCGGTGTCGTGTAGCAGGTGTTCGGGTTTGCCCGCCAATCCCTGTGTGTAGGTGGGCGGGTGTTGCACCAGCCAGATTTCATCACGCGTTCCGGATATTTCGCCATCCGGGGCGCGAGCTGCGGTGAAGCGCTGCATCGCCTCCCAGGTGGGCTGGTAATCGACCAGCCCCAGCGTGTGTATAACCGGTGGAGGGATATGCTTACCGACAGTCGGTGTGCTTTTTTCGGCTTCGGTCATAACACCATGACAATAGAGGGATGATCGCACAGCGCCTGATACACTGCGTCGAGCTGTTCGCGCGAGGTCGCTTGTATTGTGCAGGTAAGGCTGAGATAGCGCGCGTTCTTGCTTGCCCGCATCTCCATGCTGGCGGCGGCGAATCCGGGATCATATTTGGAGACGACTTCCAGCACGGCTTGCGCGAAACCCGGTTGTTGCAGGCCGAATATCTTGAGCGGGAATTCGCACGGATACTCGATCAGGCTGGCGGTCAGTTCTTTGGCGGGTTGTTCATTCATGGCTGTCTTTTTAAAGGGCTCGCATCACATCGCGTTTGAAGTCCTGGTATAGCCCGTGCATCTTGGCGAACATCGGGCCGGGTTTCCCTGTACCGACCGGTTTACCGTCCAGTGTGGTGATCGCGATGACTTCTTTGGTGGAGGAAGTCAGCAAAAGTTCATCCGCGGAGAATACCTCGGCAACACTCACTTTACGCACAAGAGAAGGGATATCGTTGATGGCAGCGATCTCAAGGATCACGTCATAGGTGATGCCGGGCAGCATCAGATTGTCTTTTGGCGGCACGATCAGCGTGCCGTTCTTTACCACGAAGATGTTGCTGGCAGCACCTTCGGTCATGAATTCGTTGTCGCGTATCAGGATGGTTTCGGCACATCCGGCATCGACTGCTTCCTGGCGCAACAACACATTGGGCAGCAGCGCGATGGATTTGATGTCGCAGCGTAGCCAGCGATTGTCCTGGGCGGTTACCGCGCACACGCCGCTTTGCAGAAGGGCGGCGGGAGGGGAAGACAACGGGTTGCTCATCATGAATACCGTGGGGGCGACCGCGGGGTTTGGAAAAGCATGGTCGCGTTTTGCCGCACCGCGGGTGATGTGCAGATATAGATACTGGTCTTCGCCCTCATTGCGTTCGATGATATTGCGGATGATATCCACCCATTCCGGCGGGGTATGGGGGTTGGGCAGGCGTATGCCGTCAAGGCTGTGCTGCAGGCGGCGCAAATGTTCTTCCAGCCTGAAGGCTCTCCTCGAATAGACGGGAATAACTTCGTATACCCCGTCGCCGAAAATGAAGCCCCTGTCCAGCACGGAGACCTTTGCTTCACCGATAGGCATGTACTGGCCGTTCAGATAGATCGTCATATACGCTCCTTATTCGAACAGCAGCTGCAAGCTATCCCAGCCGCGTGAAAAGACGTTGGTGATCTGCACCCTTTCAAGTGCGACCAGCGGGAATTCCGCATAGGGTTCCCCGGCCAGCGTCAGGTTGAGCAAGCCCAGCTGTTGACCGCCGATCACCGGGGCTATGAGAGGCCGGGATGTCTTTATGGTTGCCTTGAGTTGTGAGTATGACCCCTTGGGTATTGTCAGGTACAGATCTGTCCTGAATCCCAAGGCGACCTGGGGTTCGGTACCCTTCCAGATCCGTAGCGTGGTGACGGGCTCGTTTTTACTGTACAGGCGTATGGAATCAAAATTCTGGAATCCGTAATTCAGCAGCTTCTGGCTTTCTGTGGCGCGCAATCGGTCGGTGTTTGTCCCCAGAACCACCGAGATCAGACGATGATCGCCGCGCTTGGCGGAGCCCACCAGACAATATCCCGCGGCCTCGGTGTGACCGGATTTCATGCCGTCGGCATAAGGATCAAGCCACAACAGGTAGTTGCGGTTGGCCTGTTTGATGTTGTTGAAGGTGTATTCTTTCAGCCCGAAAATGGGATAGTACTGGGGATAATCGCGCAGGATAGCCGTGGCGAGCAGTGCGATGTCATATGCGGTGCTGAAATGCTGTGCGTCCGGTAAACCGGTTGGATTGGCAAAATGAGTGTTTTTCATGCCCAGCTGTCTGGCTTCATCATTCATCATGTCGACAAAACCGGCCTCGCTGCCCGCGATGTTGAGTGCCAATGTGATCGCCGCGTCGTTTCCAGAATCCACCAGCAAGCCGTGCAGCAATTCATTCACGGTGACTTCTTGCCCGGCTTTAAGCAGCATGCGCGATTCGCCGCTATTGTTGCGTATCGCAGATTGCGGAACATTCAACTTCTGTTTCAACGCCAACGTTCCGTGCTTGACAGCATCGAATGCCAGATAGGCGGTCATCAGTTTGGTCAGCGAAGCGGGTTCAAGACGCTCGTCGCCATCGTGGTTCACCAGTACCTTGGAGCCCGAGTAGTCATATAGTAGCCATGCTTTGGCCGCCAATTCCGGGGGAGGAGGCAAAGGTTCTGATTGCGCGGTGTTTATCCCGGGAACCAGCAGACAGAAGAGCAGCAGTGTTAAAAGAAGTCGCATGGAGAATAATTGATTTTTCCAGGTTGCCATTATAGTCGCGACCCCGCCGGGCTGCTAACGGCTTGTCTGAGCTTCCCCCGATAAATAGTCTTCCAAGGGCGACGTAAAATTAACGTTACTTTTGGAGGAAGCAGATGAAGAGAATACCGAAGCAGGAATACACCGCCGAGTTCAGGGAGTTGGCGATCAAGCGAGTCAAAGATGGTC
>JBGSMU010000077.1:0-8065 GCA_041739955.1 Gallionella sp. | reverse complement strand
ACAGATAAATAATCGCTTCTGGAAAGACTTCCGAAGTCGCCTTCAAAATTTTATTTCCGAGAATTCCTTACCATGGACAGCCGTTGTCACAGAAGACAAAAACGCACAAAACTGTCTGACAGGAATCCATCTCAACCCGATTACTGAGATGCAAATTTTTCTGCAACCAATGATCGAGCAACAATTTCTTGGGGGCTCATGGCGGATATATTTCGGATTGATGTGGGGCGGCGCTCAACCATCAACTGAACAAGTCAGTTTGTCCGCCGTAAGAAAACTGAAAAATTCATTTCAGGATACCGGCTTCCAAAGCAATGAAAGTTTTTTGGCATGGCAATGGACGAGGCTTTATCCGCGCCGAAGTGACTTTCTGTTGAGATTTACCCGGCAATCCGAAATCGTCCTGAGTGAGGCTGAATCCCTGCTAATGATTTTTCTACGAGAAAATCATGAATTACTGGAGCAAGCAAATGGCGCGATAAACTCAGGCGCTTCCAACATCAAAGCTACCTTGGCGCAGATGCGTCGCGAACTCACTGAGTAATTAACTCGACGACAAAACCTTATGCTGGAATTGCAATTTCTCAATCAGGCATCTTCGACAGTCCGCGATAGCAAACAAAGTGGGCCAGTATCTATACCGGGTTATCCTGATCAAAAAAACGGTGCTCAAGATTAAATCGTCCTGCCAGATGTTCACCCAACGCCTGGATACCCAGACGTTCGGTTGCATGATGCCCTGCCGCGATAAAGGCCACTCCGGTTTCATTGGACAAATGATAATTCTGCTCGGATATCTCCCCAGTGATGTAAGCATCGACACCCTGATCGATTGCAGCGTCGAAATATCCCTGCGCCCCGCCGCTGCACCACCCAACTCTCCTTATTTTTCTCGAGCCAATACCTATCACTTGGGGAATACGCCTCAAGCCATGCTCAATTTGTTGTGCAAATTGCGAAAGCGATTGGGGATGTTCCAATTCCCCCAACCATGCAATGTTCTGATCCCCGAACCTTCCCTGCACTTTCAAATCCAGTAACTTGCCAAGTTGAGCGTTGTTACCCAGTTCGGCATGCGCATCCAACGGGAGATGGTAAGCCAACAGGCTTACATCATTGCACAATAATTGCCCGATTCGCCGCCTCTTAATACCGACAATGGTTGCATCCTCATTGCGCCAAAAGTACCCATGATGCACCAGAATTGCATCTGCACCCCATGCGATGGACTCATCCAGAACTTGTTGGGAAGCAGTCACTCCTGTGGCGATTCGATGCACTTTTGCACGACCTTCCACTTGCACCCCGTTAGGGCAATAATCCTTGAACAAACCTGTTTGTAGCAGGGTTGCGTTATAATCCCTAAGCTCCTCAAGTAGCATGAGTTCCCCCTAATTTAATTACTGTTCGAGTCAATATTACCATGCGCAAACACTGGCTCCTGTTTACCCAAACTGTCACCATCGCACTTGCGATGCTATTCATCGTCCACACGCTCAAACCAGAGTTGCTGCCTACAGCAGCACGTAGTGGTGTGGTTACACTTTATGAAAACCTGCCGCAACCTGCAGCACCACAAACAGCATTGACCGGATTAAGTGTTGCCGCGAAAAAAGCCATGCCAACCGTGGTGAATATCTTCACCAGCACCATAATCAAATCTCCAACCAACCCCTTTCTTGAAGATCCGCGCTTCAGGTTTTTCTTTGGTGACCAGTTAGATGCAGAACCTCAAAGTAGCTCCAGCCTTGGTTCAGGCGTCATCGTCAGCACCGATGGCTACATCCTGACCAATCATCATGTGGTTGAAACTGCCGATCAGATAGAAGTAGCCCTTGCCGACGGTCGAACTGCCAAAGCTCATGTTATAGGTTCAGATCCTGAGACCGATCTTGCCGTGATCAAAATCGACCTACCAGGCAATATCCCGGCTATCACATTCGGGAACCCGGAACTTGCCCAGGTAGGTGACTTGGTACTGGCTATCGGAAATCCGTTTGGAGTTGGCCAGACAGTTACAATGGGTATCATCAGCGCTCTCAAGCGTGACCATTTGGGACTTAGCACCTTTGAAAGTTTCATCCAGACCGATGCTGCAATCAATCCGGGAAACTCGGGAGGCGCGCTGGTAGACAGCAGTGGCAACCTGATTGGCATCAACAGTGCGATCTATTCACCTAACGGCGGCTCACTGGGTATCGGGTTTGCCATACCTGCCAGCGTGGCAAAAAAAACCATGGAGCAAATTATCCAGACAGGCTCTGTCACTCGCGGATGGATAGGCGCGGGTGTACAGGAACTCACCGCTGAGCTGGCAGAATCTTTTAAACTGGGCGATATAAAAGGGGTGCTGATCACCGAAGTGATACGTAATAGCCCTGCAGCTCAAGCAGGAATAAAAACCGGGGATATCTTGGTGGCGATAGAAGGCAATCCGATCCTCGGTTGGAGCAGCATGCTGGAAACTGTTGCCAATCTGCCACCCGGAAAGATCGCTGCGATCAAGTTGATGCGTGACGGTGCACCCATAAACTTGCAGGTAAAAATCGGGAAGCGTCCGTTACCCAAACAGCAATAGGTAAAGTTCTCAGGGTATTTCGGTTGCTTCGGATTTACCCTTGCCCACCCATGATGCAACCACCATTCCCACTTCGTAGAGCAGCCATAACGGCATCGCCAACATGAACTGGGATACAACATCCGGAGGCGTAAAAATGGCTCCTACGACAAAAGCACCCACCAGCACATACGGGCGACCCTCACGTAGCTTTTCAACGCTGACGATATTCATACGCACGAGCAAGACGACTGCAACCGGCACTTGAAAAGTGATGCCAAACGCCATGAACATGGAGATCACGAAACTGAAATATTTGTCGATGTCGGTCATTACCGCCACGCCATGTGGTGCCGCAGCGGTGATAAAGCCGAATACCACCGGAAATACTACAAAATAGGCAAACGACATGCCGCAAAAAAACAACAACGTGCTCGCAACAATCAGCGGCACAACCAATCGCTTTTCGTGTGCGTACAAACCTGGCGCAACAAATCTCCATATCTGGTAAAGGATATACGGAAGGGTTATCAGGAACGCAGCCATCATCGCGACCTTGAGCGGGACAAAGAAAGGTGTGGTGACATCCGTCGCGATCATCTGCCCACCCTTGGGAAGTTTGGCCAGCAAAGGCTGGGCTAACAAGGAGTACAGGACATCAGCCAACGGGAAAAGGCATATGAACACCAGAAGTAACGCCACGGAAGCATGCAGTAATCGAGTCCGCAGTTCTAGCAGATGGGCTATTAAGCTTGCTCCGGTACTCATGTAGGTTTATCTGGATTTGGTGTGGGAGATGATTCTATTGCCGATTTTGTTTCGGATCGCATGTTCGACTCGGATGGCAAAGAGCGCTCCACCTCTTCATTAAATTCCCGGACCTGATTATCAATCGACTGCGACGCCTGATTTACTGATTTTTCCAATTCACCGGCTTCTTCCTGAATTTTTTTCTGCAACTGACGGAATTCCTCAACCGCCATATCCCGCTCGATATCTGCTTTCACACCGTTTATATAGCGTTGAGCCCTGCCCCAAAAATGACCCATGGTGCGCGCTACCTTTGGTAATCGCTCCGGTCCAATGACGATTAGTGCAACCACCATGATCACCATCAACTCGGGGAAGCTGAAATCGAACATCTTGCGCAGTCAGGAAATTCGGCTTAGTGGCTAGTAGTACTTTTTTCCTTCACTTCGCCCTCGATGGTTTGTCCGGTTTCATTGATTTGCTTGCTGGGTTCCTCATCTGAACGCATTCCTTCCTTGAAACCCTTAACCGCACCACCCAAGTCAGCGCCTATATTGCGCAACTTCTTGGTTCCGAATACCAGAACGACAACCAACAACACGATCAACCAATGCCAAATGCTAAATGAACCCATAATATTCTCCTTAAATTCTAGTCTCGCCGTACCATAGGTGGAATGTTACCTCCCCCGATGACATGGATATGCAAATGAAATATCTCCTGTCCACCGCCCTTGCCTGTATTTATAACAGTGCGAAAACCATTGTCCAACCCCTGCTCTTTTGCCAGTCTGGGCGCTAACAATAATAATTTTCCCAATAGCAGGGTGTGATTCTCCCCGGCTTCTGTCAAAGAAGAAAAGTGTTCTTTCGGCACCAGCATAAAATGAACCGGCGCGACCGGGTTGATGTCATGAAACGCCAGTACGTTATCATCTTCATATACCTTGTTGCATGGAATCTCGCCGCGCACAATTTTGCAGAACAAACAATCGCTCATGGCTTGTTTTCCTTTCTGCCTGCTTTTTCGTCTATACCAGACAAGCCCTCGCGACGTGCCAATTCTTCCAACACATCATCAACACTCAAATTCTGCTTGGCCAGGAGCACCATACAATGAAACCACAAATCAGCGGTTTCATACACGAGATGACTTTTATCACCAGCTTTACATGCGAGAATAACTTCCGTCGCCTCCTCGCCTATCTTTTTCAGGATGGCATCCTCGCCTTTGCTGAACAACTTTGCCACATAAGAACTTTCAGGCGACGCGTCCTTGCGCGCTTCCAGAGTCCTGGTCAGGCTTTCCAAAATATTTTGTTTCATTTTTTGTATATCTCTTCGGGAGACTTCAAAACCGGATCCACCTCAACCCACTGCCCGTGATCAAGTCGGCTGTAAAAGCAACTTTCACGTCCGGTATGGCAGGCAATACCGCCCTGCTGTTCGATTTTCAATAGCACCACGTCGCCATCACAATCAAGGCGGATTTCTTTGACTTTTTGAATAAATCCCGACTCCTCACCCTTGTGCCAGAGTCTTTTGCGTGAACGCGACCAATAAACAGCCTCGTTCTTTTGCCAGGTCAATTTCAATGCATCACGATCCATCCAGGCCACCATCAATACCCGGCCAGTCACCGCATCCTGCGCAACGGCTGTCACCAAGCCATCGACAGACCAGTTGACCTTATTCAACCACGATTCATTCATAAACGCACCTCCGACTCGTTACTGGCGCAGCCAGCCGTTTGCGGGAGGAGGTGCGAGCGGTTATTCCCGCACCCGTCGCTTTCGCGCACCGTGTCATAACCGCACCTCAATCCCATGCTGAGACATGAATCGCTTTGCCTGTTGCACGGTGAATTCACCAAAATGGAAAATACTTGCCGCCAACACTGCATCGGCACCGCCTTTTTGCACTCCTTCCACCAGATGCTGCAATTTTCCCACTCCGCCACTTGCGATCAGTGGAATATCCAGTACGTCTGTGATCGTGTGAGTCAATGCCAAGTCAAAACCATTCTTCTGACCATCCCTGTCCATACTGGTCAGCAAAATTTCGCCCGCGCCCAGATCCTGCATTTTCTTGGCCCACGCCACAGCATCAAGACCCGTGGCTTTGCGCCCGCCGTGAGAAAAGACTTCCCACCGGTTCTCTCCTACCTGTTTGGCATCGATCGCCACCACGATACACTGTGAGCCGTAGCGCCCTGAAGCATCGGCTACCAGTTGTGGATTCAATATTGCCGATGTATTGATGCTGACCTTATCCGCACCGGCATTCAACAAGTTACGCACATCGCTTACCTCACGAACCCCACCCCCAACAGTCAACGGGATGAATACCTGCGATGCAACTTGCTCGATTATGCGAAAAATGATGCCCCGATCATCTGAACTGGCGGTTATATCAAGAAATGTCAGTTCATCTGCACCTTGTTCATTGTATCGCCGGGCAATCTCGACAGGATCGCCAGCGTCCCGTAATTCGACGAAACTCACCCCCTTGACCACACGACCGGCGGTCACATCGAGGCAGGGGATTATTCGCTTGGCCAGCATAGACTAGCGAACCACGCCTTTCAGCACTGCATTAACCTCACTCAACTCGTCTGCCAACTCCTGAGCCGCCCTGAAGTCCAGCGTACCTTCGTAAATCGCACGGCCTGTGATTGCTCCGCTGATACCCTCTTGTTCAACCGCGCACAATGCCCTGACATCATCCAGATTGGTGACACCACCACTGGCGATCACAGGGACGTGCAACGGGCTGGCAAGATCAACCGTGGCCGGAATATTGACGCCTGACAACATCCCGTCACGGCCTATGTCGGTATAAATGATCGCTTCCACACCATACCCCTCGAAACGTTTTGCAAGATCTGCCACATCGTGACCGGTGAGTTTTGACCAGCCATCCACTGCCACCTTTCCCGCCTTGGCATCCAGCCCAACCATGATATGCCCGGGAAATGCATCACAAGCCTCGTGCAAAAAACCCGGCACTTTGACTGCTGCTGTACCGATAATTATGTAGGTAACGCCAATATCGAGATATCGCTCGATAGTCTCCAGATCCCGGATACCACCGCCAAGTTGAACCGGCACATCGCTACCGGTCATCACTTCTATGATGCTGCGTACAGCCGCCTCATTCTTCGGCTTGCCGGCAAACGCGCCGTTAAGATCCACCAGATGCAATCGGCGTGTGCCTTGCGCCAACCAATGCTGCGCCATCGCAGCCGGGTCTTCTGAAAACACTGTGGCATCTTCCATCACACCCTGTTTTAGGCGTACACAGTGACCGTCTTTTAAATCAATCGCAGGAATAATAAGCATGGCAGTACGGGATAATTAAGGTTTCCATTGAACAAAGTTATGCAGCAGTTTCAGCCCTGCTGTGTGGCTTTTCTCGGGGTGGAATTGAACCCCGAACAAATTGTCTTTTGCCACAGCGCACACAAAAGATTGTGGATACTTGCTGGTTGCCTGGATCAGCGATATATCCTGTGGTTGAACATAATAGCTGTGTACAAAATAAAAACGCGCATCCTGCTCGATCCCGTCCCACAATGGATGCCGGGCATGATGAACTTGATTCCAGCCCATATGGGGCACTTTTAACTTGTCGCCATGCGCATCGTGCAAGTTGTTAGTAAAGCGCAAAACATTTCCGCGCAGAATTCCCAACCCTTCCACATCCCCCTCTGCACTGTGCTCGAACAGCATTTGCAATCCGATGCAGATACCGAGAAAAGGCTTGCTACGTGCTGCAAGCAACACAGCATCCCGGAGGCCGCGTGACTCCAATTCCCGCATGCAGTCGGGCATTGCGCCCTGACCGGGGAATACGACACGATTTGCACCCGAAATGATATCCACATCATCCGTGACGACTATCTCTTTGTCGGGGGCAACGCTGCGCAATGCCTGCTCTACTGAGCGCAAGTTGCCCATACCATAATCGACTACCGCAACATCAGCCATGTGAGCCTTATAGCGTGCCTTTGGTTGATGGCATCATGCCCGACATACGCGGATCAAGTTCCAATGCCATGCGTAAAGCGCGACCGAATGCCTTGAAGATGGTTTCGGCCTGATGGTGAGCATTATTACCTGCCAGATTGTCTATATGTAAAGTCACCAGGGCATGGTTTACAAAGCCCTGGAAAAACTCGTTGATCAGATCCACATCAAAGTCACCCACGCTGTCGCGAACAAACTTGCAATTGAAAGTCAGGCCGGGACGTCCGGAAATATCCAGAACCACGCGCGAAAGTGATTCATCAAGCGGAACATAAGCATGGCCGTAACGCCGCAAACCCTTCTTGTCGCCGACGGCCTGATTGAAAGCCTGGCCGATGGTGATGCCGATATCTTCAACTGTGTGATGCGCATCGATATGCAGGTCGCCCTTGGCGGTTATGCTGATATCCAACAGGCCATGCCTGGCGATCTGGTCGAGCATGTGATCCAGAAATGGCAGTCCCGTTTCGAATGCCGCCTTGCCGCCTCCATCCAGATCCAATTCGACCTTGATCTGTGTCTCAAGAGTATTTCGTGAAACTTTTGCGCTACGCATGATTTAGCCCTATGCGGATTGAATGATAATTTCTTTTAAGGAATCTCTGATTAAGTCCTGAACGATTTCGTTTCATGATGTCAGAAGCGAAGATCGAACAAACGGAGCCGAACGATGAAACAAATAACACTCTCTGCAAGCAGCTTTGACCGCTACAGCAAGACGACGCGACGCG
>JBGSMU010000075.1:0-6548 GCA_041739955.1 Gallionella sp. | reverse complement strand
GCGTCGCGTCGTTTTGCTGTAACGGTCAAAGCTGCTTGTAGAGAGTGTCGTTTGTTTCATCGTTCGGCTCCGTTTGTTCGATCTTCGCTTCTGACATCATGAAACCAAATCGTTCAGGACTTAATCAGAGATTCCTTAATTCTCTTTGGGGTGAACTGGTTTTCCGGCAATAAACGTTGGCCGCTTTTGGTATCATAGCGACCTTACGCAACACCCCTCCATTTGCACCTCAGTATGTTAAGTCCATCAAAATGTTAAGCAGGCTCAATCAGGTTCAACGTGACGCAGTGACCTATCTCGACGGCCCCTTGCTGGTGCTGGCCGGGGCGGGTAGCGGCAAGACACGTGTCATCACCCACAAGATCGCACATCTGGTGAACGAATGCGGCTACGAGCTGCGCAATATCGCCGCGATCACCTTCACCAACAAGGCTGCCAACGAGATGCGCGAGCGCGTCGGAGACCTGCTGAAGAACAAAGGCACCAAGGGGCTTATCATCAGCACCTTCCATTCGCTGGGCATGAACATACTGCGCGCCGAGGCCAAGTTGCTGGGATACAAACCGCAATTCTCTATCTTCGACAGCAGCGACACCTGGAAGATATTCGGCGAACTGTCCAATTCTGCAGACAAGCAGGAGATCAGGGACATGCAAACGCAGATATCGAACTGGAAATCGGCTTTTGTCTCGCCCGATCAGGCTGCCGATATTGCCGATACCGACGAAGCGAAGCTTCATGCGCGTATCTATACGCGCTACCAAGAGACGCTCCGAGCCTATCAGGCAGTGGACTTCGATGATTTGATCCACCTGCCGGTAGTCCTGTTCAAGCAGCATCCCGAGGCACTGCTACGCTGGCAACTAAAGCTGCGCTACCTGCTGGTGGACGAGTACCAGGACACCAATGATTGCCAGTACCAGATGATCAAGTTGCTGGCTGACATGCGCGGCGCGCTGACAGTAGTGGGCGATGACGACCAGTCTATCTACGCCTGGCGGGGCGCAAGCATCGAGAACCTGCATAACCTGCGCAACGATTACCAGAAGTTGCGCATCATCAAGCTGGAACAGAACTACCGTTCCTCGCAGCGCATCCTCAAGGTGGCGAATCAACTGATCAACAACAACACCAAGGTGTTCGAGAAGAGTCTGTGGAGCGACCACGGCATCGGCGACTCGATCCGCATCTACGCGGCGCGCGACGATGAGCACGAGGCAGAGAGCGTAGTGATGAAGCTGATGTCGCACAAGTTCGAGCACAGCACACGCTATGCCGACTACGCGATCCTCTATCGCAGCAACCATCAATCCAGAGTGTTCGAAGAACAGCTGCGCACACACCGAATACCTTACACCGTCAGCGGAGGAACCTCGTTCTTCGACCGTGCCGAGATCAAGGACATCATCGCCTATCTGCGCCTGATCGCTAATCCCGATGACGATCCCGCCTTCATCCGCGCGATCACCACACCCAAGCGGGGCATCGGCAATACCACGCTGGAGCGGCTCGGCAGCTATGCCGGTTCGCGGCATATCAGTCTGTTCGAGGCGGCGTTCGAGCCGCAGGTTCAGCACGATATACAGCCACGCCAGTATGAGGAGCTGATGCTGTTCTGCAACTTCATCAACCGTATCCAGGATCGCGCCGAAAAGGATCCGTGCGGTGAACTGCTGGATGAGCTGCTGCGCGCGATCAATTATGAGACCTGGTTGTACGATAGCCATGACCCGCGCCAGGCCGAGACCAAGTGGAAGAACGTCGAAGATTTTGTCGGCTGGCTCAAACGCAAAGCCGAGGCCGACGAGAAATCACTGCTCGACATGGTGCAGACTGTCGCATTGATCAATATGCTGGACGGCAAGGACAAGGAAACTGACGCAGTGTCACTGTCCACGCTGCATGCCGCCAAGGGGCTGGAGTTCCCGCATGTGTTCATCGTTGGCGCGGAAGAAGACATCCTGCCGTTCCGCGACAGCAGCGAAAAACAGATCGAGGAGGAACGCCGTCTGATGTACGTCGGCATCACCCGCGCCGAACGCAGTTTGCAGATCAGTTATTGCAACCGCCGCAAGCGCGGCAAGGACTGGATGCCGTGCGAGCCCAGCCGTTTTCTGGAAGAGATGCCAGTGGGCGAATTGGTCTATGCCGGAGGTCATGCAGATGCCGTTCCCACTGTCACGAAAGACGAGGGCCTGGATAAGCTGGCGAAACTGAAGGCGATGTTGAACAAAGCGGCAGTCGAATAGCAACCGGTATGGTCGAATCAGAACATCACAGTGAATTAAGGAATGCCGCGCTCCACTGGCTGGCAGAATGTGATGTCGCCAAAAAAATCGCGGGGGTGCATCAACTGGCACAGGACTGGTCCAACGGTGCTATCGAACTCGATACACATATCGAACTGAAACCTTTGCCGGCGATACCGGGCCATCCCGTCAAACCTGAACTGGTCTCGCCCAGACTCGTCAAGCGTCGTGCGATGAACACCCCGGAAGGCCGCGCCGTACTGATCCATTCGCTTGCGCATATCGAATTCAACGCGATCAATCTGGCGCTGGATGCGATCTGGCGTTTTCCGGGTTTACCTGCACAATATTACGCAGATTGGCTGAAAGTGGCGGACGAGGAAGCGCTGCATTTCTCATTGTTGTCCGGACACCTGAAAACGTCGGGTCATGTCTATGGCGACTTTCCCGCGCATAACAGTCTGTGGGAGATGGCTGACAGGACGCGGGACGATATCCTTGCCCGCATCGCGCTGGTGCCCCGCACGATGGAAGCGCGTGGCCTCGATGTCGTCCCGGCCATCCGCTACAAGCTGGAACAGGCCGGCGACATCAGAGCTGCTGAAATACTCGACATCATCCTGCGTGACGAGATCGGCCACGTCATGACAGGAAACCGCTGGTATGGCTATCTGTGCGTGCAGCGCGATATTGATCCAATCACTGCGTATGCTCGGCTCGCCAAGGAATATCACGCGCCGGTGTTGCGTGGCCCTTTCAATCTGGAAGCAAGGCGGGCGGCGGGATTCGGTGAACTTGAACTGGCGGGATTGACCGAGCAGAGAAATCAGCCGGACGAAAAGCAGCAAAATTGACGGACAAGATTGTCATTGCTGGTAAAATCGCCGGCTCGGAAATACAGGCAAGAAAATAATGGTACTAACAGAATCACAGCTCGACGCCATGCTGCGCATGCAGAATGACATGAACAGCACGGTCAACCAGGAATGGATACTGGCCAAAAACAACTGGCATCGTGCCATACAGGTGGAAGGCGTTGAGGCGATCGAGCATCACGGCTGGAAGTGGTGGAAGAAACAGGATTGCGACATGGATCAGTTGCGCATGGAACTGGTCGATATCTGGCATTTCATGCTGTCGGCGGTCATCCAGAGCAAACATGGCAACCTGCCGCTCGCCAAGATGGAGATGCTAGGCGAATTCAACCTGCGCCAGAAATCCATCCAGTTCGACAATCAGTACTATGGTCTGGCCCAGATGGTGTTGCTGGACAAACTCGACTTGCTGGTAGGTCTGGCTGCAGCGCGACGGACCAATCTGGCTTTGTTCGAGTCGCTGCTGCAGGAGTGCGGGATGAACTGGCTCGAGCTGTTCAAGCAGTATGTCGGCAAGAATGTACTCAACATCTTCCGTCAGGATCACGGCTACAAAGCCGGTTCCTACGTCAAGGAATGGAATGGTCGTGAGGATAACGAACACTTGCTCGAGATCATCGGCATAACGGATCTGGAATCGGAAAACGTGCGTGACTTGCTCTACCAGACACTCAAGGAACGCTACATTCTGGTTGTCGGCTGAAGGGCGTTAGCGGTTCAGCAGATCCTTGTCGTTTCGGCAGATTCTTGTAATCTCAGCAGATTCTGGGCAGTTGATCGCCGCTCAGCCAGTCCACCATACGCCGACCACCCAGCCTGGTTCTCATTTGTACAAAACAGGAATCATCCGCGATGACTGTGCCGATCAGGGCTGCGCCAAGTCCCAGCGGATGCCCGCGCATTGCGGCTAGTAACCTGTCCACATCGGTGGCGGGACAGATCGCCACCAGCTTCCCTTCGTTGGCGATATGCAACGGGTCCAGTCCCAAAAACTCGCATGCCGCGGCGACTGTCGGGTTGATGGGAATTACGCCTTCATCGATCACCATGCCGACACCGGACTGTTGGGCGATCTCATTCAGTGTAGCTGCCAGGCCTCCGCGCGTCGGGTCGCGCAGGACATGGACTGCGGCGCCTGTCGCCAGCATGCCGGCAACCAGGCCGTGCAGGGCAGCACTGTCCGACTTGATGGAAGACTCGAACTCCAGGTTTTCACGCCTGGACATGACTGCCATGCCGTGATCGCCGATCGTGCCTGAAAGCAGGATGGCATCACCCTCACGAGCGCCGTCACCCGAAGGCGCGATCCCTTCAACCGTATAACCCACGCCGGTCGTGGCGATGTAAACGCCATCACCCTTGCCGCGCTCAACCACCTTGGTGTCGCCGCATACCACCGGTACCCCGGCGGCTTTCGATGCTTGCGCCATCGAGGTCACGATGAGCTGTAGATCCGCCAGCGGGTATCCCTCTTCCAGGATGAAGCTGGCCGACAACCACAGCGGTTTGGCACCCATCATGGCGACATCGTTGATCGTGCCGTGGACTGCCAGGCTGCCGATATCACCACCGGGAAAGAACAAAGGGGAGACCACATGCCCGTCTGTGGTCATCACCAGCCTGCCGGCAGCGGGAGGGACAGGCAGGCTCGCACCATCGTTACCCTGCCGCAGGAATTCGTTGTCCAATGCTTTCAGGAACAGGGTCTCGATGAGTTGCGCAGATGCTCGTCCGCCGCCACCGTGGATCATTTCGACACGCCCGTTTTTGATATCCAGCGGGCGGACATATGCCGGTCTATTCCTGCTCATCGGACTGCTCCCGCTGATGGCATATGACGGCCATAGGTGTAATGTGCCGCGCATGCGCCTTCGGCCGACACCATGCACGAGCCGATCGGATTCTCGGGGGTACACACGGTACCGAATATCTTGCATTCCTGCGGTTTCTTCTCGCCGCGCAAGATCGCGCCGCACTCGCATGCCTTGTTGTCGGGCACGCTGATATAGTCCAAGCCGGCAAAACGACTTTCCGCATCGAATTCCGAGAAAGCGGGCCTGATACGCAAACCCGATAATGGCATAGCACCCAGGCCGCGCCACTCGAATGACTCGCGCCGTTCAAACACCTCATCGACCAGCGCCTGTGCCTTGCGGTTCCCTTCGGGGGTGACCGCGCGGGTGAATTCATTTTCGACTTCGGCGCGCCCTTCGTTCACCTGGCGCAGCAACATCAGGATGGATTGCAGCAAGTCCAGCGGCTCGAAACCGGAGATCACGATAGGGATATGGAAGCGCGAGGCGATCGCCAGATACGGCTGGCTGCCGATCACGGTGGAGACATGCGCCGGGCCCACCAGCCCTTGTAATGGCACACCATCCGGTTGGGTCAGGATCGCTTCCATCGCGGGCAAGGTCAGCACGTGATTGCATAACACCGAGAAATTCTTCAGGCCTGTGTTACGCGCCTGCTTGATGATACTGGCTGTCGGCGGGGTGGTGGTCTCGAAGCCGATGGCGAAGAACACGACTTCCCGCTCCGGATTCAGCATCGCGATATTGATGGCATCCAGCGCCGAATAAACCATACGGATATCCGCTCCCCGCGCTTTGGCTTTGAGCAGTGATAGGTGGTCTGAAGCGGGGACGCGCAGGCAGTCTCCGTAGCTGCACAGGATCACATCATGTTCGAGCGCCAGGCGTATCGCCAGATCGATACGGCCTATGGGCAGAACGCATACTGGACAACCCGGCCCGTGGATCATCTGCACATTGTCCGGCAACATACCGAGCAGGCCATAACGCGATAACGCGTGGGTATGGCCGCCGCAAAACTCCATCAGCCGATAAGTGCGCCCGGGTGAAGCTTCCATAGCAATGCTGCGGGTCAGATTAGCAGCGAGTGCACCATCGCGAAACTCGTCGATATATTTCATCATGTCCTGCCCAGTTCCGCGAACAGTGCCAATGTCTGTTCAGCCTCTTCCGGATCGAGTTTCTGCAGTGCATAACCGACGTGCACGATGACATAGTCGCCTGCTTGAACATCTTCGACCAGACCCAGCGATATATCTTTGCGTACACCGTCGAGATCGATGCGTGCCATATCATTAGGGAGTAATTCAATGACGAGTGCGGGAATGGCGAGACACATCTTTCATCCTCTTCAAGATCAAGTTGGCACTGATTATGCCAGTCACAGTGTGACATGGGATATAACCCTTAATCCAGAGATAGCCTGATGTGGATGGTCAGGCTTTATGCGGTGCCGGGTAAAGTTATGCTTTAAGGAATCTCTGATTAAGTCCTGAACGATTTCGTTTCATGATGTCAGAAGCGAAGATCGAACAAACGGAGCCGAACGATGAAACAAATAACACTCTCTGCAAGCAGCTTTGACCGCTACAGCAAGACGACGCGACGCG
>JBGSMU010000074.1:0-11959 GCA_041739955.1 Gallionella sp. | reverse complement strand
GCCGCGCGTCGCGTCGTTTTGCTGTAACGGTCAAAGCTGCTTGTAGAGAGTGTCGTTTGTTTCATCGTTCGGCTCCGTTTGTTCGATCTTCGCTTCTGACATCATGAAACCAAATCGTTCAGGACTTAATCAGAGATTCCTAAGCATCTTCTGCGCCGCATATTCTCCGGTGACATCGCGGAACACCAGCACGGCTCCGATCACTTGACCATCGCGGTCACGGATCGGTGCGCAACTGTCGGCGATATCGCACTCGCTCCCATCGCGCGCAATCAGTACGGTGTGGTTGGCCAAGCCATGAATCGTGCCATGTAACAATGTTTCCTTTACCGGAATCGTGGCGGGCAGCCTTGTCTCTTTGTTGATAATGTTAAAGATCTCGTCCACAGCGCGACTGAGGGCTGATGAATCCGTCCAACCCGTGAGCCGCGTAGCGAGAGGATTCATGAGCGTCACGCGACCTTCCGTATCGGTGGCTATCACTGCATCGCCGATGGAATCGAGCGTCACTGCCAGCTTTTCTTCGCTGATTTGTAAGTTCACATTGGCCTGCTGTAGTTTTATATTCGACTCCTCCTCAATTTCGAGCAAATGCAATGTTTCGAGATGAACGGCATCCTTGAGGCGCTGCTGTGCTCCCAGGGAGATCAAATAAGCGAAGGCAAGTGAAAGCAGCAATACCAACAGGCTGATGATAACGATGAAGGTTAACAGAACACGCATGTTCGACTGGAACTCTGATTCATGCAGTGCCCAGGCTTCTTCTTCTATCTGGATGAAGCTTTTCATCTCGGCAAGAATCGAATCCATCAATAGATTGACCTGACCACCGCGTACAACCACCAGTGCGGTAGTCATATCATGGTTGCGGTGTAACTCAATGGTACCTGTCAGTTCGGCCAATTGGGCATCGATCAGTGGTGCCATTGCATCCAAGTGTTGTTGGGCAGCGCTGATTTGTGTCAGTTGATATAACTCTTCCATCTGACCGGAAATACGGTCGCGCACCGCCAAATACGGCTTCAGAAATGCCTCATCACCGGTCAACAAATAGCCGCGCTGACCTATCTCCGCATCTTTCAATGAAGACAGTAAATCGTTTGCGCTGAAAATTACTATATTGGTATGCTTTCGCGCCTCGGCTGATTCCCCAACCTGCTTGAATGCCCAGAGCGATACCGCAATCACCAGCGCCAGCAGCAGCGCCGCACCCGCAAGCGAAGCCATAATCTGTTGTCTATTCTTCGAGGAGTTTTCCATGCGTCGCACCATAGCCAGGGTTGAAAATGGCGTTCTCGCAAATCGTGAGATTCCATGCTTGCACCCGTCATTTCGGGTGAAAAATGGAATCTGCTAGTGGATTCTGAGCCGCTATTTTTTCATTATGGGGATAAGGCCTGCCTGGTTCCGTGCGTTAGCGCACATTGCAGGATTTCAGGCGGGATAGCGTTTACGGAACGTTGCGACATCGAGGTCGATCCTTTGTGGTCAACAGGCAAGCTGGCCGACAATGCGCGTCTTTTTTCTCTTCCATGGTACCGGTCGTTAAATTGCCGCTAACGGGCATTAAATTAAGATGATCGAACGTCGCACTGGAACGTGTCGATAGCGGAAATCCCCAAGCGCTAATACTGCAGTCTGCCAGGGCCGAGTAGCGAAATCACCGCTGCCACAAGACCTTCGCCATCTCGAGCGGAATGGAAACGCCATCGCGGCGCGGTATCAGCCGCGCCGTATAGTCCGAAGACGGGCGGGTTGCTGGCACTTCTGCGTGATAGACATAGCCGTTGATTGCGCCGACCAGTTGCCGCGCGCGTTTCATTTCCACCCGCTCCGGCGTTTCACCGTCCGCGTAAAGTTCGACCCGTACGGACTCCGGGGCAAGATCATCCAAATACACCTGCGCTTCAAATATGTGCTGCTCGGCCGTCGTCTCAACCTTCACTTCACCGAAGCGCAGCGCGCCCCATTTCTGTTCCAGATCATGCCGCCAGCCGACCATGTCCGCGCCGAATCTTCCTTTGTCGGCAGCGCGTGCCAGGTAGTCCGATGCCGCTGAGAGATAGTGCTGCTCGGTATATTCGCGCACCGTGCGGTTGGCGGAAAATCTTGGTGTCAATTGCGCCATGCTTTCCCGCATGCGGTTCACCCAGGCTGTGGGAATGCCTTGTTCATCGCGCGTGTAATACTCGGGAATGACTTCGCTTTCCAGCAATTCGTAAAGCGCCTCGGCTTCGCTGGTATCCCATGCGGGATCATCGCCATGTTCCTTGCCGTCACCCAACGCCCACCCGACTTCCGGTGTGTAGGCTTCCGCCCACCAGCCGTCGAGTTCGGACAGATTGAGACCGCCATTGACCAGCACTTTCATGCCGCTGGTGCCACTCGCTTCCCACGGGCGTCTGGGGGTATTGACCCAGACATCCACGCCCTGCACAAGGTTCTCGCTCAACAGCATGTTGTAGTCGCTGAGAAAGATCACATGGGGACGCACCTCCGGCCGCCGGATGAATTGCGTCCATTGCTGGATAAGGGCTTGGCCAGCCTTGTCCTCCGGATGTGCCTTGCCTGCCATGACGAGTTGCACCGGGCGTTGCGGATTGGTCAGTAACCGAATCAACCGATCAGGGTCGTGCAGCAGCAGGTTCGGTCTTTTGTACGTGGCAAAACGGCGCGCGAAACCCAGCGTCAAGACGTTGGGGTCAAACAGGTGCTTTGCTTCTTCCACCGATTCGGGAGATGCACCAGATCCGGCCAGTTGCATGGACAACCGCTTGCGGATGTATTCAACAAACGATTTGCTGGCGGCAGTGCGGAATTTCCAGAGCTGGGGGTCTGAAGCACGGCGTATGTCCCGCCCCAGGGTTTCGGTTTCTCCCAGCCAGCGATCCTTGCCGCAGACTTCCGTCCAGAGATCGTCCGCCTCGGCGGAGTCCCAGGTCGGCATATGGACGCCGTTGGTGATATGGCCGACAGGCACTTCCTCGGTCGGCCAATGCGGAAACAGGGATTCGAACAGGTGACGGCTTACCCGACCATGCAAGCGGCTCACGGCATTCACCGCGCCGCTGCCGCGTATCGCCAGATATGCCATGTTGAACGGTTCCGACGCGTCGTGCGGGTTCTGACGCCCCAGCGCAAGCAAATCATGGCGTGATATGCCGAGTTTTTGTTCCGCATAGAAGCCAAGATATTGCTCGATGAGGGCCGGAGAAAAGCGATCGAATCCGGCGGCGACCGCGGTGTGAGTGGTGAACAAATTGCCTGCCCGGGTCACGGCCAGCGCCGCTTCAAAAGACTGTCCCGTTTCTTCCATGAAATCACTGGCGCGCTCCAGCACGGCGAAAGCGGCATGACCTTCGTTGAGGTGACAGACTTCCGGCTGGAGGCCGAGTTCGTGGAGCAAGCGCCATCCGCCGATGCCGAGCACCATCTCCTGTTTCAGGCGCAACTCCGGCCCGCCGCCGTACAACTCGCTGGTGATGCCGCGATGCGCGGGGTAATTCGCCACGTCATTGCTGTCCAGCAGATATAGTTTCACGCGCCCGACCTGAACCTGCCAGGCGCGCAACCAGACCGAGTAGCCGGGCAGTACGACTTCCAATCGCAACCATTCACCATTCGCTTTACGCAACGGCGTGATCGGCAACTGGCCCGGATCGTTATACGGATACAGCGCCTGCTGCGCGCCATCCTTGTCGATGATCTGGCGAAAATAGCCCTGCTGGTAAAGCAGCCCGACGCCGATCACCGGCACGCCCAGATCGCTGGCAGCCTTGAGCTGGTCGCCCGCCACATTGCCCAGTCCGCCCGAGTAAATGGGCAACGCTTCGCTCAGCATGAATTCCATGCAGAAATACGCGACACATTTCAGCGGTGATTGCGGGTGCGCCTGCTGGAACCACGCGGGCGCATCTGCCACCTGCTTCTTGGACAGCAGCAACTCATCTATCTTTTTGCGAAAGGCCGGATCGGCAAGTGCATCCCTGATCTTTTCGCGCGAGACTGTTTGCAATACATCGCACGGATGGTGTGTCAGATCCCACAGCACCGGATCAAGCTGCCGCCACACTTCATCGGTTGCGTGATTCCAGGACCAGCGCATGTCCAGCGCCAGCTGGACCAGGGAATCGAATCCCTCGACATAGGCAGGGAGCAAGCCATAGAGCGGGTGACTGATTCGTGATTGTTCGTTCATGATCTAGTCTCCATCTGATGCTTCTGTATAACGAGACTGGCAGGAATATTCATCTCGACAAAATCGGCATCCGGCACACCCGACAGAAGATCCAGGCCGATCTGCTTGATGTGTATCGGCAGATATTCGGCGACGGTGATCTCGGGACTTGTCAATTCGCTGATTCCATCGCAGGCAGGTATTCGCCGCGCTGCGCTGCGCCATTCAACCTAGCCCGTTTCAATAACGCCTGCTGTGCGGCGGCGACGTTTTCCGCCTTTCCCTGCCAGGCTTGTAAAACTGTCTGTTGCAGGGCGCGTCCGTAGGAAAATGACAGCAACCATGGTGCGTCAGGAAAACCGGCATTCATGGCGTTGAGGTTAGCCGTCGCCTCTTCGGGACTCAGCCCGCCGGAGAGAAAGTTGATACTCGGCACCGCTGCCGGTACGGTACGCCGGAACACCTGCAGGGTCGCCGCCGCGATCTCCTCAGCGCTCGCTCTGACGGAATGAGCCTTGCCCGGCAGCACCATGTTGGGTTTGAGTATCATGTGTTCCAGCACGACATGGTGGCGGTGCAGCGCATGAAAAACTCCCTTGTGCACCGCTTCGGTTACCTCGGCGCAACGATCCAGGCTGTGACTACCGTCAATCAGCACCTCCGGCTCGACGATGGGCACGATGCCCTGTTCCTGGCATACCGCCGCATAACGCGCCAGCATCTCGGCATTGGCCGCGATACCCAGCGCCGTGGGATAGTGCTCGCCAATCTGGTAAACCTCACGCCACTTGGCGAAACGCGCACCCTGCTTTTTATATTGAATCAAGCGCTCCGCCAAACCGTCCAGGCCATAGGTGATGAGATCGAAGGGAGACAACGCCAACGGCCCTTTCCCTTTATCAACCTTGACGCCGGGCACGATGCCGCGCTGCGCAAGCACCTCGGGTAATGGCGTGCCGTCATCAGCGGCCTGGGCAAGCGTGTCCTCGAATTCGATCACGCCGCTGATGTAGTCCTCTATGCCGGGGGCGGTAAACAGCAGGGCTCGGTAAGCGCGACAATTCTCTTCGGTGGCTTCCACATTGATAGAGGCAAAGCGTTTGGCAATGGTGGGCTGGCTTTCGTCTGCGGCGAGGATGCCCTTGCCGCGCTGCACCATCTGTTCAATAGTGGCTTGTAGTCCGTCTGCAATAGTCATCGGTTCATCTCCTGTTTGGTGTATGGGCGATTTTCATTCGGCATTCGGTGTGCTGATCCACGCGCGCAGCGCTTCAACCTCATCCGGAAATTGCAACGACAGCGCGACTCGACATCAGCTTTTCAATGCTACGACATGGACACTTTGTTGTATGTTAGCTAGCGCACAGAACGCACGTTTTGCTAAGCAGTTTTTCGTAGGGTGGGCACGCCGTTGTGCCCACCCGGATTTCGCACCGGGTGAGCATAACCAGCGACTTGGCTGTCGTCTTTTGACAGCCTGGTCGAATGGCTATAACCAATGACTTGCCCAGCGTCTTTTGCTGGGTTAGTCAGATGGCTAGTAGTCATATCAGTAGTTACATCAGTCGATATTTTCAACATGAAGGCTTCATTGGGAATTCATGATGCGCGCCCAACAGTCTCAGTCAGGATTTCCCTCAAGTTTTAATCTTGCTTAACCTGCCTCGGGATTTGCAAGCGCGGTGCTTTTGGATGCGATGCAATCCATCAGGTCTTTCCATGATTTTGCAAAAGAGAGTGCGCCCTCACGCTGCAGTTCGATGGCGAACGCGGCATGGTCGATACCGGCCCCGACAAACTCGGCGAGCAGCGCTTCGGCATCACCGCCATCCTGCGGCAGGACATCTGCGGCTTTGCCGTGTTCGGCAAAAGCCAGCAGCGTCTTTTCGGGAATGGTGTTGATGGTGTCCGGCGCCGCGAGCGCGTCGAGATACAGGGTGTCGGGTGCCGCGGGGTCCTTGGTGCCGGTGCTGGCCCACAGCAGGCGTTGCGGCAGCGCGCCGGAAGCGGCCAGTTTCTGCCAGCGCTTTGTTGCCAGCAGATCGCGATAGGCTGCATAAGTGCGCATCGCGATGGTGATACCAAGTTGGTTGCGCAGTCTGTCGGGCACTTTGTCCTTGACCGCGACATCCCAGCGACTGACGAACAGTGAAGCCACGCAAACGACTTTCGGATCGAGTCCGGCGGCGATGCGCCGCTCGATGCCGCGCATGTATGCCTCGGCTGAGGCAACGTATTGCTCGCGGGAAAACAACAGCGTGACGTTCACCGGCACGCCCGCGAAGATAGCCTCCTCGATCGCGGGGATGCCCGCGCGGGTTCCCGGGATCTTGATGAACAGGTTGGGACGCTGCGCACGCGCATGCAATTGCGTGGCCGCAGTGATCGTCGCGGCGGTATCGTCGGCGAGCAGCGGCGATACCTCAAGCGACACCCAGCCGTCGACTCCGCCGGTGGCATCATGCACCGGGCGGAAAAGATCGGCGGCCTGGATCAGATCTTCCAGCGCAAGCTCGAAGAACAACTCCTCGCCTGATTTGCCCGCAAGCGCTTTTGTGCGGATCGCATCATCGTAGAAATCGCTGTTCTTGATCGCATGTTCGAAGATCGTGGGATTGGAGGTAAGACCCGTTACGGACAACTCATTGATATAGCGGGCCAGTGTGCCGCTGGTCAGCAGCCCTCTCGTGATGTTGTCCAGCCAGAGACTCTGGCCGAGATCGTGCAATTGTTGTGTGGCTTTCATTTTGTCTCCTGGATCAATGTTAGGTTATGCCAGTTGCCACTTTCCGCAATCAGCGCGTCGGCCTGCTTCGGCCCCCGGCTGCCGGGCTTGCAGGGGTACACAGTACTGGAAATATCAAGCACCCGACCGGTCGTTCGCAAAATTCATCAACAATCTGATGGCATTGGTTTTATTGTTGACCGCAATCGTCTTGTCGAGCTTCCCCCCGAAAACTTCGATGAACCCCGGGATCTCCTTGGCGGAACTGCTTTCCAGATTTTCGAATCCCATGCTCCAGTCCGGGAAGTTCCTGTTTAAGATCTCAGATTCAAGCAGGATCACATGACCTTCATTTCTGGGGTCTTTGCAAATCACATCATATAGCTCGTGCACATCCTTAGCCTCGCCTTCAAGGACTTGCAAATAGGTTCGATTGCTATACAAAAGCATGCCGGTGATATCCCGGCGAAGATTTTGCGACCTTGCCTGTCTCAGCAGGGAAACAAGCTCGGCGTCGGTTGGCCAGTTGACACTGATGCTGATATAGATGAGTTGTATCATGGGTCTGAGTACGATCTGTGCCTCAAGTAGTTACCGAAATAGTAAGTCCACAAGTCCATCCTGCCGCGAGTCAAATGGAATTGCAACCCTGTATATCTGCGATCGGCACGAATCCGTATCTCCTGGCGCGTTCTACGCTGCGCATTACAACCCTGCACCCCCATGTCAGCGCACCATGGTCAATGCGGTGCAGCCTGCCGGTAAAACTGTGTGAGTTGACGGTAGACGCCGGGGAAGCCGGCGTTGAGGATATCCGGCGCGGTAAAGAAATATTCGCTCGCCACCGCAAAGAATTCTGCCGGGCTGGTGGCGGCATAGGGATTGATCAAGGCCGGTTCGCCTGCCGCCACTTGCCTGCATAGGGTGTCGTAAGCCGCGCTGAATTCTTCGGCCCATGTTGTCCGTCTCATACCGCGACGCAATTGCGGCAAGCCATTGGTTACCCCGTTCAGGCCATCCAGTTTGTGGGCAAACTCGTGCAGCACGACATTGCGGCCGGGCTGGGGATACCATGTGTCGCGCTCCACATCGTCCCACGACAGGATCACCGGCCCGCGCAGCCATGCTTCGCCGCTCAATACATTTGCGTTGCGATGCACCAGGCCCATCGCATCCATCTGCTCATGCTCAACCTTGAAGGCGCCGGGATAGACGATGACTTCGGCCCAGTCATCAAAGGAGTCGGTATCCAGATTCAATATCAGCAAACAGGCTTGCGCCGCCACGACGACACGCATCGCCAGTGTCACCTCCAGACCTTGCGCCCCGTTGATCGCCTTGCTGTGCAGGAACCATGTGGTCAGTTCGCGCAGATGTGCCATTTTCACTGCGTCCAGTTGCTGCAGCAGCGCGATCTCTCGGGTCGCCTCGTGCCACACATGATGGGGGATAGCTTCGTGACGCAGGATACGGCGCATCTTCCAGCGCCTCAGCATGTTGCCCAGTGATTTCACTGCGCCTGTTTAACCCGGAGAGTTAGTGTGCACCATCAGCTCCACATCACGTCGCACCCTTTATTTGCGGCGGCGGTCAGCAGGTCTATCAACGGCATGGCACGATGCGCCATGCTTACCGAGATCGCATCGGCACCCGAGCCATCCTCGGACGGCGGGAATTTCCCCGCATCGACCGCGGCGGTCAAGCGGCCCAATACGGCGGGAACATCCTCTGCCACGATGGCGCTGGGGATGGTTCCGCTGTGCCCCATCATTTTCAGCATGGCTTTCGCGACATCCCCGAACATGATGATGTCGGCGTGGGCATCGGTTTTAAATGTCACTAGCATGGCGTTCTCCTTAAATTAATGGATAGCTAAATATTATCTATATGTAGACTTATTCTGGTGAATTACACGGTAGCAATGCGGGTCAGTATACTGTTTGAACCGAATTGCACCCAAACCTTGTTTAGATTATAAGAATCCATGCTCCCTGCAACTTTAATACGTTACGCCTGGCTGTCCATCGCCGCCGCCCTCGCCACCATCCTGCTCAAGGGTGCGGCTTGGTGGATGACCGGTTCGGTCGGTCTGCTGTCGGACGCGATGGAATCTTTTGTCAATCTGGCCGGTGCGCTGATGGCGCTGGCGATGCTGACCCTTGCGGCGATGCCCGCCGACGATGATCACGCCCACGGCCACGGCAAGGCGGAATATTTTTCCAGCGGCTTCGAAGGTTTCCTGATCCTGGTCGCCGCGCTTGGGATCGCCTATACCGCGATCGACAGGCTGCTCCACCCCCGTCCGATAGAGGCCATCGGCATCGGGCTGGCGGTATCGGTCGTGGCCTCCATCATTAATTTCGCTACCGCGCGCACGTTGATGAAAGTGGGTCGCCAGCACAACTCCATCACGCTGGAGGCGGACGCGCACCATCTGCTCACCGATGTCTGGACTTCCGCGGGAGTCATCGCCGGAGTCGGGCTGGTCTGGCTGACCGGCTGGATGTGGCTGGACCCGGTTGTCGCGTTGCTGGTTGCCGTCAACATCGTCTGGACCGGCTGGCGGTTGCTGCAACGCTCAGCCTCGGGGTTGATGGATGCGTCCATCCCGGCAGAACAGCTCGCGGCGGTTGAGACTGTGCTGGAGGGATACCGCGGACAGGGGCTGGATTTCCATGCGCTGCGTACCCGTCAGGCGGGCTCGCGTGCTTTCATCTCCCTGCATGTGCTGGTGCCGGGCGCATGGTCGGTGCAGCAAGGCCATGACTGGCTGGAACGCATCGAGAACGACATCCGCGCTGTGGTGCCCAACTCCCACGTGATCACGCATCTGGAGCCGATAGAAGACCCGGTTTCGCTGAACGACGAAATACTGGATCGCGTATTCAAATAATCGTGCCCTGAAATCGGCTCGGAAGCGAATTCATTCAATGGCGTTTGCGCGTAGCGATCAGGCTGGCAATGACGCTGGCCCCGATCAGCACCGCGACGATGGCCAGCGAGGCTGCCACCGGTACGTGATACCAGGGCGCGACCAGCATCTTGGTACCGATGAAGACCAGCACCATTGCCAGTCCGTATTTCAGCAGGTGGAAACGATCTGCCACATCGGCGAGCAGAAAGTAAAGTGCGCGCAGCCCCATGATCGCGAAGATATTTGAAGTGAACACTATGAAGGGATCGGTGGTGATCGCGAAGATTGCCGGGATGGAATCCACGGCAAACACAAGGTCGGAAGTCTCGATCAGTATCAGCACAAGGAATAGCGGCGTGAAATAGCGCACACCACCTTTCATCACGGTAAATTCCTCGCCATGTAGACCATCGGATATGCGCAGATGGTTTCGCGCGAATTTCAACACCGGGTTGTTATTCAAGTCCGGTTCCTTCTCCGCCATTACCAACATGCGTAACCCAGTGATGACCAAAAAGAAGCCGAAGACATAGAGCACCCAACTGAATTCACGCACTACCCAGGCGCCTGCCAGGATCATCACCGCGCGCAGGACGATTGCACCGAGCACACCATAGATCAGCACCCTGCGCTGAAATTCGGCGGCAACGTGGAATGACGAAAAGATCAACAGGAAGATAAACACGTTATCCACCGACAACGACTTTTCGATCAGGTAGCCGGTGAGGAATTCCAGCGCCTTGCGGTCGGCAATCTCCGGCCCGGCAGTGCCGCTCAGATACCACCACAGCCCGGCATTAAACAACAGCGCCATGCTCACCCACACCAATGACCAGATCGCCGCTTCCCTGACGCCTACCTTGTGCGCCTTCTTGCCGCCGAATACGAACAGGTCCAGGGCTAGCATCACCAGCACGAAGCCGACAAAGGCCACCCACATCCAGGGTGTGCCGACGGAAATTTCGTTATTCATAACTCGGCCTCTCGATTGCTATTAATAAACTGTTTGCTTGGCTCTCACATTTACCACACTGTAATGACAGTATGCACTAAAGCCATGGCCGGCACTTTTCTGCGCGCCCTATTCGCCTGCAATCGCATCAATCTATCAGGGTGTGGATTTAAACCACGACTATTGTTTAGGGTAGAATATGTCCCTGATAATTATTTCACTGAGGAATACGCCATGTACCAAATCGCCCCTAGCATTCTTTCCGCCAATTTCGCCAGACTGGGCGAGGAAGTCGATAACGTTCTCGCCTCCGGCGCGGATGTTGTGCACTTCGACGTGATGGACAACCATTACGTGCCGAACCTGACTATCGGACCGCTGGTATGCGAAGCGCTGCGTAAACATGGCGTGACCGCACCGATCGACGTGCACCTGATGGTCAAGCCGGTGGATCGCATCATTCCCGACTTTGCCAAGGCGGGCGCTTCTTTCATCACCTTCCACCCCGAGGCCTCCGAGCATATCGACCGCACCATCGGTCTGATCAAGGAAAGCGGCTGCAAGGCCGGCCTGGTGTTCAATCCCGCCACGCCGCTGGATATCCTGGAATACACGCTACCCAAGCTGGACATGGTGCTGTTGATGTCGGTCAACCCCGGTTTCGGCGGACAGAAATTCATTCCCCATGTACTGGACAAAGCACGCAAGGTGCGCAAGATGATCGACGCACTGGGCCTGGACATCCGTCTGGAGATCGACGGCGGCGTCGGGCCGGCCAATATCAGGGAAGTGGCAGAGTCAGGCGTGGATATGTTCGTCGCAGGCTCGGCAGTGTTCGGCAAGCGCAACGAGAATGACAAGAATCGTTACGACACCATCATCGGTGAGCTGCGTGCAGAACTGGCGAAGGTAAAGAAATAATTCCAGTTCACAACAGGGACGATAACTGCGTTGGCATCGCCAATTTTCTGCTCGCTGTACTACCATGTACTATCTGCGCGAAAATTGGCTTGCCGCCTTGTTCTCATTCCCTGCTGCCTTCTGGAATAAGTTAAGGAATCTCTGATTAAGTCCTGAACGATTTCGTTTCATGATGTCAGAAGCGAAGATCGAACAAACGGAGCCGAACGATGAAACAAATAACACTCTCTGCAAGCAGCTTTGACCGCTACAGCAAGACGACGCGACGCG
>JBGSMU010000073.1:0-23166 GCA_041739955.1 Gallionella sp. | reverse complement strand
CGCGTCGCGTCGTCTTGCTGTAGCGGTCAAAGCTGCTTGCAGAGAGTGTTATTTGTTTCATCGTTCGGCTCCGTTTGTTCGATCTTCGCTTCTGACATCATGAAACGAAATCGTTCAGGACTTAATCAGAGATTCCTTAATCCACTCGTGATCAGATATCCGTCATACGGCCCGAACGATTACAACGCTCTCGTGCCCATTGTGATGAATGAGTTAATGCACCTGGAATCCTTTTATATTCTCGGCATGTCTTTTGGCGGACCGCTGGCGCTCATGGTTGCATCCAGATGCCCGTCGCAAGTATCTGGCATCATACTTTGCGCGACTTTCGTCACACCGCCGCGCCCCATGCTGGTTCCATTACGTTTTGCCGTATCAGGGCCATTGATTGGGTTGGTGCGTGCGATTCGTCGCACACGCCTGCTTATTCCGGGTTATGCAAGCAATGAATTTCGAAGGGCTAAAGCCATAACATGGAGAAGAGTTAATTCCGGAGTACTTGCTGGCCGGTCGAGATCGGTACTGAGCGTGGACGTGCGTCCCCAGTTGCGTGAAAACCGAAAAAGATTGCTTTACATTTGTTGCTCAAATGATGAGGTCATTTCAAGGAGATGCATGGAGGAAATAATCGAGATTGCCCCGGATACGCAAGTCAGCGAAGTCGAAGGCACGCATTTCGCGCTGTTTGCCAATCCTGCTCAGTCAGCCGGCGTAATTATAAATTTCCTGCAGTGCGGATCAGATAGCAAAATACTTTCCGATACTCCATCTAATTGAATTGAATTTTCACCGCCAGCTGTAATGCGATTGGAATGCCTGAAGAGGGATGGAAAATCTATGGGACGGGATGACTCAAATCAAACCGTTAACCAACCGGATTCGAAAAATATAAAGCCTGTCCCGCTTAGAAGCTTAGAGAAAGCCCGGAGATTGTTGCACCTATTGCGATTCCGGCCAGTACATCGCTGGGGTAATGCAAGCCCAGCACCAGGCGTGAAAGCGCCACCAGGGCGGTGAATGGCAACAGTATCCAGGCAAGCGCGGGGTAGTAGGCCAGCGCCACGATACTGAAGGCGACTGCATGCAGTGTGTGGCCGGAGGGAAAGCTGAATTGATCCAAAGGCGCGATACCGCAGTTGATGCCCTGATTCTTATTGAACGGGCGAAGCCTGTGTGTCTTGCGTTTCAACCATTTATATAGGACGGTACAAGCCAGCCCTGCGGCCACCATGTGCATCACCGGCTGTAATGCAGCATCCTGATACTGGAGCAAAAGCCAGATCATCAGGCAGTACCAGAAAACACCGTCTCCAAGTCTGCTGATTAGGCGGAATGACTTCCTGATCGAAGGATGAATACTCGCGCGGTTAAAGCGCAAGCACCATATTTCATCCCAGGCTTGTATTTGTTGCAGGCTGTAGATTCGATGTGCCATGACTTTTCTCCGATTTTGTAGCCAGTTGTAACAGGGTCTGCTCGAATTCGAACGCGGCATTTTCCCAGTCGAGTTTCTGCATATGCTGGTATGCATGCCAGCGTAATCCGTCGATCCGCTCGACATCGCTTGCCAGCCTGCAGGCCATCTGGACGAAATCATTTTCATCGCCGAAATCTGCATGCAAGCCGTTCATTTCATGCACGATATGTTCCGCCGCCGCCGCGTAACGGAACGCTACTACGGCAAGCCCGCTGGCCATCGCTTCAACAGTTACGTTGCCATAGGTTTCGGTCATGCTGGGGAACAGGAAAATATCACCGGATGCATAATGTGCCGCGAGATCCTCACCAGTTCTCATCCCGGTAAATATAATTTCGGGATGCTGCCGTTCCAGATCGGCACGCAAAGGGCCATCGCCGACAAGTATAAGTTTCAGGGTTGAATGGACCGTTTGCATGGCCTTGAATGCGCGTATCACCAGAGGCAGATTTTTTTCAGCCGATAAACGTCCTACATAAATCACAGCCAACGAGTCTTCGGAAATCAAGCCCCATTGCAGACGCAGTAGTTCGCTCCTCCTTCCGGGGTTGAACAGGGCCGTATCTACCCCTCGCGCAACAACGCGGATGTTTTTATAACCATCCCGTTCCAGTACTTCACGCAATTCCCTGGTTGGAACAAGCGTGCTATCAGTACGGTTGTGAAAATTACGAAGGTAAGTTGTTACCGTTTTCTGCAACCAGCCCAGGTTGTAGTGCTTGCTGTAAATGTGAAAATTGGTGTGAAAGTCACTGCTTACAGGTATGCCAAGTGCCCGAGCTGCGGCAATGGCAGACGAGCACAACGGCCCTTCGGTAACGATATGCACCACGTCCGGGCGTTTGTGTTCCCAGAGTTTGATCAGCATCCATTTGGCTGGCAAACCCAGTTGCATGCCATGGTAGCGTGGTACAGGAAATCCTCTTACCAGCACTTCCTCCAGATTGGGAATCTGCTTTGCACCTGCATCGTGATTTTGCTGGGGGCGTATCAGTTCGACCACATGGCGATCACGCAGCCCCTCTACCATGCGGCTGATCGTTATTGCCACGCCGTTGATTTCCGGCGGGTAGGTCTCAGTCACAACGGTGATGCGCAGGGTGCGGCTTGTCATGGTTTCTCCTAGTCGGGATATTCATGGCTGGCACTTTCTCATTCGAATAAGAAAGTTTAATGAAGGAAAAATGAGGATTTTGTTACAGGATCAGCCTAACAGTACCACCAGCCATACCGCGATGACATTCAACAGGCTTAGCAAGACCGCTGCACTACCAATATCCTTAGCGCGTTTGGCCAGCTGATGGTGATCCAGTGAGGTGTGATCCACAGCTGCTTCAATTGCGGAATTGAGCAACTCGACAATCAATACCAGCAAAACACTGGAGATCATAAGTGCCTTGCCAAAAGCGCTGGCAGGCAAAAGCAATGCCGCAGGGATGAGGATCAGTGACAGCAATGCTTCCTGGCGGAAGGCATCCTCATGTTTAATTGCCGCGCGTAATCCGGCCAGAGAGTAGAAAAAGGCATTCCAAACGCGTTTCAAGCCGGTTTTTCCTTTATAGGGGCTTTCTATGGGATTCATTAATATCCTGATTCTTATTGAGTAATGTGGAGAGGTAAGCGCGACAGCATAATTTGTGAATGTTTCAGTTTGGTTAAATGGCTGTAATAATGCGCTATATGTAAGGGGTTATAAATTCAGGTTGAACATTCCTGCTTACTTCGGTAGAATCCGCGCTCTTTTGAAATCGGTTGGAGTAGAGCCATGGCACGTGTATGTCAAGTAACGGGAAAACGCCCGGTAAGCGGAAACAATATTTCCCATGCGAACAACAAAACCAAGCGTCGTTTTTTGCCTAATTTGCAACGCCGTCGTTTCTGGGTGGAGAGCGAGAACCGCTGGGTCAGCCTGCGCCTCACCAATGCTGCGCTTCGTACAATCGACAAGAATGGCATCGATTCGGTGCTGACCGACATGCGCGCTCGCGGCGACAAAATCTAAGGAGTCTGGAAAATGCGCGAAAAAATCAAACTTGAATCAAGTGCCGGTACCGGTCACTTATACACCACGACCAAGAACAAAAAAACGACACCTGAAAAGATCGAGATGAAGAAGTTCGATCCCAAGGCTCGCAAGCACGTAATGTACAAGGAAACCAAGCTGAAGTAATTCGGCAGGTTTTGCAATACTAAAAAACCCGCGAAAGCGGGTTTTTTGTTTCTAGGGGTTGTGTAGGAGCGGGCCATGCCCGCGATAGTCTTATGTTCGCGGGCATGACCCGCTCCTACATGACGTTTTTCATTCCCAAGGTGCTGGCTGGCTCAATCCCCGCCCCCGCAACCGCCTCCACAACCACCACCGCTGTCACCACCACCTTCGCCGGAGGATGAATCGCCAAACCCATCCGTCGAGCCGTCGTAACTCGAGCTGGAAAAGTCGCCGCCACAGTGTGTTGTTCCGCTGCTCCTGTCATCTTTCAAGCGCAACTCCCCGCAATTCGGGGCATATCTGAAGCCGTCGGGGATATTCAGCTTGGTATCCAGTGCGAAAAGAAGCGGTAGCCTCGTTGGCTGGCGGGGATTGATGTTCTCTTCCAGGCAGGCGAACCACCAGACGCGGCGCAGGCCGGTGTTGTCCTGCCGATCCGCGCCCAGCACCACTGCAGGCGTGTGGTGCATGAAGCGCCCAAACGCCTTGTCGCAGAACACTTCGTAGTGCCGCGTGTACAGGATCAGCTCATGCCACAGGTCATCCGCCACCTGCGAGGGCATAGAGACGAACTTGCAGCCGCTCTTAAGGTAAGCCAGAAAGTATTGGCGCAGCGCGTGGGCAGTCAGTTGGCAATCCTTGAGAGTTAGCTCAGGCCGTCTGGCCTGTAGTTTCTCGAAGATTCCTTTGGGGAACATGTAAGTGCGGATGTAATCCGCACGTGCCGCATTACGCCAGCGCGTCCACAGGATAAGAAGGGCGATACTCAGTATCAGCGTGGCGGCGACGAAAAAGACCACGAAATACTCCTATCAGGCGGCTACGATTGAGCCCATGCCTTCGCTTCTTTGTAGTCGGTGAAGACTCGGATATCCGCGTCCACAAAAATCCGCGACAGCCATGCTTGCCAGGTTATCCATTGGTCGTCGGTGACAACGGCGATCTTGCTGAAGTCATGATTGTGTTCGCGGCTGAAGAATTTTATTTCCTCCCAGGCCACATCTACTGTGTAGTCGATCATCGCGCGCAGATCGAATAGCAGGTTAAGTTCGCCGGAAGTTTTGAGTTTGTACAGGGATTGTTCTTCGAAGGCCTTGAAGTCGGCGAGGGTGAATTCGCCCAGCACGGCGGCGTTGACGAGGTTATCGGTTTGTTCGATGGTGATCATTTTGCTCTTCCTTAGGGATGCGGTGGAGTTAGCCTCAAGCTTAGCACACCGCTGGCAATGATGAACGCCATGCCTAGCCAACTGTATAGCGACAGCGTTTCGTGCCAGATCAGCATGCCAAACAGGCTGGCGAACACGATGGTGCTGTATGCCAGACTACTGACGACCATTGTATTACCAGCGCGGTGGGCGTAGGTCATCGCGATCTGGGCAAAAGTGGCGCTGGCGCCCAGTCCAAGCAGAATGGCGAAACTCTGCGGGGAGATGGAGTGGATGGTGTCGAACAGCATCGCGATGCCGCTGCCGACCGAGGCGATCAGGCTAAAATAAAACACGATGCGCGGTGCGGCCTCGCCGAGGATGCCGAGCTGTTTGATGTTGAGATAGGCGATTCCGGCGAGGAATCCGGAGATCAGCCCGAGCAGACCCGGCAGCAACTGGTCGCGCTGCATCGTGGGGTGCAGCAACAGCACCACGCCGCAGAATCCCAGCATAATTGCGGTGGTCAGCGGCAGATGGAATTTATCCTTGTACACGATCATCGTGAACACAGTGAGGAACATCGGGGCGGTGTAGTTGAGCGTGACGGCCGTGGCGAGCGGAAGTACGGTGATGCAGTAAAAGAACAGCAGCAGTGCCACAGTGCCCGATATGCCGCGCCACAGATGGGTGAGCCAATGGTGTGTGACCAGGCTGACGCCGCGGTGGCGCATGATGCCGTACACAATCAAAAGGCCGACGAACGAGCGGTAAAACACCAGTTCTATGTGGGAGAAGTAAGGTGCGCCGAGTTTGACGAACACGCTCATCAGGCCGAATAGCAGTCCGGCGACAAGCATCCACAGTGAGCCAAGGTTTTTAGGCGTCATTGCTGGTGGTTGTGGATTGCAGCAGCGTTACGTTGATCGTGCCTAGATATGAGATGCAAGATTACGGTGCAGATATTCGTGAAAATGCAACATGCCATCCTCGGTGGGGGATTGGTACGGGCCGTGTTCCTCTATGCCGTGTTGGTATAGGGACTTGCGGCCCTGATGCATGCGCAGGCAGATGAAGTCGTCTTCAATGGCTGTTTCGTTGTAGGCCTTTTGTTCCGCTTCCACAAACTCGCGCTCGAATAGCACGATATCTTCAAGATAATAGAACTCGACGATATTGGTGCAGGCTTCGGTGCCGCGCGGCACAAGGGTACTGACCACCAGTGTGCCGGGATACCATTCGACCATGATGTTGGGGTAGTAGGTGAGCCAGATCGCGCCGTACTTCGGCAGTTTGTCACCGTGATAACGCAGAACCTGTTCATGCCATTTGGCATACACCTCGCTGCCGGTCTTGCGTAACCCATTCCTGATGCCGACGGTTTGAACACTGTACTGTTCGCCGAATTCCCACTTGAGGTCGTCGCAATCGACGAAATTGCCGAGGCCGGGATGGAATGGCACTACGTGGTAGTCCTCCAGATAGACTTCGATGAAGGTCTTCCAGTTGAATGCGTATTCATCGACTTGGACACGATCCAGCATGTAGCCGGAAAAATCGATTTCTTCCATAACGCCGATCTTGGCCAGATCCTTAGCGACATCGCGGCTGCCTGAAAATAGCAGGCCGTTCCAATTCTGCAGCGGAGATTTGTTCAAATGCAGGCATGGATTCTGTGGGAAGTGAGGCGCGCCAAGCAATTTTCCGTCAGTTTGATAGGTCCATCGATGCAGCGGACAGACAATGTGCTGCGCGTTGCCGCGACCCTGCAACATCGTTGCCTGACGATGGCGGCAGATGTTGCTGAGCAACTCGACACCGTTTGGATTACGTACCAATATCTGTGCTTCACTGTTCAGCACTTGGTAATCGCCCAGATTTGGAACCATCAGATCATGGCCGACATAGTTGGGGCCTTGCTCAAAAAGAAGGCGCTGCTCGATCTCCAGAATCCTGGGGTCGAAGTACCAGCTGAGCGGAGGTTGCGCCTGAGCTGGAGTAAGTTGATCAATGTTGGTGATGTTGGACATACCCACGTCATCCTTGCAAAGAGTGAATGCGATTCGCAGAAAACATGAACCCTATCCTTGTGGACAGACTCGTCCCCGAAGCACTTCTGGGCCTTCGATTGTCCCCGAATTCTTTTTGCGGGGCAACAAAAATTGGCTCTGCGGAGTGTCGTTGGGTAAAATGCCAGCCTTTCGCAAGCTGGAGTTGTCATGGCGGGCCAATCAAAAAAGACAGGTACTCAAAAAACGCCCGGTTTCGAATCGGCAATGGCCGAGCTTGAGCAGATCGTGGCTGACATGGAAGCAGGCAAGTTATCCCTGGAGGACTCTCTGGCAGCTTACAAGCGCGGGGCCGAGTTGCTGACCTTTTGCCGATCCAGGATCGAGGATGCGCAGCAACAAGTACGTGTCCTGGAGGACGGTATGCTGAAGGATTTTTCAACTGGCGGCGAGACCGCGTCGTCTGGTTCAGGGCAGACCTGATGGAGGCGGATTTCCAGAGCTGGGTGTCGAACCGGCAATCCCGTTTCGAAGAAGTGTTGCGCGGACTGTTGCCGCGTGCCGATGTCGCGCCGAACAGATTGCATGAGGCAATGCGCTATGTGGTGCTGGATGGGGGCAAGCGCATCCGGCCGTTATTGGCATACGCTGCAGGTGAGCTGGCTGGCTCGGATGCTGCAAGAGTTGATATTGTCGCTGCCGCCGTCGAACTGATCCACGCCTATTCTCTGGTGCATGACGATATGCCATGCATGGACGACGATGTGTTGCGTCGCGGCAAGCCGACCTGTCATGTGCAATATGACGATGCGACCGCACTGCTTGTCGGCGACAGTTTGCAAACATTGGCTTTTCAATTGCTTGCAGAACATCGTTTGAGCGATGACTGCCAACGCCAATTTGAGATGATCAAGGTGCTGGCTTCGGCCTCCGGCTCCCGGGGGATGGCAGGCGGACAGGCGATCGATCTTGCCAGTGTAGGTAAAGCGCTCACCTTGCCGGAGCTTGAGTTCATGCATATCCATAAGACCGGTGCTTTGATTCGCGCGGCCATATTGCTCGGCGCCCATTGCGGCGACTTGGGTGCGGACCATCTGGACAATCTTGATCATTTCGGCAAATTGATCGGTCTGGCGTTTCAAGTGGTCGATGATGTACTCGATTGCGAGGCCGATTCCGTGACCCTGGGCAAGACCGCAGGCAAGGACGCCGATAACGACAAGCCCACTTATGTCAGCCTGCTCGGCATACAGGGCGCGCGTGAAATGGCACATCGTCTGCACCATGAGGCAATAGACTCCCTGGACGGATTCGGGGGCGGAGCGCAGCGATTGCGTGAACTGGCAGACTTTATCGTATTGCGAAAATACTAATGTATACCTTGCTCGATACTGTCAATAGCCCGGCTGCTCTCCGCAGCCTTGATCGTGACCAACTGCCGCAACTTGCCCTGGAGTTGCGCGAATTCCTGATCGATTCGGTGAGCAAGACAGGCGGGCATCTTTCGTCCAATCTGGGTACGGTCGAGTTGACTATCGCACTGCACTATATATACGACACGCCGGAAGACAAGCTGGTGTGGGATGTGGGACACCAGACCTACGTGCACAAGATACTGACCGGGCGCCGCGAGGCCATGAGCAGGTTACGCATGGCCGGCGGTATTGCCGGATTTCCAAAGCGTGACGAGAGCCCTTATGACACTTTCGGCACTGGACATTCAAGCACATCGATATCTGCCGCTTTGGGCATGGCGGTGGCGGCAAAGTTGCAGGGCTCCGAGAGACGCTCGGTGGCAATCATCGGTGACGGTGCGATGACCGGCGGCATGGCATTCGAAGCGCTAAACAACGCCGGTGCGCTGGATGCGAATCTACTGGTGATCCTGAATGACAATGATATGTCGATCTCGCGTCCGGTCGGGGCGCTGAACAACTATCTGGCCAAGCTGATGTCGGGGCGATTTTATGCGGCGATGCGGCGCGGTAGCGAGAAAGTGCTCAAGGGCATGCCGCCGGTACTCGAATTTGCCAAACGAGCGGAAGAACATGTCAAAGGCATGGTGATTCCTGGCACATTGTTCGAGGAATTCGGGTTCAACTACATAGGGCCGATCGACGGTCATGATCTTGACGCCTTGATTGATACGTTGAATAACATCCGCAAACTTGAAGGGCCCCAGTTTCTGCACATAGTCACGCAAAAGGGAAAAGGCTATCCGCTGGCGGAAGAGGATTGTCTGCTGTATCACGGTGTGAGCAAATTCGACAGCACACAGGGGATTATTGCCCATACATCCAACAAGCCAACTTACACTCAGGTGTTCGGACACTGGTTATGCGATATGGCCGAGCAGAGCGAGCAACTGGTTGGCATTACCCCGGCAATGAGCGAAGGCTCAGGGATGACTGAATTCGCAGAGCGTTTTCCGGATCGCTATTTCGATGTGGGTATCGCGGAACAGCATGCCCTGACTTTTGCCGCCGGGCTGGCCTGCGATGGTTACAAGCCGGTAGTTGCGATCTATTCGACCTTTTTGCAGCGAGCCTACGATCAGTTGATCCACGACATTGCAATACAGAATCTACCGGTGGTTCTGGCCATCGATCGCGGGGGGCTGGTTGGAGCGGATGGTGCAACACATGCCGGCAGTTTCGATCTTTCGTATTTGCGGTGTATACCGAATATGACAGTGATGGCCCCCGCAGACGAGAATGAGTGCCGCCAGATGTTGTATACCGCGTATCAGATGAATACGCCCAGCGCTGTGCGGTATCCGCGTGGTACGGGCCCGGGTGAGCTGATCAGGCAGGAGATGAGCGCACTGCCGATCGGAAAAGCTGAAGTCAGGCGCGAGGGGAGGCGTGTGGCGATACTGGCTTTCGGCTCCATGCTGGCACCTGCCATGGAAGCGGCTGAGCAACTCGATGCGACAGTGGTGAACATGCGTTTCGTCAAGCCGCTCGATGCGGATCTGGTGGCGAGACTCGCGAGGGAGCACGACTTTCTGGTTACGGTGGAAGAAAATGTTATCCAGGGTGGCGCGGGTAGCGCGGTTGCGGAATGTCTTTTGCAGCATGGTATCTATGTGCCGTTACTGCAATTGGGCTTGCCGGATTGTTTTATCGAGCAGGGCGTGCCAGGCAAGATGCTGGCAGATTGCGGCCTGGACGGCAAAGGATTGATTGAAAGCATCACCTCAATATTACCCAACTGAATAAATCGGGAATTGTTATAATAACCCGTATCTTGCGATACGACAGGACATTTGCCATGAATACACTAACAACCGAACATATTGCCGATGTGCAAAACTCAGCCGATACCCGTCGACTGGCAATCAATCGTGTGGGTATCAAGGGTATACGCCATCCGGTGAAGGTCCAGGATAAGAGCCTCGGTGTGCAACATACTATTGCAACCTTCAATATGTATGTCCATTTGCCGCACAATTTCAAGGGTACGCATATGTCTCGGTTCGTTGAGATTCTCAATGAGCATGAGCGTGAAATCTCTGTGGAGTCATTTGAGACTATCCTGAGCGAAATGGTAAACCGGCTTGAGGCGAAATCCGGCTACATAGAAATGAGTTTCCCCTACTTCGTGAACAAAACAGCGCCTGTTTCCGGTGTGAAAAGCCTGCTGGATTACGACGTGACGCTGATCGGGGAAATCGTCAACAGCAAACCCAGAGTTACGATGAAAGTGCTGGTTCCGGTTACCAGTCTTTGTCCGTGCTCAAAAAAGATCTCCGATCGCGGTGCGCATAACCAGCGTTCGCATGTCACCATAACAATACAGACCAACGAATTTGTCTGGATCGAGGATGTGATCGGTATTGCCGAGGAGCAGGCGTCATGCGAACTTTTCGGTCTGTTGAAGCGTCCTGATGAAAAATATGTCACCGAGCGTGCTTATGACAATCCGAAATTCGTGGAGGATATGGTGCGGGACGTTGCTGGTGTACTGGATGCTGATAAGCGTATCGATGCGTATATAGTCGAATCGGAAAACTTTGAGTCGATACATAATCATTCTGCTTATGCTTTGATCGAGCGCGACAAGACAACCTCTTAGCGGTTGATCCATTAGCTGTTCGTTCCGGATAACATGAAACCTGTCGCGATCTTTCGTTTTGTAGCCATTGAAGGTCCGGGTTTCCTGTCCGAATTCCTCGATGCGAGAAAAATCCCCTGGCAATTGATCGCAGTAGATGAAGGTGATTCGATTCCAGGCGATGCTTCCGATTATGCCGGCCTGGTTTTCATGGGCGGCCCCATGAGCGTCAACGATGATCTGCCTTGGATCCAAAAATCAGCAGACTTGATCCGTGAAGCTTTCAGTCAGGATATTCCGTTGCTTGGCCATTGTCTCGGTGGGCAGTTGATGTCCAAAGCACTCGGTGGAGTGGTATCGCGCAATCATGTCAAGGAGATCGGTTGGGGCAATGTAACGGTATCCGATAACGAAGTTGCCCGTTCATGGTTTGGTGATTTGCAGGTTTTTCCTGCATTTCACTGGCATGGAGAAACCTTTTCGATACCCGAAGACGCTATACACCTGCTATCCAGTCCCTACTGCACTAATCAGGCATGGAGCATCGGCAAGCATGTTGCATTTCAATGTCACGTTGAAATGACAAGGGCAATGATAGAGGCATGGTGCAATGCAGGTAAGGCAGAAGTTGATGAAAGCAGGAATAGTCCTGCTGTATTTCCGGTAAGCGAGATTTTGCTGCGGACTGGCGTTGAATTGCCCAATCTCAAAAAGGTGGCATCGACACTATATTCCAAGTGGGTCAAAGGCTTGCAAAGCTAGCTCCACATTACGGCGTCTATCCTGCGAAACTTCTCTGCGCTTTGCCAAGAGATTTATTCAAGGGACATTTTTAGTGCACCTATCATTTCTGATAGTTATCCGCATTCTTTCTTTGTGTTCATATTCCTTCCGGAAGGAGGGGGCCGTAGATGTTGGCTTTCTATCCCGGTCTATCTCCTGCCATCAGACTGGATTAGTCTGAATTTATTTCGTTTGCAGTATCCATTAATTTCAGGAGAGATATTATGAACAGAATCTTTGCATTGCTATGTTTTGGTCTTGCTTTTTCCGTTTCTATGCCTGCAATAGCAAGTGAGCAACAGGAAAAGATGAAAGGCTGTAATTCGGAGGCGAAAGAAAGTGGAATAAAAGGAGATGAGCGCAAGGCTTTCATGAGCAAATGCCTGAAAAAGGATTACAAACTAAAGGTTCAGTCTGAAGGAAAGGAAGGTGAGAGCGGCTCTTCCAAGGAGGGTGAAGATAAATCAACCTAGGAAGTTGCTGATTCTGTGACGCAGCAAGGACGAAGGCGGTGAAAACAAGATTTTTTCAAGCGCCCATCTCTAAAGTCAAGGATTGTTAGTCTTCATGGATCAGGAAACGCGCCGCAAGGCGCGTTTCTCATTGGGGTTGTATAATCGCAGCCTTTTTCGCGATGGCAGTCGTGTTTTACCAATTTGAAGATTGAATGATAAAAAAACTCATCAAGCGTGTATTCAGTAAATCCGCGAAACCCAGATCGGTTGGAAATGCTCAAGTGATTCCTTATGCATTACATGGGGTTGCGCGAGAGCAGGTCAGCTACGGGGGGCTTAAGGTTTGCGATGGACTGCAGGCTGCGGGCTACCAGGCCTACGTAGTGGGTGGTGCAGTGCGCGATCTGCTGTTGGAGCGTACACCCAAGGATTTTGACATTGCAACAGACGCCACTCCTGAAGAGGTTCGTCGAGTGTTCCGCCGTTCCCGAATCATCGGGCGGCGATTCCGGCTGGTGCATGTGATGTTTGGCGAAGAGGTGGTGGAGGTGTCCACTTTTCGGCGCATGATAGAGGCCGAGGATGCGCAGACCGACGAGCATGGCCGCCTTTTGCGCGACAACGAATTCGGCGATCAGGAGCAGGATGCGGCGCGGCGTGATTTCACAGCCAACGCGCTGTTCTTTGATCCGTCCACGCAGGAGATTTACGATTACCACGGAGGTTATGCGGATACCCGCAACCACTTGTTGCGCATCATCGGTGACCCCGAAGTTCGCTATCGTGAAGATCCGGTGCGTATGCTGCGCGCAGTCCGCCTTTCTGCCAAACTGGGCATACAGATTGACAGGGCGACTGCAGCACCTATCGGGAAAATGAAGGGTCTGCTCGACAATGTCCCGCAGGCGCGGTTGATAGATGAAGTGTTGAAGATGTTGTTGTCAGGGCATTCGGTGGTATGCATCCAGCACTTGCACAAGATGAATCTGCATCACGGCTTGCTGCCTCTGCTCGATGTTATTCTCGAGCAGCCGATGGGCGAAAAATTCATCATGCTTGCACTACGCAATACTGATGAGCGCATCAGTCTGGACAAAACCGTTTCCCCCGCCTTCCTGTTTGCGGCATTGCTCTGGCATGAAGTACTGGCGGCATGGAATCTTCGAGTGAAGCAGGGTGAGCGTCCTGTGGGTGCGATGCATGAAGCTATGGACGAGGTGCTGGCAAAGCAGAAAAAGCAACTTGCTATCCCGCATAGGCAGGATGCCGTGATGAAAGAGATATGGTTGATGCAGCAACGTTTCGAGCAGCGTGGCGGGCAGCGACCGTTTCGCCTGCTGGAGCAGCAGCGTTTTCGCGCCGGTTTCGATTTTCTTTTGTTGCGTTGTGCAAGCGGAGAGGTGAATGATGAACTCGGATTGTGGTGGGATGAGTTTCAGGACGCAAGTTCCGAACGCCGTGCTGAAATGTTGCGACCCGATGAGGTAGTCGCAAAAAAACGCCGCCGTCGCAAATCCCGAAAAACGCCAACCCAGGTCGACAACAGCGAGCCGGCTACATAATGGCTCACCTTGCCTTTATCGGGCTGGGTAGCAACCTGCATGAGCCGCGCACACAATTAAATCGGGCTTTTTCAGCTATCGGCGAACTGCAAGGTACCCGGCTGTTGGAAAAATCCTCGTTGTATCGCAGTGCGCCGATAGGGTGTGTGGATCAACCTGGTTTCGTCAATCCCGACTTCGTGAATGCGGTGATTAAAATCGAAACAGCGCTTTCTCCTTTGGTGCTGCTGCAAGAATTGCTGTACATCGAGCATCTGAACGGTCGTGAGCGCACCTTTCGTAATGCACCGCGGACACTTGATCTGGATGTACTGCTGTACGATGAACTGGTTCATCACGAGCACGGTTTGACCGTTCCGCACCCGCAGATGCATCTGCGTGCGTTCGTGTTGCAGCCATTGCTTGAGATCGCACCCGATATATATATCCCGGGGATTGGGGGTGCGAGACAGGCGATGGAGGATTGCCGGGATCAGGTTTTGGAGAGGATCTCCGATGCAGTTTGACAAGCTCCGTTATGTGGTCGTTGAAGGACCGATAGGGGTGGGGAAGACCAGCCTCGCCAACCGCCTCGCGCAACATATCAACGCATCGACATTGATGGAGAAGCCTGACGACAATCCTTTTCTGGCCAAGTTCTATCATGACCCGTCCCGGTACGCGCTGGCGACCCAATTGTTCTTCCTGTTCCAGCGCGGCAACGAGGTGCGCGATCTGGCGCAGATGGATCTGTTCAGCCAGAGCACGGTGTCGGATTACCTGTTTGATAAAGACCCGTTGTTTGCCCGGCTTAACCTGAATGATGAGGAGTTTTTACTTTATCAGCAGATATACCGGACGCTCCAATTGCAGGCACCGACTCCCGATCTGGTGATCTACCTTCAGGCCAATCCGGAAACGCTGGTGGAGCGGGTGAATAGACGCGCAAAATCTTACGAGGACGGCATCAGCGAGGAGTATCTGCAACGGCTCGCGCAAAGCTACAGCGATTTCTTTTACCATTACGACGCGGCACCGGTTCTGATGGTGAACAACGAAAACCTTAATTTCGTCGACGGCGACGATGATTTCAACCTGTTATTGCAACGTATCGAAGAGATGCGCGGGCTGCGCGAATTCTTCAACAAAGGATAAGATGGTGCAATGAGAACAACCTTGACCAAGTTGCAAGCCATGCGGGACAAGGGCGACAAGATCGCCATGCTGACCTGCTACGATGCCAGCTTCGCCACACTGCTCGAAGTTCGGGGAGTAGATGCCTTATTGGTTGGCGACTCACTGGGCATGGTGCTGCAGGGACATGAAACCACGTTGCCGGTGACGCTGGACGACATGGTTTACCACACCGCATGCGTCGCGCGCGGCGCGAAGGGGGCGTTCATCCTTGCCGACATGCCGTTCGGCACATTCCAGGTAACACCTCAGGAAGCTTTTACCCATGCGGAGAAGTTGATGGTGGCGGGCGCGCAGATGGTCAAGATCGAAGGCGGATCAGTGATGGTAGAAACCGTGCGATTCCTCACCGAGCGGGGCATCGCGGTATGCGGACACATAGGCTTGACTCCGCAATCGGTGAACCAGCTTGGCGGCTACCGTGTGCAAGGCAAGGATTCGGCGGCGGCGCAAAAAATACTGGAAGATGCGGTGGCGCTTGAGCAAGCCGGTGCCGGCATGATCGTGCTTGAAGCTCTGCCAGCGCTTTTGGCAGCGGAGATCACCGCTGCACTTGCCATACCCACCATCGGCATCGGCGCGGGCGCGGAATGTTCCGGCCAGGTGCTTGTGCTGCATGACATGCTGGACATCTATCCCGGCAAGAAGGCGCGCTTCGTGAAGAATTATATGCAGGGTGGGTCATCTATCGCGGATGCTGTGAGTCAATATGTCTCCGAGGTGAAGGCGGGAAGTTTTCCTGCGCGGGAACATAGCTTCTGATAGCTTATCCGTTCGCATTGAGCGTAGCGCGGCAGAGTCAAGGGTATGATTAAAATCAGCCGCCGCCGGCGGTGTTGAATTTATCATTGATGCTTCGACTTTGGCTGAATATAAAGACAGTGTTTATGCAAATAATCTCCACCATCCTCGAACTTCGTAAACTCCTGGCAAACGAGCCTGCCATCGCCTTCGTCCCAACCATGGGCAATCTGCATGAGGGGCATCTCGATCTGGTTCGCATCGCACGCGAGCATGGCAACTGTGTCGTGGTGAGCATCTTCGTCAATCCGCTGCAATTCGGTCCGAACGAGGATTTTGACAAGTACCCGCGCACACTGGATGCGGATTGCGCAAAGTTGCAGGGGCTGGCGGATGTCGTGTTTGCTCCATCGGTCAACGAAATGTACAACGTTCAACAGGACGTGTTCGTCGAGCCGCCGCCGATAGCAAACGAGCTTGATGGCGCATCCCGCCCCGGACATTTTCGCGGCATGGCGACGGTGGTGTTCAAGCTGCTCAACATCGTGCGGCCCCACACTGTGCTGTTCGGCAAGAAGGATTACCAGCAACTGCACATTATTCGATTAATGGCCGCGCAACTGAACCTGCCGGTCCGCATCATCGGCGGCGAGACGGTGCGCGCGACGGACGGCCTGGCGCTGAGTTCGCGCAACCAATACTTGAGTCCGGCCGAGCGCGGGGAAGCCGCATTGCTGTACCAAACCTTGCAAGACACGCGTAAGGCCATGATGCAAGGAGAAAGAAACTTTGAACGATTGCAGCAACAGGCCGTCCAAACACTTACAGTTCGAGGTTGGTCTGTGGATTATGTTTCTGTGCGCAATCAGTCCGATTTGCGGCAGGCGACTGTAGGCCAGCATAATCTCGTGATACTAGCTGCAGCGAGACTGGGAAATACCCGCTTGATCGATAATGTTGAAGCCAGTCTGGACGATTGATTGGCGGGTTTCCTGAGGGGCCTCGGTGCGATATAATCCGCCCCAATTTGAATCGGGAGATATTCCATGCAGAGAATCATGCTTAAGGCCAAGTTGCACCGGGTGCATGTCACGCACTCCGAGTTGCACTACGAAGGCTCCTGCGCGATTGACGACAATCTGCTGGATGCTGCCGACATCAAGGAATACCAGCAGATCGATATATATAATGTTACCAATGGCGAGCGTTTTACCACTTATGCGATTCGTGCACAGCGCGGATCGGGTGTGATCTCCGTAAATGGCGCCGCTGCACACAAGGCCGACCCGGGCGACATCCTGATTATCGCCACCTATGCGATGTATACCGAGATCGAGTTGCAGAAATATCACCCCCAGCTGGTCTATGTGGATGAGCGTAATCACATCGTTGCACAACGCGATCAAATACCTGTGCAAGCCGCTTAGGTATTGGCTGGGCAAGAATTTTTTCCGATTGTTTCGTTGACCGAGGAAGTGTTCGAGGGTAGGATTCGCGCTTTAATGAATAGTGGACTGAGGACTGAGATGCGTCGAAAACTAGTCGTTGGAAATTGGAAGATGTATGGTCGTTTGGCTCGCAACAAGGCTTTGCTCGAAGGGGTGTCGCAGGGAGTCAAAGGGCTGAACAATGCCGACTATGGTGTTTGTGTACCGTATCCTTATCTCGCTCAGGTTCAGTCGATGTTGCAGGGTAGCAATGTGGCATGGGGAGCACAGAACCTCAGTCAGAACGAAGAAGGGGCATTTACGGGTGCCGTTGCGGCCGGCATGCTGGTTGACTTCGGTTGTCGCTACGTCATCATCGGGCATTCCGAGCGCCGCGCACTGTTTCATGAGAGCAATGAAATCGCAGCCGCAAAATTTGATGCTGCTATCAAGGCGGGTCTGACGCCTATATTTTGTGTGGGAGAAACGCTTTCTGAACGCGAAAGCGGAATCACGGAGCAGGTGGTAGCAAGGCAATTGGAAGTTGTGCTTAACCATGCTGACGTGGCATCCATTTCAAAAACGGTAATCGCTTACGAGCCGGTATGGGCGATCGGTACCGGGAAAACAGCGTCCCCGGACCAGGCGCAGGCAGTGCATGCATTTATCCGCAAGCAGATAGCACAATTGGATGGTCACGCTGCGCAAGGCTTGTGTATACTCTACGGGGGAAGCGTAAAGGCGAACAACGCCCCCGAGCTTTTTGCAATGCCTGATATTGACGGTGGCCTGATAGGGGGCGCCTCATTGGTTGCAGATGATTTTGTCGCGATTTGTCGTGCTGCACACGATGCAGCGCGAAGCTAGGCGTCTAATAGAACAAGCAAGTAATTTTTGGAGTTAAGTGTGGAAACATTGGTTTGGGTTGTGCATGTGTTGGCGGCAGTTTTGTTGATTGGGCTCGTGTTGATGCAGCATGGAAAAGGTGCGGACATGGGGGCTTCATTCGGTACTGGTTCCGCGGGAAGTCTGTTTGGTTCCAGCGGGTCTGCAAATTTCCTTAGCCGCAGTACAGCTGTTGCTGCATCAGTGTTTTTTGTCACCAGCTTGTCATTGACTTACATTTCTTCTCATCCTGACCAGCCTCAGGGAGTGATGGACAAGGTGAGACCGGCCTCAGCTGAATCTGCAAAAGTGGTACCCGCTGAAAATCCCTCAGATGGTTCTAAATCCAAGGAGATTCCAAGATAGTTTATTGGGTTGTATGCAGTGCATTGCCGATGTGGTGAAATTGGTAGACACGCTATCTTGAGGGGGTAGTGGCGCAAGCCGTAGCAGTTCGAGTCTGCTCATCGGCACCAGCAGCAAGTTTGTACATAATAAGTGGCAAAGAATTGATAACAAGAACCGTGGCGGATCAAAAAATACAAAAAGGCCATTGATAATTAAACAGGGTGACTTTGCTCAAAGAGGCGAATCATCAGTAAAGGGGGCGTTTAATGTTGGAAAACTATTTTCCGGTGCTGTTGTTCATATGTGTTGGCCTGGCGATGGGAGTTGTACCCATGTTGCTGGGCAAGTTGGTGTCTGCAAGTCGCCCCGACAGCAAAAAAAATTCCCCGTACGAATGCGGTTTTGAAGCTTTTGAAGATGCGCGCATGAAATTTGATGTGCGCTATTATCTTGTCGCCATACTGTTTATCCTGTTCGATCTCGAAATAGCTTTCATGTTTCCGTGGGCCATTGTGCTCAAGGAAATAGGAACATTCGGTTTTGTTTCCATGATGATTTTCCTGGTCATTCTGGTGGTTGGCTTTATCTATGAGTGGATGAGAGGAGCCTTGGAATGGGAATAGAAGGAGTTCTGGAAAAAGGTGTTGTGACTACAACACTCGATACCATCATCAATTACACCCGCACCGGTTCCTTGTGGCCGATGACCTTCGGGTTGGCGTGTTGCGCGGTTGAAATGATGCAGGCGGGTGCCTCGCGTTACGACCTTGACCGTTTTGGCATCGTGTTTCGTCCCAGCCCGAGGCAATCGGATGTGATGATCGTGGCTGGCACGCTATGCAATAAAATGGCTCCGGCCTTGCGCAAGGTTTATGACCAGATGGCCGAACCCCGCTGGGTAATCTCCATGGGTTCCTGCGCTAACGGCGGCGGTTACTACCATTATTCCTATTCGGTCGTGCGCGGATGCGACCGTATCGTGCCTGTCGATATTTATGTTCCGGGATGCCCGCCAACGGCAGAGGCATTGTTGTACGGGTTGATCCAGTTGCAGAACAAGATCAAACGAACCAATACCATTGCGCGTTGAGGAAAGACAATGACTGCTGATATGGATTCCTTGCGTGCTGGGCTGGCTGATTTGCTGGGTGACAAACTGGTTGATGCTTCAGAGAGGCTGGGCGAGTTGACGATCATGATCAAGGCCGCTGAAGCGATTGGGGTTTTGAGGACTTTGCGTGATGCGGCAAGCTTCGAGCAGATGATAGACCTTTGCGGTGTGGACTATTCCGCATATGGTGATGATGGATGGGAAGGTAAGCGGTTTGCTGTTGTCTATCATTTGCTTTCAGTGAAAAAAAATGTGCGTTTGCGCGTGCGGGTCTTTGCCGAGGATGACAGCTTCCCGATCATGGAGTCTGTCACCGGCGTTTGGCCGTGCGCAAACTGGTTCGAGCGTGAGGCTTTCGATCTCTTTGGCATCGTCTTTACCGGACACCCGGACCTGCGCCGCATTCTTACCGACTATGGTTTTGTCGGTAATCCATTCCGTAAGGATTTTCCGCTTTCCGGCCATGTGGAGATGCGCTACGACCCTGTTCAGCAGCGCGTGGTGTATCAACCTGTATCTATCGAGCCGCGTGAAGTGACGCCACGTATCGTGCGCGAAGAAACCTACGGCAGTAACTGAGGGCACGGTAATGGCTGAAATCAAAAATTACACAATGAATTTTGGGCCTCAACACCCGGCGGCTCACGGAGTTTTACGCTTGGTGCTGGAACTGGACGGCGAGGTCATTGAGCGGGCTGACCCCCATATCGGCTTGTTGCATCGCGGGACCGAAAAACTGGCAGAGCACAAGACTTTCCTGCAGGCTTTGCCCTACATGGATCGGCTCGACTATGTCTCGATGATGAGCAACGAACATGCTTATGTGATGGCTGTAGAGAAGCTGGCCGGCATCGATGTTCCGATACGTGCCCAATATATCCGGGTTATGTTTGATGAGATCACCAGGATTCTGAATCATCTGTTGTGGTTGGGCGCGCACGGGCTGGACGTCGGTGCGATGACCATGTTCCTGTATTGCTTCCGCGAACGCGAAGATTTGATGGATGCTTACGAGGCGGTATCCGGTGCGAGGCTTCATGCCGCTTATTATCGTCCGGGTGGCGTTTATCGTGATCTGCCGGACACCATGCCGCAATATCAGGCGTCCAAGATACACAATGCGGCGGCTGTCAAAGTGATGAACGAAAATCGCCAGGGCTCACTGCTCGATTTTCTGGATGACTTTACCAAACGCTTCCCGAAGTGTGTGGATGAATATGAGACATTGCTTACCGACAACCGTATCTGGAAGCAGCGTCTGGTGGGGATTGGTGTTGTCACTCCAGAACGTGCATTGGCGCTGGGTTTGACAGGTCCAATGCTGCGGGGTTCGGGCATTGAGTGGGATCTGCGCAAAAAGCAACCCTATGAAGTATATGACCGCATGGATTTTGATATTCCGGTGGGCGTTACCGGCGATTCCTATGATCGATATCTGGTTCGTGTTGAAGAAATGCGCCAGTCCAACCGCATTATCAAACAATGCATAGACTGGCTGAAGGTAAATCCGGGTCCGGTAATGTCTGGGAATCACAAAGTATCGCCGCCAAAACGCGAAGCGATGAAGCAGAACATGGAAGAGTTGATACACCACTTCAAACTGTTTACCGAAGGTATGCATGTGCCAGCCGGTGAGGCATATGCGGCAGTTGAGCACCCCAAGGGAGAGTTCGGTATATATATGATTTCCGATGGTGCCAACAAGCCCTACAGGATGAAGATACGTGCCCCGGGTTTTGTGCACATGGCTGCCCTTGATGAGATGTGCAGAGGCCACATGATTGCTGACGTGGTGACCATTATTGGTACACAGGATATTGTTTTTGGTGAGGTGGATCGCTGATGTTATCGGAACAAACACAGAGCAGAATCAATCGCGAGCTGAGGAAATATCCTGCGGATCAGAAACAGTCCGCAGTCATGGCGGCCTTGCGTTTTGTACAAGACGAGAAGGGCTGGATTGCCAACGAGGACATGGCGGATATCGCTGCATATCTGGGCATGGCGAAAATGGCAGTATATGAAGTAGCTACTTTCTATCATATGTATAACCTCAAGCCGATGGGTAGACATACGCTCACCGTTTGCACCAATCTTTCATGCACCCTGTGCGGGGCGGGCGATACCGTGGAATACTTGACTTCCAAGCTGGGCATAGGGTTTGGTGAAGTTACCCCGGACGGCAAGTTTGGTATGCGTGAGGGTGAATGCATGGGTGCATGCAAGGACGCGCCGTTACTGACCATAAACAACAAGAAATTATGCGGTCGGCTGAGTAAGGAGAAGATCGATAAAATTTTGGCAGAATTGGACCAATCATGAATAACAATGGCATGAGAGGGCCGGTCATACTTACCACGATGGAATTCGATCAGCCCTGGACGCTGGAGAATTATCTCAAAGTTGGGGGGTATCAGGCTTTACGTAAAGTTCTGACTGAGAAGACCTCTCCCGATACTATCATTGCTGAAATCAAGCAATCCGCATTACGCGGGCGCGGCGGCGCAGGGTTCCCAACAGGTTTGAAATGGAGTTTCATGCCCAAGAATTACGTGGGCGATAAATACATCGTATGTAATTCTGATGAGGGTGAGCCAGGGACGTGTAAAGACTGGGATATCCTTCTTTACAATCCCCATCTGTTGATAGAGGGGATGGCTATAGCAGGCTATACCATGGGCGTTAAGACCGGATATAACTATATTCATGGTGAGATATTCGAGGCTTACGAGCGCATGGAGGAGGCGTGTGAATTGGCACGTGCTGCAGGTTATCTGGGCGATAACATCATGGGCACGGGGTTCAGCTTTGATCTGCACAATCATCTGGGTTATGGCGCATATATTTGTGGTGAAGAGACGGCCCTGCTCGAATCTATTGAGGGGAAAAAAGGGCAGCCCAGGTACAAGCCTCCTTTCCCGGCGAGTTTCGGCCTGTATGGCAAGCCAACTACCATCAATAATACCGAGACTTTCTCGAGTATTCCCTACATCATCAATAACGGCGGGCAGAAGTTCCTTGAGCTGGGTAAGCCCAATAATGGCGGTACCAAACTATTCTCCGTTTCCGGGCATGTGAATAATCCGGGCAACTTCGAGGTGCCTATGGGCACACCATTCAGCAAGTTGCTGGAGATGGCAGGCGGTGTGCGTAACGGGCATACACTTAAGGCCGTGATTCCGGGTGGTTCGTCGATGCCGATATTGCCCGGGAAGATCATGATGGATCTGACCATGGATTACGATTCGATTTCCAAGGCTGGTTCCGGACTGGGTAGCGGCGCGGTGATCGTGATGGACGAGACGACCTGTATGGTTCGCGCACTGGAACGATTGTCTTATTTCTATTACGAAGAATCGTGCGGCCAATGCACGCCATGCCGTGAAGGTACGGGGTGGTTGTATCGGATTGTCCATCGTATAGAGCATGGAGAAGGCAGGAAAGAAGATCTGGATTTGTTGTTGAGTGTCGGGGAAAACATCGCTGGACGTACTATATGCGCGTTAGGCGAGGCGGCGGTCTGGCCAGTGCAAGGCATGCTCAGACATTTCCGTGATGAATTTGAATACCACATTGAGCACAAGCGTTGTTTGGTGTGAAGCTGACGGATCGGGTGAGTAATGATCAACATTGAAATAGACGGAAAAAAAGTCGAGACCGAGCGCGGCTCCATGGTGATGGATGCGGCACACAAAGCCGGAATCCATATCCCCCATTTTTGCTATCACAAGAAACTATCCATTGCTGCCAATTGCCGCATGTGCCTGGTAGAGGTGGAAAAAG
>JBGSMU010000072.1:0-6061 GCA_041739955.1 Gallionella sp. | reverse complement strand
CGCGTCGCGTCGTTTTGCTGTAACGGTCAAAGCTGCTTGTAGAGAGTGTCGTTTGTTTCATCGTTCGGCTCCGTTTGTTCGATCTTCGCTTCTGACATCATGAAACCAAATCGTTCAGGACTTAATCAGAGATTCCTTAATCAAATATCCAGAAATTACTTTGTCAGAGCAATAAACAATTCCGGCAATTTCTCAGGCAGCTGCGCCACCTTGTCGACAATAGTGTATTGCTTGCCAAAAATATCAGACACATACTCGTCAGCCTTGGGGTCAAGGTTAATGCAGTAGGTGTAAATGCCATCTCGTTCCAGCTCCTTAACAGCCTGCCTGGCATCCTGAATCAGCAACTGCGGATCATGGACATCAATATCTGCCGGCTCGCCGTCGGTGAGAATCAGCATCAGTTTCTTGTCCGCTTTCTGCGCCTTCAGGTAGTGCCCGGAGTGACGCATCGCTCCGCCCATGCGTGTCGAAAAACCTGCTTCCATCTCTGCCAGACGCGACTTCACCTCATCCCCCCATTCTTCGCCAAAACCCTTGATATGGTAATAGCTGACATCATGGCGGGTATTGGAATGGAAACCTGCAATGGCAAAGGGATCTCCAACCTGTTGAATAGACCAGGCGAGCAATGAAACCGCCTCCTGACTTACTTCCAGAATAGTTTGATTGCATCCCTCGGCCTTCTCGCTGAGCGACTGTGACAAGTCCAGCAGCAGCGTGACGGCAATGCTCCGCCCGTCGGTGCGGTGGGACATGTTGATACGGGTGTCGGGCGACGATCCGCCCTTGAAGTCAATCAATGAACGGATCGCCACGTCCAGATCCAGCTCGCTGCCTTCTTCCTGATAGCGGATACGTACCTTGTTCTGCGGCTTGAGCATCTCGAGCATAGCCTTCAGCCGCTTGGCCAGCTTGCTGTGTTTAGCCAGCAGATCGTCGATCTTCGATGCATTGCCGCGCGGATGCAGCGCCTCATACACACTCACCCAGTCAGGGCGATATTGCTGGGAGTTATAGTCCCATTCGTGGTAGTGGCGTGGCGGCAGACCTTTGAGCTCCTCTTCCTGCGCCTGCTTCTTGTCAAGATGTTCGAAAGTGGTGTCCTCATCATCGCCTTGTTCGATGTAAATCCACAGATGCCGATTATCGTCGCGATAGCCCACTTCGGTATTTGCGAAATAAGTATTCGGCAGTGCATCCGTCTGTCTGCGTGTTCGTGCGATGAAAGACAGTGCTATCGAAGCCATGTCAGCACTTCTGGATTCGCCCTTATCCATCTCGTCAAAGAAACGCCCGACAAACTCTTGGATATCAGGATTTTCACACTTGAAATCCGGGTCAAGGATGGCGCGCGAGATGATTGCCAGACGCAGACGAATCAGCGATGCATCCGTAAGCTCAAGATCTTTTACATTCGGAACCGGATGCAGCGCCAAAAATAGCTTACGCAATCCCGGAAAACGCTGATATGCCAGATAATCCACGCGCGAATCTTCAAATGTTTCGACACTGACACGCTGGTGCGGGCTCCAGTTGTCCACGATCATCTTCTGCGACCAGCGGCGATGTGCCGCCATATGCGCCAGCGCCGCGCGGTAACGATCAATTCCCTTCACACCGTCACAATCATCATAGACATCGGGCAGCCGAATCCCCTGCTCATCAAAATATGGCATCGGCTTGATCAGATTATCGAAGACCACCGAATAGGGCACAAGGTAATCGGACTCATTCCACAGTGCACGGAAATAGGTATCCAGCTTGCGCTCATTATCCACCAGCAGTGTGCCATGCCTTTCGCGCTGCATGACTGCAATGGCATCGGCTGACTTCAGACTGAAGTATTCTTCCTGGCGTTGAGGATGAGTGTTGTAATAATTGATACCGTACTCAATCCAGTTACTGAAGCCCTCCAGCGACAAGGCACCCAGCAGGCGCGGTGCCTGCTTTAGCAGATCGATCAGCCCCGGACTGGCGAAAGTCGTGTGATGCCCGTGCACGGAAGTGGACGTCCGATCCATCATGTCGCGAATCAGCTCGATGTATTTTTTGAACACAGAATAACTGTGCAAACGCCTTGCCACCGCCCCACTCGTTTGCAGAAACGGCACCATCGCCTTGAAGTTAGTATGCGTCGACATGTAGTGAACAAAATCACGCAAATCGAGCAATGCCGGCTCTCCAACGAGAGCCGCGACACCTGGAGCCTCTTCCAGATAGACAAGCAGCGGCTCCGCCCCGCGCCCCATCTTGCCGATAAGACGGGCATTTTCGAGATAGGATTCAATGCCCTTGGCTGAGAGCAAGACCTTGGCCTCTTTCATACATTCATCGAAAACCCGGTCAACCAGGGCAAAGTTACACCCCAGCTTCATCCAGTAGATCTCGAGTTCCACGCTTCTGCCAGATTGTTCAGGCATCAATATCACCTCCAGGCAATTAAATCGTCATGCGGATGAATCGAGCCTTCCTAACCAAACGAAGCGTCAATGGCGTGATCGAGCGTGTCGCGGATATCGGCATCATCAGTAATCGGACGTACCATCGCCATGCGGCAGGCGGCCTTAGGATTGACACCGTTGTTGATCAGGGTGGCAGCATAGACAAGCAAGCGCGTGGATATGCCTTCATCCAGACCATGTCCTTTAAGGTTACGCGCGGCTTGGCCAATCTGTACCAGCTTGCTGGCTATTTCTTTGGCCAGTCCGGTTTCCTTGGAAAGAATTTCAGTCTCAAGCTCTGCTGCCGGATAGTCAAATTCAAAACCGGTGAAGCGCTGCTTGGTAGATTGCTTCAGATCCTTCATCAGGCTCTGATAACCGGGGTTGTAGGAAATCACCAACTGGAAATCCTTGTGCGCTTCAATCAACTCGCCCTTCTTGTCTATCGGCAATGTACGGCGGTGGTCTGTCAAAGGATGAATCACCACTGTGGTGTCCTGACGCGCTTCGACGATTTCATCCAGATAGCAAATCGCGCCGATGCGGGCTGCCGTGGTCAGCGGGCCGTCCAGCCAGCGCGTGCCGTTTGCATCAAGCAGATAACGCCCGACCAGATCCGAAGCAGTCATGTCTTCGTTACATGCCACCGTGATTAGCGGTTTGCCCAGCTTCCAGGCCATGTACTCAACGAAACGGGATTTGCCACACCCGGTAGGACCCTTGACCATGACGGGCAAGCGCGCTGCATACGCTGCTTCATACAGCTCTACTTCATCGCCCTGCGCCTGATAAAACGGCTCCTTGTGAACCTTGTATTGTTCTTTATTATCCATTGCAAACTCCTTGGTTCAACACATTTCCGCTCGCAACTTTGCGGTTTTTATGCGTCTGGAAAAAAACGCCCCCAACATATGGGGGCGCATTTTTATTGCTTCGATATAGACCAGACTTACTTGTGAGCGCCCAGCTTCTCGCGCCAGTTTGGGTAAATCTTGTCTGCATCCTTCGGGAAGGAATCGAATGCACGTGCGAACTCTTTGTGAGTCTTGGCATATTCGATCGGGTCGGCACCCGATTTCCAGCAATCGTAGGACTGACCCAGTGATTTACCGCCGGCAGCAGGGCTGTCGATATGGCCGAACGCGCCACCACCACAGGTGTTGATGAGATTACCATGACCCAGATTTTCGAAGAAGCCTGGCAGACGCAGTGCGTTCATGCCACCGGAGATGATTGGGCAAGTTGGTTTCATGCCATACCATTTCTGGTTGAAGTAATGGCCCATGCACTCATCGCGCTCAATCATGTACGCCAACACGGTTTCTTTGCCATGTCCTTCCATCTTGCCATAGCCCATAGTACCCACGTGGATACCGGAAGCACCCTGCAGGCGAGCCAGCTTCATGTAGCACAGTGGATCCATACCCATTGGTGATTTGTATGATGTCAGAGCGCCATGACCGGCACGATGGAAGTGCAGGAAGGTGTCTGGGAATGCACGACGTGCAGTGGTTACACCAGCAGGACCGGTTACAAAACCATCAATCAGGAAGGCAACATGTTTTTCATTACCATACTTGGCAAACGACTCAAGGATGAACTCACCACGAGCGATACATTCGCCATGGAAGTCGGCAGTTGCATTGGCGGAGAACAGCTTGGCTTCGCCGGTTTCCTGCTGAGCACGATCCATGGTTTCTGCAACCATCGGAATCACGGTCTTCATCGGGCAGAACGGCTGGTTAGCCTGCGGCTCGTCGTTCTTGATGAAGTCGCCACCCAACCAGAAGTCATAGCATGCCTTCACGAATGGTTCAGGACGCAGGCCCAGCTTCGGCTTGATGATGGTGCCGGCGATATAACCGCCGTCTTTTTCCGGACGACCCAATACCTTCCACAGATCGGAAATGCCTGTGCTTGGTCCGTCAAATTTCCTAATCATGCACTCAGGCACCATGAAGTCCAGCATGCGCAGACCCTCATGGTCGCCCATACCCTGGTTATTACCCAGAATCAGAGACCACATGTGTGACACGTTGTAATGACCATCCAGCAGATTCGGGTCAAACAGGGGAACCGGGTAAGCGACCTTCATCAAGCCACCGCCTGTGACGCGGTCGTCACCAAATGCGGTCTCGTCGATCTCATACACCAGCGCGTCAACGCCGCGGGTGAAATCATCGGTTGTGGACACTTCCACATTGGTACCTGTCGAAGACTCAGCTGCAATGTGCGCTGCTACTTCCAGAAAACCATAGCCCTTGGCTGGCTTCATCTTATATGCAACCAGCAAATGCTGACCGCCCTTGATCAGATCTTCTTCTTTGAGACTCAGATCTGCATAACGATTCGATTGATCCATGACTTAACCTCTCCTGTGTGTTAATGATTATTTTTACTAACTACCAATAAACGACAACGTGCAAGGACTCCACTATAGGACGGGTGTTGTATAAACGATAGTCAATTATTTTTATTGAAACCATAAGGAATACTTATAGTTTGATATAATCCTTCAACCCAAATCTTTCATTACCACCCTTGTACTATGCTCCACTTTACTTTACGCCAACTACAGGTTTTCGAGAAAGTGGCAAGCCACCTGAATTACTCGCGTGCCGCCGAAGAACTATACCTCTCTCAGCCAGCAGTGTCTATGCAGATCAAACAGCTGGAGGGGCATATTGGACTGCCTCTTTTCGAACAGATGGGGAAAAAGATTTTTCTCACAGAGGCGGGCCGAGAGTTGTTTCATTACAGCCGCACCATTGCACAACAACTCGACGAAATGGAAGCTGTGTTTGAAGAAATGAAAGGCTTGGGCCAGGGAAAACTAACTTTATCGGTGGTAAATACAGCGAACTACTTCACTCCTCAATTATTGGCGAAGTTCTGCCAACGCCACCCCGATATCAGCGTCAGTCTGCAAGTCGCAAATCGCGATGCTGTTCTCAAGCAATTGTCTGATAACAGCACTGATCTGGCCATTATGGGCCAACCTCCAGACGGACAGGACATCATCTCGGAATCATTTCTGGATAACCCCTTGGTAGTGATCGCGGCACCCGACCATCCGCTCGCAAGACTGAAGCGAGTCAAATTTTCCCAGCTCGCCGAGGAGACCTTCCTGTCGCGTGAAAAGGGATCCGGCACCCGTAGCGCAATGGAAAGGGTCTTTGCAGAACATCAAATACAACCACGCATCAGTATGGAAATGGAGGCCAATGAAGCCATCAAGCAGGCTGTGCAAGCAGGCATGGGTTTAGGCATCCTGTCGAGGCATAGCATCGAACTCGAACTCGAGACTAATCGCCTGATCATGCTCAATGTTGAACATTTTCCATTGCTACGCCACTGGTTCGTAGCACACCGAAGCAACAAACGCTTGTCAGTCTCCGCGTTGGCATTCAAGAAATTTCTACTTCTGGATGCAAAAAAGATTTTTGAGAGTCATTCACGACGGAATCCCCAGGCAACAGTGAGCTTCCCCCGATAAATAGTCTTCCAAGGGCGACGTAAAATTAACGTTACTTTTGGAGGAAGCAGATGAAGAGAATACCGAAGCAGGAATACACCGCCGAGTTCAGGGAGTTGGCGATCAAGCGAGTCAAAGATGG
>JBGSMU010000060.1:0-9582 GCA_041739955.1 Gallionella sp. | reverse complement strand
GGGCACATACACTTCGGCCCAGGCGTGCAGGTCGCGATCGAGAATAGTGCTGTCGCCCTGATTGCAAGAGCCGCACAGGGAAGTATGCGCGATGCGTTGAGCCTGATGGATCAGGCCATCGCGTTCTCCGCCGGTAAGGTGGAAGAGGCGACGGTGCGCACGATGTTGGGCGCGATAGACCAGAGTTACCTGTTTGACCTGCTGGCGGCGCTGGATGCACAGAACGGCGCGGCGCTGCTCGAGATCGCCGACAACATGGAGGCACGCACGATCGCGTTCGATTCCGCATTGCAGGAACTGGCGACCCTACTGCACCGCATCGCGCTTGCGCAGACCGTGCCGGAGGCGATCACCGAAGACGAACCGGAGCGCGTGCGGCTGATGGAACTGGCTCGGGCGTTCACACCGGAAGATGTACAACTCTATTACCAGATCGCGATCCACGGACGCGACGATATCGACCTTGCGCCGGACGAATATGCCGGTTTCACGATGACGCTGCTGCGCATGCTTGCGTTCGCGCCATCGCGCGGTGTTACCCATGCAAGTGTGTCACCGGCGAGTACGGCGACTGCAGGTACAGCGCCTCAACCAGCCAGAAAAGCGCCTACAGCCACGGTAACGAGCGCACCATCCATTCAAGCCAAGCCCGAGCAAGATAAACCTGCGCCAATCAAACCAGAGCAAGTCAAGCCGACACAAGCCGATCCAGCCACGGTTGTGCCTGCGGTTAAGTCAGGCGATATGCCGGATTGGTCGATATTGCTGACCCAGTTGAATCTGTCGGGCATGGCACCGCAATTGGCGAAACATTGTGTGATGCGGGATTTCTCGGACGGGAGTATCACGCTGTGCCTGACGCAGGAGCACAAGCAACTGCAAACCAAAATGGCGACCGATAATTTGCAGGCCGCATTGAATGAGTATTTTGCCAAACCGATGAAGCTGAAGATCGTGCTGGGAAAGACCGAGGTGGCGACCCCTGCGGTGATAGAAAAGCAGGACAAGGAGTTCAAGCAACAGCTGGCGAGCGAATCGATCGCGCAGGACGAATTTGTGCGCGAGGCGCAGTCAGAACTGGGCGCAAGCCTGGTAGCAGAATCAATCAAGCCGATACAGTAAATTTTGAACAGTGATTTGAGGAGGAAAGAGCAATGATGAAGGGCGGATTAGGTAATCTGATGAAACAGGCGCAGCAGATGCAGGCGAACATGCAAAAAGCGCAGGCGGAGCTCGCAACTGTGGAGGTTGAGGGGCAATCTGGCTCGGGTATGGTCAAAGTGACTATGACCTGCGGGCATGAAGTGCGACGTGTGTCGCTGGACGACAGCGTCATCTCCGACGACAAGGAGATGCTGGAAGACCTGATCGTACTGGCTTTGAACGATGCGATGAAGAAAGCGGAATCAACGTCACAACAGCGCATGAGTGCATTCAGCGCCGGGATGCCACCGGGGATGAAGCTGCCGTTTTGATGGTGACACCTTCGCATCTGGAAGAACTGATCGTAGCGTTACGCTGCCTGCCGGGTGTCGGGCCGAAATCCGCCCAGCGCATGGCTTATCACCTGTTGCAGCGTGATCGTGCGGGTGCGTTGCATTTGGCGGGATCGCTGGAGCAGGCGATCAATAACATCCGGCATTGCAGCAAATGCAATAATTTTTCCGAACTTGAAGTGTGCGACTTGTGCGCTTCGCCGAAGCGCGATGCAAGCCTGCTATGTGTGGTCGAGATGCCTGCTGATTTGCTGATGATGGAACAGGCGCAATGTTATCGCGGCATGTATTTTGTTTTGATGGGGAGGTTGTCCCCGCTGGACGGCATCGGTGCAAAGGAACTTCATCTGGACAGGCTGGTCAAGCGCGTGCAGGAACAGCCATGCGAAGTGATTCTGGCGACCAATTTCACGGTTGAAGGAGACGCGACAGCGCATTATCTGGCGACGTTGTTACAGGCTCAGGGAGTAAAGGTTACACGTATTGCACGTGGCCTGCCGGTCGGGGGTGAACTTGAGCAAGTGGATAGCGGGACATTGGCACAAGCGGTACTGGAGCGGCGTGAGGTGACAGGATGAACGTTGAAAATACGGATTTCTCGGATGAAATGCAGGATGAAGGCGAGAAACAGTCAGGCGATAAATTACAGAAAGTGATGGCCCAGGCGGGTTACGGTTCACGGCGCACAATGGAGGAATGGATCGCCAATGGGCGCGTTAGCGTTAACGGTGAACCCGCTACGCTGGGTATGCGTGTTGTGGCAGGCGATATGGTCAAGGCAAGTGGACGCACTATCCGAGTCGGCGAGCGTGACGATGCGCCAAGAATATTGCTTTATCACAAGCAGGAGGGCGAGATCGTCAGCCGCGACGATCCGGAAAAGCGCGCCAGTGTGTTCGACAAGTTGCCCAAGCTGCGCGGACAGAAATGGATCGCGATAGGGCGTCTGGATTTCAATACCAGCGGTTTATTGATTTTTACCACGTCGGGTGAATTGGCCAATCGGTTGATGCACCCGCGTTTTGAAGTGGAACGCGAGTATGCGGTGCGGGTCCAGGGGCGGATGACTGAAGCTCAGATGAATACCATGCTGAAGGAAGGGGTCATGCTGGAAGACGGCCCGGTGAGATTCGAGAAACTGGAAGACGAGGGCGGAGAGGGTTTCAATCACTGGTATCGGGTGATGTTGAAGGAAGGTCGTAACCGTGTGGTCCGCCGCACATTCGATGCGCTGGGATTGCCTGTCAGCCGCTTGATGCGGGTGCGCTTCGGTATAATCAACCTGCCGCCGCGTCTCAAGCGAGGCATGTCGGCAGAATTGGGCGAGGGTGAGATATCACAGGTGTTGAACTGGCTCGGGCTGGATAACATTGAGTTGTCCCAGGACTTGCCCGCGCCGCATCTTCCAGAGGTTACACCTTCGCGAAATAAAGGTCAGCGTAGCGCTTCGGCCCCCAGGCAAGTTCGGGGTGCCAGCCAGAAAAGTAAAACTGGTGTAAAACGTTGATAGACACTAGAATCCTGAAGGTAATTTGGTGATGCTGCTCAGTCAGTGTATTGAGATAAAAGTAGCGCCCCTGATAATGGAAAGTTGAATGGAAGAGCGCAGCAATAAGACCATCATGTGCAGCGTGTTTTTCTTGGATATTGTCGAATATTCCAAGAAATCCGTGTCTGGACAGATTTCCTTAAAGGATAGGTTCAATAAGTATCTGTCACATGCCATAAGCGATGTGCCGGTGACTGACCGTGTCATTCTGGATACCGGTGATGGCGCAGCGATCAATTTTCTGGGCGATGTTGAAGATGCATTGAGAGCTGCATTGAGTCTGCGTGAAGATCTGCTTAACGAGGGTTCGGACATGGCTCCCCCGCTGCTGGTACGCATGGGAATCAACCTCGGTCCGGTACGTCTGGTAAGGGATATAAACGGTCAGCCCAACATCGTAGGGGACGGTATCAACGTCGCACAGCGCGTGATGGGTTTTGCAGATCCGGCGCAGATCCTGGTGTCGCGCTCCTATTACGACGCAGTATCCAGACTTTCCCCGCAATATGCGGGAATGTTCCACTACCAAGGTTCGCGTACCGATAAGCATGTGCGTGAGCATGAGGTTTATGCAATCGGTTACCCCGGCGATAAAACAACGCAAAAGAGCAGGTTTGACCGTACTTCAGGAACTTCGGAAATTGTCGAAAGCAACCTTGATAGATCAAAGGTTCTTGCCCAGGATATTTGGAATTCTTCCCTCAAGCAGCTGGACATGCTTGTCAATAATGGCATTGTCAAGTATCAGCAAGCCCAGCCAAAGCAGCGGATTTTGTATGTGAGTGTCATTGCTGTGCCTGCATTGCTGTTGGTTGCTTTGCTGTTCAATTTGACGGGTAACGAAAGTAGGGCACCCGAAGTGGACATAGCGCAGCAGCAAACACAGAGAGAAAAGTCTGTGTCGGCCGGGACGGCCAAGCCTGCTGCCAAGGCAAAAAGTGTTCAGGAGTCGAAGGCGCCGGTTGGACAGCAATCGCATGCAATTCCGGTTGCACCAGAACAATCCAAGCCTGTCGTTGAAGTAAAACCTAAACCTGCACCCAAGAAAAAACAACAAGCTGCTGTGACGCCGGCAGAGGATATTCCGCTTCCCAAGCCCAGAGTAAATCAGGATGTTGTCATCAGCCCCGTTACTGATTCCGCAAGATCAAGTACGGAATCGAGAATTTCGGTTAGCTGCACGGAGGGAACGGAAATTTTCGTTGATGGCATACGCAAAGGTAGCATCGAAAAAAATACGATTTATATCAATACACCGCCTGGTGAGCATACGGTAATCGTGAGCCATCCAAGCGGCGGCATTTATTCGAAGAATGTATCTATTGGTAATGGCCAGACTGTGGAAATACGGCCGAGCTTTTGCAAATGATGGATATTCCCGAGCCTAAAAAGATGGATATCATGAAGACCTGCTTGGGAGGATGGCGTGATTAACCAGTTGGGGCGCTATGAGGTACTTGGCGAACTGGGGCAGGGCGCCATGGGAGTGGTTTATAAAGCCAAGGATCCGTTGATTGACCGTATCGTGGCAATCAAGACGATCAACCTCAGTCTGGCGATGGGCGAAAAAGAGGAATACGAAGAGCGATTCTATCAGGAGGCAAAAGCTGCCGGACGCCTGAATCATCCAAATATAGTCACGATCTATGATGTGGGCAGGAGCGGTGATGTCGCATATATCGCCATGGAATTTCTTCAGGGGCGCGAATTGCGGGACGTCATGAATGAGGGCGGGTTGCTTCCTGTCGATCAGGTGGTAGATATCGCAGCACAGGTAGCAAAGGGTCTGGACTATGCGCATGAACATGACATCGTGCATCGGGATGTGAAGCCTTCGAACATCATGGTGGTTCGTGATGGACTCGCAAAAATCACAGACTTCGGTATTGCCCGCATGGCTTCTTCGGCAGTACGCACGCAAACGGGGATGGTGCTTGGCTCGCCTAAATATATGTCGCCAGAGCAGGTGATGGGCAAGACGCTGGATCAGCGTTCAGATATCTTTTCGCTGGGTGTGATGCTGTATGAGATGTTGACCGGTCAGACCCCGTTCAAGGGCGAGAATGTTAACGCGATCATGTACCAGACACTCAATTCAATACCGGCTTCACCAAGTGTGTTAAATCCGGTTGTGCCGGAAATGATCAATTTCATCGTCGCCAAAGCATTGGCCAAGAGCGTGGATGACCGATATCAGAATGCAGGGGACTTTGCCGAAGATTTAATTGCTTGCCGTGATTCGTTACCCCGTACTAAGCAAAAGTTGAGTGTTTCACGAGCTCCGGCCAAGGGTGATGTTACTTCATCGCTTTTGGTTGATGACTCGATTCGTATCGGCGATAGAGAAGGCGATGACTCAGCATCGTCGATGGGTTTATCAAAGGACTTTGATTCGTCGGCAGCCACAATGAGATTAGCCGCCTTGACTGCATCTAACGAGGATGTTGATGAGTTGTCGAGAACCCTCAACATGCCGCGCCCGACTGCCGAGGAGATTAAACAGGCTGGAGTCCGAAAGGATAGGATTGAGCCTCCTGCCCGATCCGGCGGTGGTGGGTTCTTGTTGTTGGTGCTGGTATTGATCCTGATCCTGGGTGCTGTCGTAATCTTTGTTACCCGGCATTCCCGCTCCACCCTTTAGATGCCGGATGGCTTGAAAATAGCGATTCGCCCTTCACTTCAGTTTGTCACGGTAATGCTTCTACTTCATTTGGCTGTTGTATCGACATTGTTGTACGGGATGACATTGCCGATTTTGATACGCTGGATAGTTCCCTTTGTTATCCTCATCAGTTTGACTTATTACCTGATGCGGGATGTGTTAAGAATGTTGCCTTCATCGTGTCGCCATTTTTCTTGATGCAGAAAAAGCCTCAGTAACGAAACCCGGGAACGACTATTTCGGCGGCTTGATTGATAAGCGGACATTCGTTTGCCCTTATTTTGTGCTTTTTGGTATCTTGCCTGAAGGTCGCAAACTGCCAGTTTTCAGGCTGATATTCCCGGATGCGATCGGTGAAGGTATATTCAAAAAGTTGTGTGTCCGATTAAGGTTGGGTTGACGCCGTTACTTGTCATTTGTTTTTCCGGGAACCAGAATCGTCTGGCAAGGACCGGGCAACGGGTCAGGATAATCTTTGCTGTAATGCAAGCCCCTGCTTTCGTGGCGTGACAAGGCACTTTGCACAATCAAATCTGCGTTCAACACCAGATTCCGCAGTTCGAGCAAATCTGAACTTATGTGGAAGTTCCTGTAATACTCGTTGATCTCATCCTTCAGCAACTGGATCCTATGTTGCGCGCGCTGCAGGCGTTTATTGGTGCGCACGATGCCCACATAGTCCCACATGAAATGCCTCAACTCCGCCCAATTGTGCGAGATGACTATCTGTTCATCAGCATCCGTTACCCGACTTTCGTCCCACTCAGGCAGGGTGGGCATGGCTGGTGTTGATCTGGACAGGATATCTTTTGCAGCAGCATTGGAAAAAACCAGACACTCGAGAAGCGAATTGCTGGCCAGTCGGTTGGCGCCGTGCAACCCGCTGTATGAAGTCTCGCCAACGGCATATAAATGTTCAACATCTGTACGGGCGTTCAGATCGGCCATTACGCCGCCGCACGTGTAATGTGCAGCCGGTACCACCGGGATCGGATCCTTGCTGATGTTGATACCCAGATTCAGGCATCGGGAATATATCGTCGGGAAATGATCCTGAAGAAATTCGACAGACTGATGGGAAATGTCCAGATAAACGCAATCCAGACCGCGTTTCTTCATTTCAAAATCGATAGCACGGGCTACCACGTCTCTGGGGGCAAGTTCCGCACGTTCGTCGTGGGCGGGCATGAAGCGAGTCCCGTTTGGCAACTTCAGGATACCGCCTTCACCTCGCACCGCCTCACTGATAAGAAATGATTTGGCGTGGGGGTGATACAAGCAGGTGGGGTGGAACTGGATAAATTCCATGTTGGCCACCCGGCAACCCGCGCGCCAAGCCATTGCGATACCGTCTCCGGTCGCGGTATCCGGGTTGGTCGTATAGAGATAGACTTTTCCACTGCCACCGGTTGCAAGAACGGTGTTATGCGCGGCGATGGTGATGACTTCATCGTTCATGCAATTCAGTGCATATGCGCCATAGCAACGTTTATCTGTAAGTCCCAGTTGCTTGCCGGTGATCAGATCGACCGACATGTACTTTTCAAGTACCGTGATGTTTGGATGATTCAATACCTTGGCAATAAGTGTTTCCTGTACTGCATGGCCGGTTGCATCAGCAGAATGGATTATGCGACGCTGGCTGTGCCCACCCTCGCGAGTCAGGTGATACCCAAGGCCATTGGTGGTGTCTTTGGTAAAAGGTACGCCCTGGGAAATCAACCAGTCAATGGCTTCTTTGCCATGTTCAACGACATAGCGTGTGGCAGTGGCATCGCACAGGCCAGCACCTGCCTCAAGGGTGTCATTGATGTGCGCATCCAGAGTGTCGTTTTCAGATAGAACTGCGGCGATACCCCCCTGTGCCCAATTGCTTGCGCTGTCCAGTAAAGACTTCTTGGTAATCAATCCGACTTTTTGACGATCGGCTAATTTCAGTGCCAAAGTCAGACCGGCGAGGCCGCTACCGATGATCAATGTGTCGAATTGCAGCAATTGGATATTCCGTAAGAGTTGTCAATGGCTAACTATATCAAGAAGTCGCGGGAAATAATCTACTCACTGAATACATCATCATTGATACTCTGCAGCTGGAGGAGCAGTTATAATTCTGCACTTGGTGATGCATTGGATTGTAATAAATGACCGGAATGGCTCTGGATGTCCGATAAGGAAGTCGATCAGCAGTTGGTGGAACGCGTTCAGCGCGGAGACAAACACGCCTTTGATTTGCTTGTTTCCAAATATCAACGCAAGCTGGGTCGGCTTATTTCCCGCTTTGTAAAGGATTCCGCAGAGGCTGAGGATGTGACGCAGGAAGCATTTATCAAGGCATATCGTGCATTGCCCGGATTTCGCGGGGAGAGTGCCTTTTACACCTGGCTATACCGTATTGGTATCAATACGGCTAAAAATCACCTGCTTTCGACCAAACGACGGGCTCCGACAAGTACTCAGTTTGATGCCGAGGAAGCGGAGGCTTTTGAGGAGGCAGGGCTGTTGCGTGAGGTCAGTACCCCTGAAAATGAACTTATGAGCAAACAGGTTGTCGGTGTGGTGCAAGCTTCTTTGCAACAATTACCCGAGGATTTACGTAGTGCATTGACATTGCGCGAGATCGAGGGCTTGAGTTACGAGGAGATTGCCAGTGTGATGAATTGTCCTGTCGGAACGGTACGTTCAAGGATATTCAGGGCGCGAGAAGCTGTCGCAGAGAATCTGCGGCCTTTGTTGGAAACCAGTAAGGGTAAGAGGTGGTAGGTATGAAACAAGAAATTTCAGCGTTGATGGATGGAGAGTTGTTCGAGGATGAGGTCGAGAGTTTGCTTGGCAGGCTCAAACGAGATACCTCGGCGCGCAAGAACTGGGCCGCTTATCATTTGATAGGGGATGTATTGAGACAGCCCGAGCACATCCATTGTGATCTAAGCGCAAAAGTACGTGCGCGGCTAAGTGAAGAGCCTACGGTGATTGCTCCTCGCTGGCATGTAGCAAAACAGAGGATGCGTGCATTTGCGATGTCCGCGGCAGCTTCTCTGGCAGCCATTGGTTTGGTGGTGTGGATGTCTTTGCAAATCGGGAATGAGGCTTCACCACAATTGACATTCCAGCAAAATGCGCTACGTCCAGTAAATATGCAGATCCAGTCAAAATCCAACGATTACCTGATGGCTCATCAGGAATTTTCTCCCAGCACGGATATGAGTGGAGGTGCATATTACATGCGCACCGTTTCATACAGTGAATCGGCAATGCAGGAAAAAAACAAGGCTGGAACAAAATAAAGATGAGGCTGCCAGTCGCAATCTTCAGAATCCTTTTTAGCGCGATGCTTCTGATTGTGGTCGAAGCGCACGCCGGAGCAAGCAGGGATGGATTTGACTGGCTGAAGATCGTGATTTTTGCGGAGCAGCAGACCGAGTACGAAGGTGTATTTGTTTACCAATATGATAATCGTGTTGAATCTTCAAAAATCTCACATGTAATTGACAGAAATGGCAATTATGAGAGGCTGGAAAGTCTGGATGGACCAAAGCGCGAAATTATTCGCCATCACGGACAGGTCTGGAGCCATATTGATGATGAGCATGAAATGGTTCAAGTTGATAGCCAACAGGGTATGGGAAAGTTCTCCTCCCTGTCTCCTGAGCAATTGCAGGCACTGAACAATAATTACAAGTCGAAGCTTCTTGGTGTGGAAAGAGTGGCCGGCTATGACGCTCAGGTCATCCAGTTTCAGCCCAAGGATAATTTGCGTTACACCCATAAGATATGGGTACATACAGATTCGGGGCTGTTGTTGAGATCGGCCGTGTTTGGAAGCAAGAATCAACTGATTGAACAATATTCATTTACCCAGCTTCAGATTGGCGGAA
>JBGSMU010000053.1:0-13272 GCA_041739955.1 Gallionella sp. | reverse complement strand
ATCTCGCCTTTTTCAACTTGATCTACGACGCTCAATTTAAAAGCCAGCGTGTAGTCTCGTTGACTCCGTCTTCCCCCTGTTTCCATTTGACACTCCTTTCGTCATTACAAAAAGTGTCAACTTATTTCAGGACGGGTCAGTTTGCATGCATAAGGCCAGTTCCAGCTGGCCTTTATTCTTTTTTAAGCAGGGTATCTGGGGCAATCAGGCTGTCGCTGATCGTCACAACCTTGTGACGAGACAGGGGGCCGCGGAGTAACGCGACATTTTTCTGCGGTACGCCAAAGATATCTGCAATGAATTTCAGTAACTCTTCGTTGGCGCGTCCATCAATTGGCGGCGCAGCCAACTTGATCTTCAGCGCATCGCCGTGCAAGCCGACAATCTGGTTTCGTTTGGCGCCTGGCTGGATATGCAGGGTGATTGAGACAAGATTGTCGCTGAGCTGATACCAGGCAGCCATTTACAGCATACTCATGATCTGGCGCTCGAGTGGGCCGAGCGGCACGATCAATAAAAGTTGGCATACCAACAGCACCACAAGCGGGGACAGGTCAACATTCCCAACCGGCGGAATGACGTGCTGAACCGGGCGGACGAAACGATATGTGATGGCGTGCAGGAACGGTTGTAGCGGTGAGTTGGGATTAGTCCACGATAATATTGCCTGTATCAGCAAACCGGCCATCAGCAGGTACAGGGTCAGGGTGCATAGTTCCAGTATCGTCCACAACAATAACGCTGAACCGGGAAAGACTTCAAAAGGATATCCTTTCAGCCAGAGGCTGAGCAGGAGATAAAGCCATATCAGGCCGGTTGCGACCAGGAAGCTGGAAAGATCAAACTTACCCATGGTCGGCAATTTGCGACGCAGCGGCAATACCGCAAAGTTCGTCAGCGCCATCACGAATTCACCGATGGGATTGCGCATCGGGACGTTCATCCATACCGCGTGAAAGCGCAACAATACGATACCCGAAAGGGGAAGCAACAGTACGTCGAGCAAGAACAGCACTATCTGGGACAGCATGTCTTATTCCTTTCCCAATTCATCGCCGATCTCCCTGGATCGAACCAGTGCGGCCTGTGCCGCCTCGGCAATATGTCTGGCAACCTGATTGTCATCCATGCTCAACAAAGCGCGTTCGGTAGTGCCGTTTTTCGAAGTGACACGGGCGCGCAAGATGCCGACGTCTTCCTCGCTGGAGGAGGCCAGCTTGCTTGCGCCGAGAAAGGTCGCCTGACTAAGACGGCGTGCATCTTCCGCATCGAACCCCATGTCTCGTGCCGCCTTTTGCAATGCCTCGATCAGGTAAAAGACATAGGCCGGGCCGCTGCCGGATATCGCCGTGACCGCATCCAGCATCTTTTCATCCTTCAGCCATAATGTTTCGCCAACCGCAGCCAGGATTTTTTGTGCCTGTTCGCGCTGTTCCGCGCATACAGCGGGTAATGCGTACAAACCGGACATCCCGCTTTGTATCAGGGCGGGTGTATTGGGCATCACGCGCACGATCGCTTCCGTCCCGCACCAGCGGGCCAGGTCGGTCGCGCGTATGCCAGCCGCGATGGAGATCAGGAGATGGTTGTGTATGAGCGGGGCAAGCTTAAGGGCGATCTCCCTCAACTGCTGGGGTTTTACCGCAAGCACGATGATATGGCTGTCAGCGATACTTTCAGCCAAATCCGCAAAAGTGCGCACGGAAAAGTCCTGCTCCATTCTGGCGCGATTTTCGGGACTGATCTCCACCACGCTGATTTGTCCTGCGCTAAAACCTTCACGCAGCATTCCGCCGATGAGGGCAGTCGCCATATTGCCGCCGCCTATGAATGAAATATTCATGAATCTTTCTCTCCGTAGTGTCTGTTGCCAAAAATGGCGGTGCCGATGCGTACCATGGTCGAACCTTCGGCTATCGCGGCGGCAAAATCATGCGACATACCCATCGATAAAGTATCCAGATCCAGACCCTGACTGTTCAAGCGGTCAAGCAATTGCCTGAGTTGTGCAAAGGGCCGGCGTTGCCGTTCGATATCATTACCGGGAGCGGGAATAGCCATTAGTCCCCGCAGTTGAATCCGTGGCAGCGTTGATACGGCCAGTGCCAATTCACCCGCCTGATCGGGTGATACCCCGCTTTTGCTTTCTTCACCGCTGATATTGACCTGCAAACATATTTGCAACGGTGGAAAATGCGCCGGACGTTGGGAGGACAGGCGTTCGGCGATCTTGAATCTGTCCACGCTGTGTACCCATGAAAATCTTTCGGCGATGATACGCGTCTTGTTGCTCTGGATCGGCCCGATGAAATGCCATTCAATTGACAAATCTTTCAGGGCATCGATCTTTTCGGATGCTTCCTGAACATAATTCTCCGCAAAACGGGTCTGTCCAGCCCGATAGGCTTCGCCTATCGCGTCATGTGCGAAGGTCTTGCTGACCGCAAGCAGGGTGACTCCGTCGGCACTGCGCCCCGCGCGCGCAGTCGCTTCTGCTATTGCGATGCGCACAGCTTGCAAGTTGGAAGCGATTGTTGTCATAATCCCGTGCACTGCATGATTCAAAACTTGGGCGTTTCCTGATCCGTTGTACGGGATTCTGGTAAATGGCCGCATCATCAAACGGGGACGATTATAATGGATATCACCGAACTGCTTGCCTTTGGTGTCAAAAACAAGGCTTCCGACCTTCACCTTTCTGCCGGTTTACCTCCGATGATACGTGTGCATGGCGACATGCGCAGGATCAATCTGCACGCAATGGAACATGCTGAAGTGCATGGCCTGATCTATGACATCATGAACGATCAGCAACGCAAGTTCTACGAAGAGAACAAGGAGGTCGATTTCTCCTTTGAGGTGCCGGGACTGGCACGTTTTCGTGTGAATGCGTTTGTTCAGAATCGTGGTGCGGGTGCGGTCATGCGTACCATCCCTTCCAAGATATTGACGCTGGAAGAACTCAAGGCACCCAAGAGTTTCGAGACGATCTCGGATTATCCACGCGGCATGGTGCTGGTCACCGGACCAACCGGTTCCGGAAAATCCACTACGCTTGCGGCAATGGTCAACCATCGCAACGAGAATGAAATGGGGCATATCCTGACAGTGGAAGACCCGATCGAATTCGTCCATGAAAGCAAAAAATGTCTGATCAACCAGCGCGAAGTCGGCAGGGATACCCTGTCTTTCCAGAACGCTTTGCGCAGTGCGCTGCGTGAAGATCCGGATGTCATCCTGGTCGGCGAGATGCGTGATCTGGAAACCATCCGTTTGGCGATGTCTGCTGCGGAAACAGGCCATCTGGTATTCGGCACCCTGCACACCAGTTCTGCCGCAAAGACGATAGACCGTATCATCGACGTGTTCCCGGCCGATGAAAAGGAAATGGTGCGTGCAATGTTGTCCGAGTCCCTGCGTGCGGTGATTTCCCAGGCATTGCTCAAGACAAAAGACGGTACGGGTCGTGTGGCGGCTCATGAGATCATGGTGTGTACGCCGGCGATTCGCAATCTGATTCGCGAAGCCAAAGTGCCGCAAATGTATTCCGCGATCCAGACCGGATCGGCGCTGGGTATGCAGACACTGGATCAGTGTCTCTCCAATCTCATCAAGGAGAACAAGATCACCCCGGCGGAAGCCCGTTCAAAAGCAGCGAACAAGGACAACTTCCCCGGCTGATAAAATCAGCCGGGGAAGTTGCGGTGCAGGCTCTTGTACCCGAAGGGTGAATGTGAACGCAGTGAACGTTAAACGAGTGTAGCGAGAGGCCGGAGCCACAACTTGAAATGAAGAGTCAGCCGGGGAAGTTGCGGTGCAGGCTCTTGTACCCGAAGGGTGAACGTGAATGAAGTGAACGTTAAGCAAGCGTAGCGGGAGGCCGAAGCTACAACTTGATAGAAGATCAGACTGGGCGTTACGGCCCAGTCTAAAGTGAACGATGCGAAGGTCGGACTAATAAAGCCAGTGGCAGAAGCCACAATTCTCCCGGCACAAATGCACGGGAGGCAACCAGAAGATCAGGAGTAATTATCATGGAAAGAGACCAGGCCACCGAACTGATACACAATCTGCTGCGCGGTATGCTGGCCAAAAAAGCCTCGGATATGTTCATAACTGCAGGGTTTCCCCCGGCATTCAAGATAGACGGCAAGTTGACGCCTGTTTCCAGCCAGGTGCTGACTGCGGTACATAGCCAGGAACTGGCCCGCAGCATCATGAATGATCGTCAGGCGGCGGAATTCGAGGCAACCCATGAATGCAACTTTGCGATCAGTCCGCACGGTATCGGCCGGTTTCGCGTGAATGTGTTCGTACAGCAGCAGCGTGTAGGGATGGTGTTACGTACCATCACGACCCAGATACCCGATTTTGACCAGATGGGATTTCCCCCGGTGCTGAAGGATGTGGTGATGACCAAGCGCGGGTTGGTGATCCTGGTGGGTGGTACCGGTTCCGGCAAGTCAACCACATTGGCCGCCATGCTTGGTTACCGGAACAAGAACAGTTATGGCCATATCATCACCATTGAGGATCCGGTGGAATATGTGCATGAACATATCAACTGCATGGTTACGCACCGGGAGGTCGGTGTGGATACCGACTCATGGCACGCGGCATTGAAGAATACCCTGCGCCAGGCTCCGGACGTGATCCTGATCGGCGAGATTCGTGACCATGAAACGATGGAACACGCCGTGGCGTTTGCCGAAACAGGGCATCTGTGCCTGGCGACACTGCATGCCAACAGCGCCAATCAGGCGCTGGATCGTATCATCAACTTTTTCCCGGAAGAGCAGCGCACCCAACTCTTGATGGATTTGTCTCTCAACATCAAGGCGCTCATTTCACAACGGCTGATTCCAAAAAAAGACGGTGCAGGCCGTGCCTGTGCGATGGAGATCATGCTCAACTCACCATTGATCGCCGACATGATCTTCAAGGGCGAAGTGAATGAGATCAAAGGTGTCATGGCAAAGTCCCGTGAACTCGGCATGGAGACTTTCGACGGCGCACTGTACGATCTGTATGAGAATGAAAAAATATCCTACGAAGAAGCCTTGAAAAATGCGGATTCAGTCAATGATCTGCGTTTGCGCATCAAGCTGGAAAGCAAGCTGACAGCAGACCGGGACGTGATGGCGGGTACCGAAAAACTCCAATTGAATTAATCCCGGCAACCTGTAGCTACTGCACAAACCTACATCAGGGTCACGCGGTTGATGTTTGTTTTCAGGTTCGGCTACGGTTGCTGCCCGAGACGATCTTGTATTCCAGCAAACGGCATTCGATCGCGCCATTGAACAGCGGAGTGCGTTTTGAAGGCGACAATCGCATCATCTTCAGTATCGCCTTGTCTGCAGTGAACAGGTAGGCCGTCCAGCCGCCGAATTTCTTTTTCAGCGCATCCCCCAGCCTGGGGTACAGCTCCGCAAGTTCGTCCAGTTCGCCCATGCGTTCACCGTAGGGCAGGTTTGCCACCAGTATCCCGTGATCTGCCGGTGCCGATATTTCCAGGATGTTCGCCTGTTTGAGTTCCACGCAATCGGCAAGACCGGCTTCCTGGAGATTACGCCAGGCAGTCTTCAGCGCGTCCCCGTACAGATCGCTGCCCCAGATGTCCAAGGGCTTGGCAGGGAGTTGCGCGGCGATCGCTGTTTCGCGCATCGTGTTCCAAAGAGACGCATCGAAATTCTTGAGTTTCTCGAAGGCGAAACCGCGCGCGATGCCCGGCTGGATATTCAGCGACATTTGCGCCGCCTCGATCAGAAAAGTGCCGCTGCCGCACATCGGGTCCAGCAACGGTGTGCCGGGTTTCCATCCGGCCATGCGCAAGATCCCAGCCGCCAGATTCTCGCGAATAGGCGCGATGTTGGTATGCGTCCGCACCCCGCGCTTGAACAGCGCATCGCCGGAGGTATCGAGGTAAAGCATCAACTTGTCGTCCTCGATGAACACGTGGATACGTACATCCGGATCCAGGGTGTCCACGCTGGGGCGCTCGTTGCAGTGTTCCCGGAAGCGGTCGCAGACAGCGTCCTTGACCAGCAGTGTGATGTACTCCAGACTCTTCAGCGGGCAGCGTATCGCGGTGGTATTCACTCGTATCGTCTGGCTTACATCGAACCAGCGCTGCCATTGCAGCTCAAACACCGCCTTGAAGATATCCTGCTCGGTGCGGTAGGTGGTGTCTTTCACGCGCCACAGGATGCGGCTGGCGATGCGGCTCTCCAGATTGGCGCGATAGCACAGTGCCCAGTCACCGGAAAAATGTACACCGCCCTCGACGCTACGCACCTGTTGGGCACCCAGCGCGACAAGGTCAGCATTCAGGATCGCTTCAAGGCCGCGTGGGCAGGGGGAGAAAAAATCGGGCATGACTTAGAAAGGTTTAACCGTGACGAGTATCACCACCGCAGCGAGAATCAGCACGGGTACCTCGTTGAAGAACCGGAACCATACGTGGTCGCGTTTGTTCTGGTCTGCGGCAAATTGTTTCACCAGCATTCCGCAATAGAAATGATAGGCGTACAGCACAACTACCAGCGCGAATTTGGCATGCATCCAGGCACCGCCTACGCCTTCGCCCAGCCATAGCCAAAGGCCGGAAATGATCGCCAGCCAGGCGATGGGCGTAACAAAACGGTATAACTTTCCTTCCATCAGTTTGAGGCGCGCGATATCGCTGGCTTCGGTCGCCATGGCATGGTTTACAAAAATGCGCGGCAAGTAGAACAGCCCGGCGAACCAGCTTACGACCATGATGATGTGAAATGCCTTGATCCATAAATACATGAAGATGTTCCCTGTTGAATGTCGTTCAATGTGGAATTTTATACGAGGTGGCTATCGCGGGGTGGGAAAAGCATTGCACCACCGTTTTTATTGCCGATCAGCGTCGGTACAAAGTACGCAAGGCTTCCTTGCAAGAAGAGAGAGCTAAGCTTTGTGCTGAACGGCTGTCATTTTGACAGTCTGCGCCGGAACAACACCAGCGATACATAAAAACCGAACATGGCATAAGCCAGCAATACCGCGATATGTGCCAGCAAGCTGTCCGGTATCACACCGCTCATCAACGGGCGGGCGATATTGATCGCATGAGTCAGCGGCAGTGCTGCCGAGACGTTCTGCCACAGCGGTGGCAGTTGCGCGACCGGAAAGAACACGCCGCACAACAGCATCATCGGTGTGATCACCAGCGTGAAGTAGTACATGAAAAAGTCGTATGCGGGAGCCAGTGCGGTCATGATCAGGCCGAGCGCGGCGAAGCACAGCCCGACCATCAGTGCCAGCGGGATCAGCCACAGCGACAGGAAAGAATGTGTAAGGCCGAGCAGTACCGCGACTGCCAGCACCGCAGTGCCAGACATCAGGCTCTTGGTCGCCGCCCACAGGATCTCCGACAGTACGATGTCGTCCAGCGTGACCGGCGTGTTCATGATGGCTTCCCAGGTGCGCTGCTCGTGCATGCGCGCGAAGCCGGAATACAGCGCCTCGAAACTGGCGCTGTTCATCGTGCTGTAACAGATCGTGCCCGCGGCGAGGAACACCATATAGGAGACACCCTCCATTTCCGGCAACAGGCTGCCGAGGCCGTAGCCCAGCCCGAGCAGGTATATCATCGGGTCGGCGATGTGACCGAGGACGGAGGTGGCGGCAATCTTGCGCCATACCATGAAATGGCGCCGCCAGATGGGGAAGAACCTCAAGCTCAAACGCGGCGGGGCAAGGTGGTGCGTTTTCATGATGTCTTGTCCTGTTCTACCGCTGCTATCACTTCCGAAGGTGCGACCACCATTTTTTTCTTCTTCGCATAGACACAGCCTCGCGATGTGCCTTCAGCAACGATCAGGTCATTCGTGCTGAATGTGTGGGTCATATAGAAATATTTTTCATCCCAGCGAGTCACTTCTGTTCTCAAGATAAAGCTGTCGAACAGGGAAAGCGGCTTTTTATAAGTCATCGTGTGTTCCGCGATCAGGGGTATCCAGCTGCGCTTGAACATCGCCTTCATCAACCCTGTTCTGATGAACAGGTCGACGCGATTCAAGTCGCACATGGTCAGGTAGCGACCGTTATTCATGTGCAAGTTGATGTCGAGATCATTCGGCAATACGCGCAGCCTCAGTTCGCTGATCGAGTTCCCGATGCCTAGCGTTTTGCGGAACAGCGACAGGATCGCGACATAAATCATGCGAAAGATCAGGTTCATTGAATTAATCTCGTCTCAATTGGTACATTTCAAGCTGCAGTCGAAGCAAGGCCAAGGCGGCAAGGCTGAGGCGACGATGGCAGTACCCGATAGTACGGCAAGGAGCCGAAAGCCGCAGCCAACAACGGCGTTGCGATGGATGCTGCTTGAAATCATTCGCGCATCTCGCGGCCTGTAAGCTTGAGGAACACATCCTCGAGGTTTGCGGGACGGTGCAGATAACGCAACCCCTCCTGTGATTGCAGGTGCGTGACCAGCGGCTGCGCATCCGACACGTAGCAGAATATCGATTCGCCGCTCACCTCGTGGCGCGTTGCGTATTTTGTTGCATGTTCGCGTGCCCAGGTCGCGGCGCTTTCGCCGAAGACTTCCACTACCTGAGGTTCGATATTGCGGGCTATCATTTCCCGCGGTGAACCTTCGCCGATGATGCGCCCCATGTCCATGACCGCGAGCCGGTCGCACAGGCGTTCGGCCTCTTCCATGAAGTGCGTGGTCAGCAGCAATGTCTTGCCCTGTTGTGTCAATGCATGCAGGCGCTGCCAGATCAGGTGGCGTGCCTGTGGGTCGAGACCGGTGGTAGGTTCGTCGAGAAAGATCACGTCCGGGTCGTTCACCAGCGCGCGCGCCAGCGTCAGCCGCCGCTTCATACCGCCGGATAGAGTAGGGACTTTCATGTCCTTCTTGTGGGTCAGGTTGGCGAACTCCAGCAGCGCCGGGATGCGGGCCTCGATCTCCGCATCCTTCATGCCGAAGTAACGCCCGTAGACCATCAGGTTATCCCGCACGGTGAAATCAGGGTCAAGGTTGTCCATCTGCGGAACCACGCCGATGCGGATGCGTGCCTCGCGCGCGGCTTGCGGTACAGGGAGACCGAGCAGCCTGATCTCACCGGCGTCCGGCTCAACCAGACCGAGCAGCATACGCAGCGTGGTGGTCTTCCCCGCACCGTTCGGGCCGAGCAGACCGAAACATTCGCCCCGGTTGAGCGCTAGGTTCACATCATTCACAACCAGTTGTCCCGAATAGGATTTGCGCAGATTCTGCACAGAGAGCACGACGGTCATAGCCGCTGTCCGTGAAAGTCCTGCAGCACCAGTTGCTTGATCTGGTGCAACCGCCCGTGAAAGAAATGTCCCGCCTCGGGCAATACCACGATGGGGAGGTGCTGCGGACGGGCCCAGTCCAAGGCATCGGCAAGTGAGATCACCTCGTCATGTTCGCCGTGTATCACCAATGTGTTGTGTGGCACATTCGGCATGGCAAAGCGCCCCACTGCGGGTGCGATGAGTACCAGCCGGTGTGGTTGCGGATGCAATTGCTGGGCGGTGCGCGCGGCAACATAGCCGCCGAAGGAAAAACCCGACAGCACCAGCGGCAGGTGGCCGAAAGCCTCACGCGCGTAGTGCACGACGGACAGCGCATCTTCTATCTCGCCATTGCCGCTGTCGAATTCGCCCTCGCTGGCGCCCACACCCCGAAAGTTGAAGCGCATTGTGGCAAAGCCAATCTCGGCAAAGGTCTTCGCCAGAGTCGTGACCACCTTGTTTTCCATCGTCCCGCCCATTGTCGGCAGAGGATGGGCGACCACGGCGATGGCAGTCGGCGAGGCGTCGGGCAAGTGCGCGACGCCTTCGAGGTTACCGGCGATGCCGGTGATGGAGAATTTTTTCAGGGTAGGCATCAGATCTTGAGGCGCTCGACGACCCTGCCATGTTGCAGATGTTCAGTGATGATCTCGTCGAGATCCTTTTCATCCACAAAGGTGTACCAGACGGCTTCAGGGTAGACCACGATCACCGGGCCGTCATCGCAACGGTCCATACAGCCTGCGGAGTTGATGCGGATGTTGTTCTTGCGGTTGGAGATGCCAAGTTCGCGAACCTTGTCCTTGACGTAGTCACGCGCTTTTTTTGCGTCGCGGTTACCACAACAGTCTTCGCCGTTTTCGCGCTGGTTGGTGCAAAAAAACACATGTTTGTCGAAGTGACTCATGCAGGACTCCCGAAATATTGAACGCGAATTATACTTTCCGGACGCGCCACAGGTGGAACATCAATAGCAACGGGAACGCCAGCGAGATGGTCTGGGCCAGACCGTTGTAATTGAGCAGGTGACCGTAGTGCCAGTGGTAGACGGATGCGGCTGCAGACGGGGCATTGCTGTCCAGTACCAGATTCACGACGATGATGTGCAGTGTTGCGATCACTGCGCCGAATACCAGTACGGCTGTGCGTGACAAGTCGAGCACGGCAAGCAACAGGAGCATTCCAAAAAGTATGCCGATCACAGCCTCGCCGTTGATCCACAACAGCAATGCCCAGGATTTCAGTAACACTGCCGCAGCAATGAATTTAGACAAGGCTACCATGCACAGAATCACCAGCAAGGCGGTCGCGGCATTTTTCGGCACGCGCAGAATGCTTAACAATAGCGCCCCAAGCATCAACAGATTCAGGGATACCGCAACGCTTTCCCACCAGTCAAATAATGCGGGGGGCGTTGTTACGAAAGGCTGGTGTGCCACTTCGCTGATGAATATATTGCCGAGTATCGGCAGGGAAGGGTTGATCTGGCCGAATATCCAGAGTGCCAGCAGTGCAAGTCCGAAATCCACCTCCTTGCCCAGACGGAAGTAAGCGGTGCGCCAACCTGTCAGGCGGAAAAATATCCACGCCTGGGATGCGACTCCGACGGCCAGCAATGCGCCGACCGACGTGCCGACGCTGTTGGAAAACAGATCGGTATTCGAGCTGATGCGGGAGGGAAGATACATTTGCAGGTATTCCATACTTGCCGATAGCAGGATCCCCGAACAAAGCGCAATGATTGCGCTTGCCACGGCACCGAAACGGGCTCGTAAAGTCAGGGTGACCAGAAAGCCGAAGGGAAGGTAGGACAAAATATTTGCGGTGGCATCGAAAGCGGTATAACTCAGCCTGAATTGTGCATTGAGCACTTCACCGAACTCGATACCCTGATTGCGCCAACCCGAGAAGGGTGACAGGCTGGCATACACGATAAACAGCGCATAGCCTATGGTGAGCCAGGTTCGTAGTCGTGCATGGGTTGAATATATTCTCATGCTTAATCAGGGCTTGCTTGGTATCGTTAGCGATGCGTTTTGTATAGTCCAAGTTTATCCTATACGGTCTTCCTGCGACTGTTGAGTTGTTTTATTTGGCAGGGAGCTGCTATACGTAAATATTTGCAAAAGTCCGGACAGGCCGGAATTTTAGTGTGGAATAATGTCGACGCTTCCCCGATTCATTTTTCCGGCTTGCGAAATACGCAGTTTCAAACATGATCAACAAACAAAACCTGACTCCCGTTTCAATTCAATCACAGGCTGTGAAATTTCAGGCGCTGCCCCCGCTGTCACTCTATATCCATATCCCCTGGTGCATACGTAAATGTCCGTATTGTGATTTCAACTCGCATGAGGCGCGCGGCGCTTTTCCCGAGAAAGAGTATGTTGCCGCACTGGTGCGTGACCTTGAAATGGCTTTGCCGCAGATATGGGGACGCAAGGTTTACACGGTTTTCTTCGGCGGGGGTACGCCCAGCCTGTTGTCGGGTGAGAGTGTCGCGGAGATATTGCGCAATGTTCGCATGCTGCTACCCCTCGATCTTGGGGCGGAGATCACACTGGAAGCTAATCCGGGTACGGTCGAAGCGGCGCGTTTTGCCGAATACCGCGACGCGGGTGTGAATCGCCTGTCGCTCGGGATACAGAGTTTTAACGATGTGCACCTCAAGGCGCTGGGGAGGATACACTCGTCCGGTGAGGCAAGACGTGCGATCGAGATAGCACAACAGCAATTCGGCAATATCAACCTAGATCTGATGTATGCGCTGCCGAACCAGAATCTGGATCAGGCGATGCAGGAAGTGCAGGACGCCCTGTCGTATTCCCCGCAGCATCTGTCCTGTTATCACCTGACGCTGGAGCCGAACACGCTGTTTCATCGCAACCCGCCCCAGTTGCCTGACGACGACTCTGGCGCCGAGATGCAGCAAAGTATAGAGGGGGCGCTTGCAGAACAAGGATATAAGCACTACGAGACATCAGCTTTTGCGCGGGCGAATCACCGTTCAAAACACAATCTCAACTATTGGCAGTTTGGCGATTATCTGGGAATAGGCGCGGGAGCACACAGCAAACTGAGTTTTCCGGATAAAGTGATCCGCCAAGCGCGATACAAGCAGCCGCAGGCATATATGCAGCAAGTTGCGGAGAATTCACCGATACAGACAGAACATCAAATTGCGCCGCAAGAGTTGGCGTTCGAATTCATGATGAATGCGTTACGCATGAACGAGGGTTTCGACAGCGTTTTATTCCAGGAACGCACCAGCCTGTCGCTGCTTTCCATACAACGCGAACTGGCAGAGGCGGAAAAACGCGGGCTGATGCTTCGCGATCACCTTTGTATCAAGCCGACATTACTGGGGCAGCGTTTTTTGAACGACCTGCTGGAAATATTTCTCAGGGATGAGGTGCGGGGGAAGCGATGAGTTGTGCGCCATCGAAACCGCATTGTCGCCATGCTTCATACACCGCGACCGACACCGTGTTAGAGAGGTTCAGGCTGCGGTTGTCAGGCAACATCGGCAATCGTACGCGCTGATCGGCGTTGAATCGGGCGAGCACGTCGGCAGGTAGCCCCCGGCTCTCCGCGCCGAACAGGAAAGCGTCACCCGCCTTGTACTGTAATTCATGGAAAGGCTGCGAGCCCTTGGTGGTTAGCGCAAATACTCGGGCCGGGTCGAGAGCTGACCAGCAATCCTGCAGGTTTTCGTAAACTTGCAATTGAGCGAATTCGTGGTAATCCAGTCCGGCGCGTACCAGTTGTTTGTCTTCCAGGGTGAATCCCAAAGGCTTGATCAGATGCAAGCTGCATCCGGTGTTGGCGCACAGCCGGATGATATTGCCGGTGTTAGGCGGTATCTCGGGTTGGTATAGAATGACATGAAACATAATTAAAGTGTCCTCGAGGCTTGTCAGTACAAGGAAAAACTGAGCTTCCCCCGATAAATAGTCTTCCAAGGGCGAC
>JBGSMU010000047.1:0-9580 GCA_041739955.1 Gallionella sp. | reverse complement strand
CGCTTCTACCCCTTCAACGCCTTCCGATCCCTGCTCGGGATCGCTGGCGATGTCACTGCCCCGACCTACGCAGAGCTTTACTCCGTAAAATCACGAAACACTACATCTGGTAGGTGTCTGTGACAACCGGATAAGCACGGTGCTTTCATATACGGCAAGGCTCGATGCAATTCCGTAATCGGCAATGGAAAGGGATCAAGATGAAAATCAATATCAAGGATTTCCGCGTGGCAGAGGGAAAAAAGGTCAGGCTCGACAAGTGGCCGACGCGGGTGGAGCCGGTATACAAGTCGAAGAAGAAATATAAGAAACACCTCGAAAAACAGGTCGAGGAGCTGAGTGAGCAGCAGAGGCTGCACTACGCATCCAACCGCTATGCGGTGCTGCTGATCTTCCAGGCGATGGATGCCGCCGGCAAGGACGGCGCGATCCGGCATGTGATGTCCGGCGTCAATCCGCAGGGTTGCCAGGTGTTCAGCTTCAAGCATCCGAGCGCGGCAGAACTGGAGCATGATTTTTTGTGGCGCACCTCGCAGGCCCTGCCAGAGCGCGGCCGCATCGGAATTTTCAACCGTTCCTATTACGAGGAGGTGCTGATCGTGCGCGTGCACCCGGAGATACTGCTGGCACAGAATATCCCGGACGGACTGGTGAACAAGGAAACCATCTGGCCGGAGCGCTATCGCTCCATAGTCGACATGGAGGAACATCTGCACCGCAACGGCACGCGCATCATAAAGTTCTTCCTGCACCTTTCGGAAGAGGAGCAGCGCAAGCGTTTCCTCGACCGCATCGATGAGCCCGACAAGAACTGGAAATTCAGCCTTGCGGATATGGAGGAAAGGAAATACTGGCAGCAGTACATGCAAGCCTACGAGGAATGCCTGGCAGCAACCAGCACCAGCGACGCACCATGGTATGTCGTACCCGCCGACGACAAGCATAATGCCCGGCTGATCATTTCCGAGATCATTCTCGAAACATTCAAGTCACTGAAGCTGGCCTACCCATCTTCCAGCCAAGAACACCGGCAGGAATTGCAGGTGATTCGCAAGCAACTGGCGGAATAAACCTGGGGTGGTGGTGGCCTGATCAAATCGACTGCGCTGTGATTGAGAATCGGACGCTCTTTCAGCCGGGCTAGGCCCCACGTTCCCGGCACACCGGGAAGGCGAACAGGAATCTACTGTTTTGGTAGCGGCAACCCGGTTGCACGATAGAAGCCGTTCAGGTCGCTCAGGTCGTCGAATACGCCTGCTGCGCCGGTGAAGTCCTGATCGTGGGTGTACTGGTTGATGGTCACATAAGTTTTGACGCCAGCCGCCAGGCTGGAGCGCAGACCATTCTCGGAATCTTCCAGCGCGATGCAGTCGGCGCGCGACAACCCCAGTTTTTCCAGCACCCAGAAGTAAATGTCCGGCGCGGGTTTTTTGTGCGGGATGATGTCGCCGCAACCGTTGGCGGCAAAGTAATCCTCCCAGTCTTTTCCCAGGCCCACTTCCAGCAGCGCGGTGACGTTTTCCGGTGTGGTGGTGGTCGCAATGGCGAGGGTGATGCCTGCCGCGCGCGCGTCATTGATGAGTTGCCTGATGCCGGGGCGAAGCGGGATATGCCCTTCACCCAGCATCGCGGTGTAATGCGCGGTCTTGACCTTGTGCAGATTCTTGACGAATTCATCGAAGTCCGCTGGCTTGGTATAGCCCTGCAGAAAATCGGAAACAAAGTATTTGATGCGTTCCTTGCCACCCGTCACCTTGAGCAGCTTGCCATACAAGGCGGCGTCCCAGTTCCAGTCGAGTCCGCTTTCGGCAAATGCCTTGTTGAAGGATTTGCGGTGTCCGTCTTCGGTGTCCGCCAGTGTGCCGTCCACGTCGAATATGATTGCTTTGAGAGTCATGTAAATTTTCCTGTTGTGAAAACTAGGTTGATGATTTGCTGGAAGTGTCTGTGAAGGGTGGGCGATTCACCCAGGGAATCAGGGGGACTTCGACGCCACCGGTGATCTCGAGGTAGCTTTTGTCGCCTATCGTGGCTGCATACCTGAGCCAGTACTGGATGCAAAAAACATGTACGCCCGAATAGGCAGTAACGCCGTCTCCGCCAATGAAATCAGTTTGGTCCTGAGGGTCGGGCGGCAGCTCGCGTTCGGAAACGGAATAATGCTTGTCAAATAATTCTTCCTGTTCCTTCCATGATTTTTTGAAGGTCATGACTGCCTGATTCGGTTTTCTGCCAGATTTTGTTCTGGGGAATTTCGGGTAGCTGCGCGCGTATTCCGAGCAGCCGCGCTTGAAATTGACATCGACCTGAGGGGAGATGTGCTCTGAAACCGCATCGCGAATGATTTTGAATGCCTCGTTTCCGTCATTGACTCCCCGGCAGTAGACAAAACCCTTGTATGCACCGGAGCTGTCTTTTCTTTCTTCGACCATGCATTTCCTTCTGTTATGGATGGGCAGGGGGTATTTGTCAAAATCAAATAGCATCATGAGCTTCAGAAGTTCCACAACGTTGCGGGGCGAGATCTGTACCTTGTAGCAAGCGAAGCAATATTCCGGGATCACGTCGAACTTGTTGAACACTTGCATGTGGCGCGAGCAATCGACGGGGAATGTCTCCTCACCCCTCCTGCTGAACAGTTGCTTGTTCTTTCTTCTTATGTGCGTATCCGTCAGGTCCAGCGGGATGCTGGACAGATTCTTGAAGAAATTAATGACTTCTTGATCGGTAATCATGAATTTAATTTAATTCTTGTAGTTGGGCGGACAAACAATCCTTACAGGAAGATTTCGGTGCCTGAGCCTAAAAGTATGCGGCTTTGCTGTCGATATCCAGATGTGCTGCGCATAAGAAAAATATCATGAATCCATTCTGACGACCAGAGCTGTGGTCTCGTTATCTTGGCTGTGCCGCCATGCGACCAGAGGCACGTTGAGTTGTTCCCGGTCAGCGCACGGGGAATTCATCTCATCCCGGGGAGTTTGCCCGCCATGCCGCGCATCATCTTTGCCATCCCGCCGCCCTTGCTGAACATCTTCATCATCTTCTGGGTCTGTTCGAACTGGTTGAGCAGTTGGTTGACATGCATCACTTGTACACCGGCACCCATCGCGATGCGACGCTTACGTGAGGCTTTGATTAGTTCCGGTTTGGTGCGTTCGAGCTGGGTCATCGAATTGATGATGCCTTCGATGCGGGTGATCTGTTTTTCGTCCACTTTGGAATTCGCGGCGGCCTGGCTCATTTGTGCGGGGAGTTTGTCCATCAACGCTGACATGCCGCCCATCTTGCGCATCTGCACGATCTGCATCTTGAAGTCGTTGAGGTCGAAGCCCTTGCCGCTCTGTACTTTTTTTGCCAGTTTTGCGGCTTCGGCATGATCGACTTCCCGATGCGCCTCTTCGATCAGCGACAGTACATCACCCATTCCCAGTACACGCGAGGCCATGCGTTCAGGATGGAAGGCTTCGAGACCGTTGGGCTTTTCGCTGACGCCGACGAACTTGATCGGTTTGCCGGTGATATGGCGTACTGACAGCGCCGCGCCGCCACGCGCATCGCCGTCCAGCTTGGTGAGGATGATACCGGTCAGCGGTAGCGCATCGCCGAATGCTTTTGCGGTATTCACCGCGTCCTGCCCTGTCATCGCATCGACGACAAAAAGTGTCTCGATCGGTTTGAGGCTGGCGTGCAGTTGCTTGATCTCGGACATCATCGCTTCGTCTATCGCAAGGCGGCCGGCAGTGTCGACGATCAGGACGTCGTGGTAATGCTTGCGCGCAAAATCAATCGCGGCCAGTGCGATGTCTTGAGGTTTCTGGGTGATGTCGGATGCGAAGAAATCTATCTCAAGTTGCTTTGCCAGCGTGCGCAATTGCTCGATCGCAGCCGGACGATAAACGTCGCAACTGACCAGCAGTACTTTTTTCTTCTGCTGGTCGCGCAACAGTTTGGCCAGCTTGCCGCTGGTGGTGGTTTTGCCCGCGCCCTGCAAACCCGCCATCAGGATCACGGCGGGCGGGGTGGCGGCGAGGTTGAGCGCATCGTTGTGCTCGCCCATCAGCCTGGTGAGTTCGCGGTGCACCACGCCGATCAATGCCTGCCCCGGGTTCAGGTTGCCGATGACCTCCTGACCCAGTGCGGCCTGTTTGACCTGATTGATGAATTCCTTGACGACGGGCAGAGCGACGTCGGCCTCAAGCAGCGCCATGCGCACTTCGCGCAACGCGTCCTGAATGTTGCTTTCGGTAAGGCGCGCCTGGCCGCGCAGATTCTTGATGACCCCGGAGAGGCGTTGTGTAAGGTTGTCCAGCATGGGAGTTTTGCGAAAGTATGGTGTAGAATTCGCCAAGTCTAAAACATCCCGGCAAAAAATGTCTAACGTTCTCTTCTCCTGGCTGGCCTTCACTATCTATAGTGTCCTTGCGTTCTATTTCCTGAATGCGCAGATGCGCGGCAAGGGTGATTTCCTGAGCCGCGGGACTACGGGGCATTGGGTGGTGGTGCCTTTGCTGTTGCATGGCTATCTTCTGGGGCAGGATGTTTTTGCCGGTGGCGGCTTCAATCTGAGCGTGGCGAATGCAATATCCATGATTGTCTGGCTGACATTGCTGGTTTACTGGGTGGCGCGCTTTTTTTATCCGGTGGGATGCTTGCAGGCGCTGGTATTACCGCTTGCGGCTGTTGCCGTGATGTTGCCGGAAATATTTCCCACCGCCCATCAACTCGAGAATACCGGGATGTTCGCCTTCAAGGCGCATATCGCCGCGGCAATGCTGGCCTACAGCCTGCTCACCATAGCGGTGCTGCATGCTGTCCTGATCTCGTTCGTGGAAAAACGCCTGCATCATGGCTCGGTGCCGCGCATCCTGCAAAACCTCCCCCCGCTGATGACGATGGAAACCCTGTTGTTCCGGATGATAGGGGTCGGTTTCGTGCTGCTTACACTTACGCTGGCTTCCGGCATGATTTTCTCGGAACAGATTTTCGGCAAGGCGTGGCAATTCAACCATAAGGTGTTGTTCGGCTTCATCTCCTGGGGAGTGTTTGCGGTGTTGCTATGGGGGCATCGCACTTACGGCTGGCGCGGGCGTGTCGCAGTCCACTGGACAGTGAGCGGCTTCATATTTCTCGTTTTGGCTTACATCGGCAGCAAGTTTGTGATCGAAGTGCTGTTGCAGCGTTAGCTCTATCCTTTGGATTGGAATGGGTAAATCAAACCCAGACGAGCCCCGCCTGTAATCCCCATAAGGCATCCTGAATTCCCACGGATTTATCCCCCTTGCCATAAGCTGCGGAATTGTCGTAAAATTCGCGCCCTTTTGCTTGGCTAATACTTTAGGTAGATTTAATTATGGTAATCATTCGTCTTTCCCGTGGCGGTTCCAAGAACCGTCCGTTCTACAATGTGGTGGTAGCCGATTCGCGCAATCGCCGCGATGGCCGCTTCATCGAGCGCGTCGGTTTCTACAACCCGCTTGTGGCGGATGGTCAGGAAGCGTTGCGTATGCAATTGGAGCGCGTTAGCCATTGGCAAAGCAAAGGCGCGCAATTGAGCGACGCCGTTGCCAAGCTGGTCAAGCGCGCCGGTGCCACAGCAACAGCCTGAAGAATCCGGCTCCATGGTAATCATGGGGCGAGTGGCTGCAGCACATGGCATACGCGGCTGGGTAAAGATCCAGCCCTATACCGAGTATATCGATAGCCTGCTGGATTATGCGACCTGGTGGGTTGGTCAGGAACAAGGCCCTTGGCGCGAAATAACGCCTGAACAGTCCGAGGTGCACGGCAGGACACTTGTTGCCCAACTTCCGGACTGTCCGGATCGCAATGCGGCGGAAAAGCTGAAGGGATTGTTGATCGCGGTGCCCCGCAGCAGTTTGCCCGAGCAGAAGGGCGATGAATATTACTGGTCTGATTTGATCGGTCTGTCGGTAGTGAACGAGGCAGGCTTGACGTTGGGCGAGGTGGCGAATCTACTTGAGACCGGCGCCAATCAGGTGTTGAGTGTCAGCGGCGATAGCGGCGAAATATTGATTCCTTTCGTAGCTTCGGCCATCAAGCAGGTGGATATGAAACACAAGATCATCCGTGTGGATTGGTCGGCGGATTACCTGAAATGATATTCGATGTCATTACATTGTTTCCGCAAATGTTCGATGCGCTGACGCAATACGGCATCACGCGGCGCGCGGCAGAACAGGGCAGTTATGTTTTAAAGACTTGGAATCCGCGGGATTTCGCTACGGACAATTACCGCACCATCGATGACCGCCCTTACGGGGGTGGCCCCGGAATGGTGATGTTCGGAGGGCCGCTGGCAGAAGCGATAACCGCGGCCAGACAGCGACAGGCAGCAAGCGGAGTGAAGAAGAGCCGTGTGGTGTATCTGTCACCGCAAGGCAAGTTGCTGACCCACCCGGTGGTAAAAGAGCTGGTGGCGCAACAGGATGAAGGTTTGATACTGCTGGCGGGACGTTACGAGGGCGTGGATGAACGCCTGATACGCCAGTATGTGGATGAAGAGATTTCCATCGGGGATTATGTATTGTCCGGTGGCGAGTTGGCGGCAATGGTGTTGATAGACAGTCTGGTGCGGCAATTGCCCGGTGTTCTGGGTGATGACGCGTCGGCCGAGCAGGATTCGTTCGTGCAAGGCATGCTGGATTGTCCCCACTACACCCGACCGGAAGTGTTTAATGGTGAAGCCGTGCCCCCGGTGTTGCTATCCGGCAATCATGCCGATATAGCGCGTTGGCGGCTTCAGCAGTCGTTGGGCAGGACGTGGTTGCGCAGGCCGGATTTATTGGTCGGGCGTGATTTGACAAAAGAGGAGTCTGGGCTTCTGGCAGCGTTTCAGGATGCCTATAGAAATTCAAAATCCTAAGCGAAACAAGGCGCGAAAGAAATTTTGAGTGCGGCATATGAGTTATATGTAAGCGATAAAATTTCTTGAGCAACTCGGTATCGTAACGGAGTTTGAATTTATAGAGGTGTCCTGCAGAAGGAACAAGACCCGATAACTAAAAGGAGTAGTAAAGTGAATTTGATCGAAACATTGGAGCAGGAAGAGATCGCCCGTTTGGGTAAAGATATCCCGAATTTCGCGCCCGGCGACACCGTTGTCGTAAGCGTGAACGTGGTCGAAGGCGAGCGCAAGCGCGTTCAGGCTTTTGAGGGCGTAGTGATCGGAAAACGTAATCGCGGCTTGAATTCCGCATTCATCGTGCGCAAAATTTCCTCCGGTGAGGGTGTTGAGCGTACTTTCCAGACATATTCACCTGTGATCGCCAAGATCGAGGTGAAACGCAAGGGCGATGTACGCCGTGCCAAGCTGTACTACCTGCGTGAACGTTCTGGAAAATCGGCGCGTATCAAGGAAAAGTTGCCGGCACGTAAAGTATCCGCTGAGTAAGCGAACTGGCAGTTACGGAAAACGGGAGGCGCTGCCTCCCGTTTTTTATTTGTGCGCTATCATGTTCATATGAAAGCGCATGCGGACATTGGGTATCAGGCGATATTGAAAGTGCCTTTTGGGGTACTTGGTATCCGTTGCACAGAGGAAGCGCTGACCGGTATCGACTTTCTGCTTGCAGCCGAAATGCCCCGGCCCGCGATCATGCCGCTTGCTGTAGCAGTGTGTGAGCAACTGTTACACTACATTGAAGATCCGGACGCGAGATTTACCGTGCCGCTCAAGTTGAACGGAACGGCTCACCAGCAAAAAGTATGGCAAGCCATGTGCGATATACCGCGCGGCGAGACACGTAGCTATGGTGATATTGCGAAAGAACTGAAATCTGCGTCACAAGCGGTCGGCCAGGCTTGCGGTGCGAATCCTGTCCCTATCGTCGTTCCCTGCCATCGTGTGGTGGGCAAGAATGGTCTGGGCGGATTCATGAGGCATGCTAGCGGCGATCCCCTGGATATCAAACGTTGGTTGCTGGCCCATGAGCAACGCTGACATCCTCGACGAATTCTGCGACAGCCTGTGGCTGGAAGACGGCCTGTCGCGCAACACACTGGATAGCTATCGGCGCGATCTCATCAAATATTCTTCGTGGCTGGAGAAGCAGCGCGATGCCTCTATCCTGCAAACCACGCACAGCGATATCCTGGGCTACCTTGCACAACTGGTTGGCAAGCAAAAGGCCAAGCCCAGCAGCACAGGGCGCAATATTTCCAGCCTGAAGCGGCTGTTCCGCTACCTGCTGCGGCAAGGGAAGATCGATGCCGATCCGACATTGCAAATCGATACCCCCAAGCTGCCGCGCAACCTGCCCAAGAGTCTTACAGAAAAAGATGTCGAGGAATTGCTCAATGCACCTGATGTGCAAACCCCATTGGGTTTACGCGACCGCACCATGTTCGAGGTGCTATATGCAACCGGCCTGCGCGTATCCGAGTTGGTGACGCTAAGGGTTACCCAGGTGAGCATGAACATGGGAGTGGTGAGGGTAATGGGCAAGGGCAGCAAGGAACGCCTGGTGCCACTGGGAGAGGAGTCGCTGGACTGGCTGAGACGCTATCTTGACCATGGTCGTGGCGTGCTGCTGGGCAGTCAGATGACGGATACCTTGTTCGTCACCGCGCGGGGTGAAGGGATGACGCGGCAGATGTTCTGGTATCTCATCAAACGACATGCCAAACACGGCGGTTTGGACAAACCGCTGTCGCCGCACACCCTGCGCCATGCGTTTGCCACGCATCTGTTGAATCACGGGGCGGATTTGCGGGTGGTGCAGATGCTTTTGGGTCATGCGGATATTTCGACGACGCAGATTTATACACATGTGGCGAGGGAGCGGCTGAAGTCGCTGCATGCGAAGCATCACCCGAGGGGGTAGCGTTCATTCCCGCGAAGGCGGGAAAACGAGCGTAGCGAATTTTCGAGTAACAGCCATCCGGTCAAAAACAAAGCCGCCGAGGGTAGCCGAGCTACTCCCGGCTATTTAACCTGTCCCCGCTCAATACTGATCCCCACCATCTTGCAGTTGCGTATCGCCTGCAGTTTGGCGACGCTGACTTTGACCCAGGGGGCGTTGAAGTCCTTGAGGATGATCTGCGCGATGTGTTCGGCGAGGGTTTCGAGCAATGAAAAATGTCCCTCGCTCAACACGGTCTGGATGTGCTGCGCGACATCGGCATAATCCAGCGCATCGTTGATGTCGTCGCTGGTGCAGGCGCGGCTGTTGGGCAGTGCGATGTCGAGGTCGATCTGCAATGTCTGCGGTACGACTTTCTCGCGTTCATAGATGCCGATCAGGGTGGTGACTTTGAGTTCGCGTAAAAATATGATGTCCATCGCAGTTTGTCTGGAATGACGTAAAATTGGTGTCCCTGCATTTTAAGATATTCCTGATGATGACCTTGGCTTTTGTTATGTGCGCGTATTTGCTCGGATCAATCTCCTTTGCCGTTGTTTCCAGCAAGCTGTTCGACCTGCCCGATCCCCGTACTTACGGCTCCGGTAATCCGGGTGCGACGAATGTGTTGCGCTCCGGCAAGAAGGCGGCTGCGGCATTTACGCTATTCGGCGATGCGGCCAAGGGCTGGCTGGCGGTGTGGCTGGCAATACAGT
>JBGSMU010000005.1:0-19725 GCA_041739955.1 Gallionella sp. | reverse complement strand
CATCTTTGACTCGCTTGATCGCCAACTCCCTGAACTCGGCGGTGTATTCCTGCTTCGGTATTCTCTTCATCTGCTTCCTCCAAAAGTAACGTTAATTTTACGTCGCCCTTGGAAGACTATTTATCGGGGGAAGCTCAATTCCAGATAAGCGGTAATAATGGCGTTACAGGCGCAAACCAGGGGACATGGAAGCAAGTCTTGTGTGCATATCAGGAGGCAACGCGAAAGGGTCAGCTGTTGAGTGAGGACGATGACTCGTTGCTATCACCACCGAGTGCCTTGTAAAGCTGTGCGGCAACAGATAGCCACATGCGACGAACTTGAATTTCGCCCTGCGTTGCAGCATAGGACTCGCGCTGGGCATCCAGAACCTCGAGATGGCTGGCAATGCCGGCCTCAAAGCGTGCCTCGACCAGTCGCAGCCGCTTCTGCTGTGCCTCGGCGTTGGCGTGTTGTGCGACCAGCTGTTCCGATAATCTTTCGCTTGCGTCCAGCAGGTCGGCGACCTCGCGGAAAGCCTGCTGGATAGTTTTTTCGTATTCGGCGACGGCGATGACCTTGCGTGCCTTCGCGACATCCACGTAATCGGAAGTGCGTCCCGCATCGAACAAAGGCAGACTGATGACGGGCTGATAATTCCATGCGCGGTTGTTCATGTCGAACAGTCCGGAAAGGTCGCGACTGGCTGTCCCGAAGCTGCCGGTCAACGAAATGCGCGGGAAGAAAGCTGCCCTTGCCGCGCCGATATTGGCATTTGCAGCGATCAGCCGTTGCTCGGCAGCCGATACATCGGGACGGTTCAGCAACACTTCGGCGGGTAAGCCGGCCAGTTGTACGGGGGTGATACCCTGGTCGCCAAGGGTTGAGCCTGCCGGCAGCTCCTTGAGCTCTGCTATTGGCTGCCCGAGTAGCGTATCAAGCAGGTTTGCGGCGGAATTCCGTTGACGTTCCAGATTGGCGAGTTCTGCCAGCGCAGCCTGATAGGCCCCCTCGGCCTGCAGGTAATCCATGTCGCCGGAAACACCCAAATCACGCCGGCGCGCTACCATTTCCTTCGTTGCCTCCCTGGTCGTGACTGTCGCCTCCGAGAGGGCGGCGCGTTCCTGCAATTCAAGCAGGGACAGATAGGCATTCGCTACATCGGCGATCAGTGAGAACCGGAAGGCGCTTTGCGCTTCCTCCGTAGCCAGATAATTCGCCTTGGCGGATTCGTTCAGGCTGGAGACGCGGCCCCAGAAATCGATCTCGTAAGAGACCAACGCCACATTCAGGTCGTTTCTGCGTGTGGTCAGCGTACTGCCGAGGGCGGATACGCTGGCGGGGGTCCGGGTGGCGCTATGCGAAGCGTTCAGGCTGATATTCGGATAACGGTCGCTGCTTTGGATGCCGTATTGCGCGCGCGCCTCGGCGACTCGGGCGGTGGCGATGCGCAGGTCGCGATTGTTTTCCAGCGCGGTGGCGATCAATGCCTGCAGGCGCGGATCGGGGAAATATCTTTTCCAATCGGCACGGACAGTTTCTGCGGGCACCTTCAATTTCACACTCTCCGGCCATGCGGCTGGAACCGGGGCAGCAGGGCGCTGGTAATCGGGCGTCATCGAACAAGCGCCCAGCAAAGCCGCAGACATGACCGAGAGCAAGCGCTTGTTAATCATGTTCGCTCCTGATTCGTGCGTGGCCCGGGAAGATGCGCCGCATCACCACGAAAAATACCGGCACAAGAAACACTGCCAGCAAGGTTGCGGCGATCATCCCGCCCACCACACCGGTGCCGATCGCATGGCGGCTCTGCGCACCTGCACCGCTGGAAATCGCCAGCGGCAGCACGCCCATGATGAATGCAAAGGATGTCATCAGGATAGGGCGGAAACGCAGGCGACAGGCTTCCAGCGTCGCGTCCACGGCACTCATCCCCTCGTCTTGCAGCTTGCGGGCGAACTCGATGATCAGGATCGCGTTCTTCGATGACAGCCCGATGATCGCGATCAGCCCGACCTTGAAATAGATGTCATTGGGCAGGTCGCGCAGGGTGACGGCCAGTACAGCGCCGAACACGCCCAGGGGGACGACCATCAACACTGCGAACGGTATCGACCAGCTTTCATACAGCGCGGCCAGGCAAAGAAACACGACCATCAGCGAGACTGCGAACAGCAGCGGTGCCTGCGTGCCGGATTGGCGTTCCTCAAAAGAGGTGCCCGACCACTCGAAGCCTATACCGGCCGGCAATTTTTGTGCGATCTGTTCCATTGCGGCGGCGGCTTCACCGGTGCTGCGACCGGGCGCTGCAGCGCCCGAGATCTTCATCGCGGGGAAGCCGTTATACCTGTCCAGTTTGGGTGAACCTGTCACCCAGCTCGCTTTGGCCAGCTCCGACAGCGGCACCATGCCGCCTTTATTGTTCCGTGTCGGGATGCGCAGGATATCTTCAGGCGTGCGGCGGGTATCCGGTTCCGCCTGCATCTGCACACGCAATACCCGACCCTGGCGCACGAAATCGTTGATGTAGGAGGCGCCCAGCATGGATTGTATCGTGTCATTCAGATCGGCGATCGAGACTCCCATGGTCTCCGCCTTCAGCCTGTCGACTTCAAGGTATAGCTGTTGCCCGGCTTCCTGACCTTCGGGACGGACGCGCGCCAATACAGGATCCTGCATGGCCATGCCCAGAACCATGTTCCTGGCCTCGGTCAACTTGTCGCGTCCCACGCCGCCCCTGTCCTGCAAACGGAAATCGAATCCGCCCGCAGAAGCAAGCTCGGGGATGGGAGGCGGGTTGATCGCGAAGATCATCGCCTGTTTGATGCGGGACAAGACCATGAATGATTTGCCCACCAAGTCCGTGGAACTGCTGCCGGGCGCGGTACGCACGTCCCAGTTCTTCAGGCGGACGAAGGCGATCGCCGCGTTTTGCCCGCGCCCGAAGAACGAGAAGCCCGCCACGCCTATGACATGTTCGACCTCGGGTTGATCGAGGTAGAAGCGTTCGACCTGGGTCAGCACTTCAAGCGTGCGCTGTTGGGTGGCACCGGCGGGAAGTTGCATGACCGTGATGAAGTAGCCCTGGTCTTCCTCGGGTAAAAAACTGCCCGGCAACTTGCTGAACAGCCAGCCCATCGCGATCAGGATGACCGCATAGATCATCAGGAAACGCGTGGTCCTTTTCAGGATGCTGCCGACACCGCTGGTATAACTTTTCGTTGTCCGTGCAAAGAATCGGTTGAACCAGCCAAAGAATCCGCTGCTCGGCATCATGCTTTTGTCGGATTGATGTTTGAGCAGGGATGCGCAAAGCGCGGGCGTCAATGTCAGCGCCATCAGTGCCGAGAACATCATGGTCAGCACCAGTGTCACCGCGAACTGGCGGTAGATTGCGCCGGTCGCACCGGGGAAGAACGCCATCGGGATGAACACCGCAGAGAGCACCAGGGTGATCGCGATGATGGCGCCGACGATCTGGTCCATCGCCTTGCGCGTCGCATCGCGTGCGGACAATCCTTCTGTGGTCATGATGCGCTCGACGTTTTCCACCACCACGAGGGCATCGTCCACCACGATGCCGATCGCGAGCACCATCGCGAACAGCGTCAACACGTTGATCGAATAGCCGAACAGGTACAGGCCGACCAGTGCGCCCACCAGCGCGATCGGGATCACGATCGCGGGGATCAATGTGGCGCGCCAGTTCTCAAGGAACAGGTACATCACCAGCACTACCAGCAACAACGCTTCCGCCAGGCTTTTCAGCACTTCCTTGATCGAGATGTCGATGAATTGTGAGGTGTCGTAAGGAACCACCCAGGAGATGCCTTTGGGAAAGAATTGCGACAGTTCATTCATCCGCGCCTTGACGGCTTTTACGGTATCGAGTGCATTGGCATCGGGCGTCAGGCGCAGTGCGATACCTGCCGCAGCCTGACTGTCGATGCGCGCGCGCACCGAGTAGTCCTGGGCGCCGAGCTCGACCCGAGCCACATCTTTTACGCGCAGGGTCGAACCATCCGGATTGGTGCGCACGATGATGTTGCCGAATTCTTCAGGAGTGCTTAGCCGTCCACTGGTGACGATCACGGCATTGAGTTCCTGTCCGGGAGCACTGGGTAATTGTCCCAGTTCGCCGGTGGCGATCTGCACGTTCTGCGCCCGAACAGCGCGGGAGAGGTCAGCAGGGGACAATCCGTAGCCCTGGAGTTTTTCGGGCTTGATCCACAAGCGCATGGAGTATTCAGTTCCGAACAGGATGGCTTCACCGATGCCGGGTACGCGTTTGATGCTGTCGAGCACATTGGATGCCGCATAGCTGCCGAGTGCGACATTGTCCTGACTGTTGTCGGGCGAGATCAGCGCGACGATCATCACGTAATTGCGTGCCGACTTTGCCACCGTGATGCCCATGCGCTGGACATCCTCGGGCAGGCGGGCTTCGGCACGCTTGATGCGGTTCTGGGTTTCAACCGATGCATAGTTCAGATCGGTCCCCGACTTGAAAGTCAGTGTGATGCTGCCGCGGTTCTGCTCGGCGGCCGATTCCATATAGAGCAGGTTTTCGATGCCGTTCATCTCCTGCTCCAGCAGGGCTACGGCGGTTTCCTCGACGATCTGGGCAGAGGCCCCGGGATAGCTGATCTGGACTGAAAGCGCGGGTGGCGCGACCGACGGATATTGGGCGACCGGCAGGTTATTAAGCGCCAGCACACCGCCCAGCAGGATGATCAGCGCAATGACCCACGCGAAGATCGGACGATCGATAAAGAATTTTGCAAACATGTGCGGTCCCTATGGCTTGGCGTTGGCAGCTGTTCCGCCGACGGGCACGGGTGTCACCGGCGTGCCCGGGCGTGCTTTCTGCAAGCCGTTGACGATCACCTGTTCGCCGCCTTTCAGCCCCGATTCGATTATGAAGTCGTCGCCGACCATGTTGCCGGCCGTGATTGGGTTGGGAATCGCTTTGTTCTCCGGGCCGACCACCATCACGAACTGTCCTTGCGCGCCGCCCTGTACCGCGCGCTGCGGGATTCGGATCACGTTCTCGGCGTAGGCTTCGGGAAAGCGTACACGCACAAACATTCCGGGCAGCAACTCGCGTTTCGGATTGGGGAATCGAGCGCGCAGCGAAACCGAGCCCGTGCCCGGATCCACCGCCATGTCAGTAAAAAATATCTTGCCTTGCTGCGGGTAGACGCTGCCGTCTTCAAGTACCAGATCGACGTCCACAGACTGTGCGCGCTTGTATTTGCCTGAACTGACAGCTTTTCTGAGGCGCAGCATGTCCGAACCCGACTGGGTAAAGTTGGCGTAGATGGGGTCAAGCTGCTCGATGGTGGCCAGCAAAGTAGCCTCGCCCCTGCCGACGAATGCGCCTTCAGTGACCAGAGAACGTCCGATGCGACCCGATATCGCGGCTGGAACGCTGGCATTTTCCAGATCTTCATCGGCGCGACTGAGCGCGGCTTCGGCCTGCTTGGCTTTGGCCGCAGCAAGGTCGTAATCCAGTTGGCTGACGGCCTTGATCTCGAGCAAGGATCTGTAACGTTCGACATTCTGTTTTGCGATGGCCAGATCTGCCCTGGCCGATTCAGCTGCAGCCTGGTAAGTGCGTGCATCGATCTGGAACAACTTCTCGCCAGCCTTTACATCGCTGCCTTCCTGAAATAACCGGCTCTCGACCACGCCTTCTACACGGGCGCGTACCTGGGCAGTACGAAACGCCTGCAAGCGACCCGGGAGATCCTGGGTGATCGTGGTGTTACCGGTGGCGACCGTGACGACCTCGACCTCTGGTGGTGGCATGCCGCCCCCCGGTCCGCCGGCTCCGGCAGCACCCTTATCCTGACCGCAAGCGATCAGCAGGGTAACCAATAACAGTGGAGAGACAATTCGGGCGCAAGCAATAGTAGACATATAGAATTTCCACGCAAGAAAAAGGCAGGAGATCGAAATCAAGAAGCGGGATGATACAACGCACAGCCTATCAAACCATACTATTCAAGTAAAGATTTCGGACAAGTGATCGTGTCGCCAACACCGGGTGTCGGTCGCGTACCGATTTTATAGTCCGTATTTCTTCTTGATGTTGCCGGCAGTAGCGGCGGCATCATATAGCTGTCCATGCGAGATATCGGATCTTTCCACGGAGCAGATGATGGTGGAAACGGCCGTGTGCGTTTTTATCAAACCCGAGCCGGAGGTGGACATTGACGGAGAGGTACCAAAGCTCTGGTCGCTTCCGCTGTCTCCAGTTTTCAGGATGACGAAATACTTGAATCCATGCTTCAGTGTGACTTCTGCAGAACGCAGCATGTTGAAGTCGGACACTTCTTCATCGCTGTTGTTATCGCTACCTTGATACTCGATGCGAAAGACGTTGTTGCCCAATTGCTGTTCGGAAAAGCCGCTGTCGTTGAACAGTACGCCTTTGCGCTGATAGCTTGAACATCCCGAGATCAGGATGACTGACAAAACCAGAAAAAAAGTGAGCTTCATGTGGCCTCTCCGAACCTGCATGCCAAAGCAGGGCTGCTTGTGACAAGACATGATATTACATGAGAATCTGTGACTTTATTGCGCTTGCCTGACTAGGCGGTGACGTACTTCAGCTCATCAGGATCAAGCGGCTCAGTGGTTTCGACCTGATGTTGCAGTACCCGCAGATCGGCCTCGGAAGCATCCCGGCCTGTAGCCTTGCGCTGCGTGATTCGGGTTCGCAGGGTGGAGAGAGGTACCTGAATGTCCAGGATGTGGAACGTGATCGACTTGCGACGCATCATTTCCCGAAACAGATTGCGTTGCCAACGAGCAAGGAAAGCGGCATCAACGATCACCGGCCAACCCGCATCCAGCAAGTTTTCAGATTGTTGAGCCAGATAATCATAAGTGCGACGACTCATATCACTGGCGTACAGACCTGTTGCGATCCCGCTATTGCTGTTTTCCGTGAGCGCAATTCCCGCCAGTCGTTTGCGTTCGACATCGGAACGCAGTCTTATCAGGCCTTGTTCCTGCAACATCGTTTGCGATGACGTGGTTTTGCCGCTTCCCGATAATCCGTGTGTGATCCACAGATGCGGCTGTGGATATTCGATCAACTGTTCTGCCAGTTGCAGGCATTCCTGCAACTCGGTTGTATCACCCGCGGCAGTTTGTTCCGCGCGCAAGGCGGCAACCTTGGCGCGCACCATCGCGCGGTACACGGCGTAGTAGCGCAACAGCGCCACACCGCGATAATCGCCGGTGGCTTCCAGCCAGGCATTCAAAAAACGGAACGCAAGGTCACGGTGCTGCCGATGCAGCAGGTCCATGAAGCAGAAGGCAACTTCCGATATGACATCTATCCAGCGCAGCGGGGCACTGAATTCGATGCAGTCGAAGATGATGAGTTGCCCGTCATCCCATGCGAGGTTGCCCAGATGCAGGTCGCCGTGGCATTCGCGTATCTTCCCTTGCTGCTTGCGTTCAAGCATCAATGGGGCAAGGTGTTTGTGTTCGGAGTAGCTCCAGCTGTGCAGTCGTTCCAGCCGTGCATGATGACTGCCGGTCAATCGCCCGCCCAGGACCCGGAAATTCTCCCGCACTGGCTGAAGGATGGAATCGGGTTCTCCCCATACGCTGTCTGCAGGAGCTGTCGCGCATTCATCCAGGTGGAATCTTGCCAGTCTGGCGGCGAGTGTATCTATCTGTTCCGAACCCAGCTCGCCGCGGGCTGACAACTTGTCCAGCGTTGCATCCGGCGGAAACTGGCGCATTTTTACCGCATACTCGAAAACATCCCCCTGTGGATTCAGGCGAGGCGATTCGGGACTTCCGCTGATCGCGACAACTTCCAGATAGATATCTGCTGCAAGCCGCCGGTTCAAGCGTACTTCGTCGTCGCAAGCCTGCTGCCTAAGCTCCAGCGTGCTGAAATCGAGGAATCCCAGATCCACGGGCTTTTTTATCTTGTAGGCGAAGCGGCCGGTAAGTAGCACCCAGGAAATGTGCGTCTCTATCAATCGTATCGAGGCTGTGTCATGGTCATAACAGGCAGGACTGTTCAGTAGCGCGGTGATGAACGCCGGTTGCAGGCTCGCTTCAGCTGTCGCTGGATGGGGGTGATTCGCCATTGACCGGTCCATTTTTCAGAAGCAATGCACGTTGATACAGTTCGTTGCGACTTGCGCCGGTTATTTGTACGGCAAGTTGTACTGCTTGCTTGAGGGGCAGCTCGGCCAGCAATGTCGTCAGCGTGCGTTCGCTGTCTGCATCCAGCCCGGCAGCTTGAGGCAGGGCGGCTGAGACCAGCAAAACGAATTCACCGCGCTGATTGTTGCTATCGCTATTCAGCCACTCCAGCGCTGCGTCCAGTTTGCATCTATGGATACTCTCGAACATTTTTGTGATTTCACGCGCGAATACGATCTCGCGTTCGGGGCCGAATGCGTATTGCAGATCGGCGACACATTCGAGGATACGGTGCGGTGCTTCGTAGAACACCAGCGTACAAGGGTATGCGGCCAGTTTCTGCAGGGCGGTGCGCCGCGCCGCCGATTTGTTGGGCAGAAAACCGTAGAACAGGAAATGTGCATCGGCCATACCTGAGGCCGACAACGCGGCGATCGCGGCACTGGCTCCGGGTATCGGGACGACACGCAGTCCTGCTTCAAGCACCGCGCTGACCAGCAGGGCTCCCGGATCGCTCACTGCAGGCGTGCCCGCATCACTGACGAACGCGACGCTATGTCCGGCCTGTATCAACTGGATGATCTTTTCCGCAGCGCCCCGTTCGTTGTGCTGATGTACTGCGATCAGTTTGTTCGCATTGATGCCGTGGTGGGATAACAGGTGCGAAGTGTTGCGCTTGTCCTCTGCCGAGACAACGTCTGCGGCAGCCAGTACCTCGATTGCGCGCAGGGTGATGTCACGCATATTTCCTATCGGGGTTGCAACTACATATAATGCAGATTCCAATTTTTGCGGATGTTCCTTATGCAACGTTCACTCCTCCTGCTGATTTCCGTGTTCGCACTATACGCCTGCTCGACCACCGTACCGCATCAGCCGCAGGTTGAAAAGGCCGAGCCGGTAGCAGCCGTTCCCGAGGCAACCCAGGCGGGTGAGCCGCCTATCGTTGACGTATTGATCGGAACTGAAGAGCTGTTACCGGAAATCGAAGAACCCGAGGTGCTACCTAGCGGTGAGCCGGTGCCGCATATCGCGCTGCTGCTTCCGCTGCAATCGCCCATTTTCGGCGCGGCTGCGGATGCCGTTCAACAGGGTTTTCTCGCGGCCGCCAGCCACGACCGGCTAATGCTGCCGATACGGATCTATAACGAATTCGACGAGAACGAAAGCGTGATAGCTACATATCGTCAGGCCATCGCAGACGGTGCCCGCGCTGTGGTGGGGCCGCTGACGCGCAACGGTGTCGCTGCGCTGGCGGAACGAAGAAATATCCCGGTTCCCACTTTGGCACTGAATATCGTGGACGGTGAACACGCTCCAAATCTTTATTTCTTCGGCATGGCGATCGAAGAAGAGGCAAGGCAGGTTGCCAGGCTGGCGAAAAAACAGGGCTTGCATCAGGCCATCATCGTCACGGTGAATACGCAATTGTCGCAGCGGTTGCAGGCGGCCTTTGAGGAAGAGTGGAGCGGCGAGGGTTACGGCATCCTGAGGGAAGTCGAATTCAACAACGATATCCACATGTTTGCGGATATCGGTGATACGACCGATACGATGGTGTTCCTTTCAGCCGACACGGCCAAGGCACGTTTGATACGGCCCTATCTTCCGGTCAAGGTGCCGGTCTACTCCAGCTCGCAGATTTTTTCGGGCAATGAGAAAACGCTTACCAATTACGACCTGAACGGCATTCGTTTTGTCGATATGCCGTGGTTATTGCAACCGGAGGACCCGGCAATCATGGCCTATCCCCGTATCACGCCGAGTCTTCCCATCGACCGTGAAAGGCTGTACGCACTTGGTATCGATTCATTCAGGCTCGTTCAAATGTTGCTTGCGGACAAACTTGCTTACGAATTACCGCTTGATGGTGTCAGCGGACGCATACGCATTGACGGTCAGACATTCCGGCGCGAAGCCATGCCCGCAAAATTCGTCGAAGGGGTGGCGCAGCCCTCAGGTGCTTCTATCGCCCCCTCTGTCCTGATGTTCCCCCAACAGACTGTCGAACAGCCTGCCAACCAGCCATGAAGGATGGAGCGCAGGCCGAGCAGTGGGCTGCGCAGTATCTGTTGCGACAGGGCCTGAAGCCGGTTGCGCAAAACTACCGTGGTCGTTTCGGCGAGATCGACCTGATCATGCAGGATGGCCCCGAACTGGTGTTTGTCGAAGTGCGTCTGAGGCGCAGCGAGGATTTTGGCGGCGCGGCAGCCAGCATCGATACCCGCAAACAGCAACGCATCATCAGCACGGCACAGCAATATCTTGCCGATCTTGCGCGCATCCCGCCCTGCCGTTTCGATGTGGTGCTGATGGGTGATGTGCAGGGCGGGCAGGTACAGTGGCTCAAGAATGCGTTCGATGCCTGATTCGGTTAATATTCACGTTCAACAACCCGCACAGAAGATTATGGAAATCAACCAACGTATCATCAAACATTTCAAGGATAGCGCCGACACCAAACTGAGAGTGATGGAGTCGCTGGCACAGCCCATCGCGGACGGTTCGCAGATGTTCTTCGACTGCGTCACCAATGACGGCAAGATCCTGTGTTGCGGCAATGGCGGCTCGGCTGCGGATGCACAGCATTTTGCGGCCGAGCTGTTGAATCGTTTCGAGAAGGAACGTCCTGGCCTGGCGTGTGTGGCGTTGACCACCGACAGCTCGGTGCTTACCTCGATCGCCAATGATTACGAATACAACCTGATCTTCTCCAAACAGGTGCGCGCGCTGGGTCTCCCCGGCGATGCATTGCTGGCGATCTCTACCAGCGGCAATTCGCCGAACGTGGTCGCGGCGATCCATGCCGCGCATGAACGCGATATGCGCGTTGTCGCGCTGACCGGGCGAGATGGGGGCGAGATGGCGCGCGTGCTCCGGGAGGGTGACGTATCCATTTGCGTTGATGCGCGGAGCACCGCGCGTATCCAGGAAGTCCATCTGGTCGCACTGCACAGTCTGTGCGATATCATCGATTACCTGTTGCTGGGCGAGTGAGTATGCGGTTGATCGCTTTGACCGGCTTGCTGCTGTTGACCGGTCTGCTGCAGGGTTGTTTCCCGAATGCATTCAAAGGCGGGGAGCATGCGGGTCTGGTGGCGGAGGATCGCCGTACCGGCGAGGCGAGAATCGATGATCGCGAGATCGAAAAGGATGCCGCCGATCTGATCTACAGGCTATCCGATGCATACATCCGCGTTAATGTGACCAGTTTCAACCACAAGGTACTCGTCAGTGGCGAGGTGCCGAATGAGGTCATCAAGGGGCAGGTCGAAAAAAGCGCCCAGTCTGTAAGCAAAGTCAGCGAGGTTTTCAACGAACTGACGGTTGGTGCGAACAGCTCGCTGTTGTCGCGCAGCAACGATAGCAGGCTGACCTCTAATGTGAAGCTGAAGTTCGTCGCGGACGAGCGATTTGACTCCAATCAGGTCAGGGTTGTGGTCGAAAACGGCACGGTATTCCTGATGGGCCTTGTGTATCGTCATGAAGCCGAGGCGGCCGCCGAAACGGCCAGCGGAGTCAAGGGCGTGCAACAAGTCGTCAAACTATTCGAGTATCTGAACTGATATGTATCCTGCTCCCGGTTTTGAAAGCAAGTTATGCGAAGCAAGTGATCTGGCCGAGCGCGTTGCCGGGTTGCCGCGCCCGCTGGTGTTCACCAACGGCTGCTTTGACGTGCTGCATCGCGGCCACGTTACTTATCTAGCGCAGGCCGGCGCGCTTGGCGCGTCGCTGATCGTCGGCGTGAACAGCGATGCATCGGTGAAACGGCAGGGCAAGGGCGATGACAGACCGATCAATGCCGAGCAGGATCGCATGATGGTGCTCGCCGCGCTGCAATCGGTGAGCCTGGTGGTGAAGTTCGATGAAGACACGCCGCTGAATTTGATCCTCGCCTGTCACCCGGATGTGCTGGTCAAGGGCGGTGACTGGAAACCCGAGAACATCGTCGGCAGTAAAGAAGTGCTGGGCTGGGGCGGTTCGGTACACAGCATCCCGTTCCTGCATGAGCGTTCAACCACTGCGTTGCTGAAAAAAATCCGCAGTCTTTAGTCTTTCTTGTTATTCCTTGCCTGTTCCGCAAGCAGGCGTTTGCCCTGCTCTGTGTATTTCCACCACGGTACCGATATCCCGTCATGCAAATACTGGTGCGCAGCCATCAAGGTGTAGAGTACGCAGGGATCGTGGCGTTTTCCCATAGCCCCGGACAATGACAGGTATATCTCCAGCGGATCGCGTGAGACAAGTTGCTGCGGGTTCAGGATGCCCAGCGAGCGCAGGTCCGACGCGATCGAGACGCCGATGTTGGGGATGTCTTCGAGTCGCGTCGGTTGCATGGCATCTAAACCTTGCCGGTCTTGATATAGGTGACCAGTTGGTCGAGCGCAGCACCCCAACCCTGTTCGAAGCCCATCGCCGCATGCTGCTTGCAACCCGCCTCGTCGGCGTGGATCACTGTGGCGGTATAGCGCGTGCCGTTTCCGTGTGCAGCGAGCGCGATGGTGGCGGTGAAGAAAAATTGCACGTTCTCATCGCCGCAGGTGGTGTCCAGCATCGCGGGCCTGAATCCCGGCAGCAGCGCATTGGTCCAGGTCAGTCGTTCATTTTCGACTACTTCCAGATAGCAGCCTGAATTTGGATACTGCTGGCCCTCGGGGGATTGCATCACGGTGTGGAATTTGCCGCCGGGGCGCAGATCGATCTCGCAGGCGACGGTCTTCCACGGCAGCGGACAGAACCAGGGCATCAGTTGCTCGGGTTGCGTCCAGGCTTTCCAGATCAGCGCGGGCGGGACATCGATGATGCGTTCGAAGGTCAGGTCGAGTTGCGGGTTAAGCGGTTTCGATTGGGCATTCATGGTGATCTCCTTGTCAGTCTTTGTTGGTGCAGTTAAACATCCATTGCACGCCGAACTTGTCGGTGAGGTTGCCGAAATAGGCTCCCCAGAACATCTCGGTCAGGGGCATATCGACTTTGCCGCCTTCAGCCAGTGCTTGGAATAGAGCATCGGTTTCGGCACGTGTGTCCGGCTCAAGGTTGATGTAAAAGTTATTACCCTGATTGAGTTTGAAACCCATGCTCTCGGGTGCGTCCGTGCCCATCAGCACATGACCACCCAAGATCGGCAACGCGACGTGCATCACCAGTTTTTTGTCCGCATCGGCAAGCGGCGGCTGGCCGGGTTGCGCCGGGACATCGTTGAAACGTCCGATCGGAACGGAAAATTCCGTCCCGAAAACGCTTTTGTAAAAGTTAAACGCCGCTTCGGTATTGCGGGCGAAATTAAGATAGGTGGTCACTCTAGCCATGATGTTTTCCTGTTGTGATGAATCAAATTACTGCGCTTCCTTCGCAAATAGCCTTGAGAATTATCAAGGCTTTAGGCCATGTGCTATCAAGGTATTGTGCCCATTCGACGGGCACTTCGCTGATATCCACTTGCACGGTAGTGATGCCATTCACCTCGGTATAGGTGTAATTCTCAAATGCGTTATGCCATTGGCGCGGTGTATTCGGTACACCGTCTTTCACTTCGGACAATATCTCGATGGAAACATATTCGGCTGGGCGGTGTTCGGCAATACGCGCACTCATACCGGAGCCTTGGGTGTTGAGAAATAATATTTGCTCACCTTGTTCCCACGATCCCTGGAAATACGATCCTTGCGTGAATTCGTTTGTCCACTCGCGGTAGGTTCGGTCTGCCAGCATGAGTTGATGGACACGCGCTTTTGGCGCGCAGATGTCGATGGTGTAATGTAGCGATGTCATTCCGGTCTCCCTTTAATTGCTGCGCGATGCACGCTGCAAACCCTCGATGTCGATCTTGTCCATTTGCATCATTGCCTGCATCACGCGTCCCGCTTTGACCGGGTCCGGGTCACTCAGCAGTTGCCCCAATTTTTTGGGCACGATCTGCCAGGTCACGCCGAACTTGTCATCCAGCCAGGCGCAGCGATTGTATTTACCGCCCTCGCCAAGCTTCTCCCAGTAGTAGTCGACTTCCTCTTGTGTGTCGCAATCGACGACAAAGGAAGTTGCGGGGGAGAATTGATACATCGGCCCGCCGTTAAGCGCGACGAACTTCAGTCCGTTCAACTCGAAACTGGCGGTGAGCACTGTGCCCTCGGGCAGGGGTGCGCCTTTGCCGTAACGGTTCACGCCTAGCACTTTCGCATCCTTGAATACGGACACATAGAAATTCATCGCTTCTTCAGCGTTTCCATCGAACCATAAAAACGGGGTGATCTTTTGCATGATGTGTCTCCTGCTATTAAGCTCTAAGCCGAATATTGCAGCTACTTTTTGGTCTTGGCCTTGAGGGCGGATGCGTTGAGTGCAGCCGCGGCACGGATGAGCTTTTTGAAAGTCGCCGCGTCAACTTCCTCGCCTTCGCCGATGTCTATCGCGCGCCTGGCGTTTCCTTCCAGGCTGGCGTTGAAGAGTTTGTCCGGGTCATTCAACGATGCACCTTTGGCGAAGGTCAATTTCACGATCGTCTTGTAAGACTCGCCCGTGCAGAGGATGCCGTCATGCGACCACACGGGCGTGCCCGGCGAATTGGCCTTGACCCATTTCACTTCCTCGATCGCATCCGGCACAGCCGCCTTGATGAGCTTGCGCATCCTGCTCAAGGTCACTCCGCGCCAATCGCCCAGCGCAGCAATGATCTGGTCGATACGCTGGGCTGCCGGAACGGTTTCAGCTTCATCGGAATTTTTCATCTTGTTCCCCACGCCGTTGCTTAAGTTCGCTCGGCGACAGTTTTCAGCCTGGCCAGTCCTACTTCAAAATCCTTGCCGATCATCTGGTCCATGTCCATGAATAGTGAGATCACCTTGACCATCAACTTATGCTTGTCGTCAAGGCTCCAGGTCACCGTGGTGTTATCGCCGTCGGGGGCCAGCGTGAACGCGGCCAGATTGTGGCCCTCGAAAGGTTCGATCATGTGCAGATCGAATTCGATGCGTTGCGGTGGTGTCGAAGACCTGATTGTGATCTCGCCTTTGCCGACATCCTTGTTACCCTCCCACGCGTAATGCGCGCCCACTCCCAGTGGGCTGCCGCTGAAGGTCTTCTTCATCGCCGGGTCCTTGTTGTAAGGCGTCCAATCGTTCCATAGATGGAAATCGTTGATCAGCGCAAATATCTTCTCGGGCGTGGCACGGATGTTCACTTTGCGCTCGACATGAAAATTGTCCGGGCGGGTTGAGGCATAGACCAACACGACAGCGATGAGACCAACGGTCACGATGAGAATGACTTTTAGCATTGCCGACTCCTTAAGCGGATTGATGGGCGTGGGGTAGATACTTCGACAGGCGCACCAGCGCTTCTTCCCAACTGGTTACATAGCGCGCATCTGCTGCCGCCTGTTTACGCTCGGCGGAGGCAAAGCGGGTATGCAGGGTCAGCGTGGTCTTGCCATTATTTTCCGCGAGAGTGATGGTCACCAGCGCATGTGGCGGCAAGCCCGCGCCGCAGGGGTGTGTGTCCTCGGCGGTGCTTTCAAACACCAGCCGTTCCGGCGCGACGATCTCGCGGTAATTGCCGAGACAGGGATAGACATTGCCGTCCGGCGCGCGCATTTCCAGATGAAAATGCCCGCCGGTTTGCAATGCGGCCTCGCAACGTTCGTTGCTGAAACCCTGCGGCCCCCACCATTGCATGATTTGGGCAGGGTCGGTCCAGGCACGCCACACCAGTTCGCGCGGCGCGTTGAAGGTGCGGGTGATGGTCAGTTCATCATCTGCACTCATGCTCGTGTCCCCGATTTTTGCAGTAATTTTTCCATGCGCGACATCATCTCGCGCACGCCGGATTCGCAACCGGATTGCAGCATCCCGTCGCGGTCGGCCAGCGACTGAAACAGCGATACGCTGGTATGCAACGTCCGCGCGCCCTGCGCTTCGAAGCGCAACGTATCGAGCGAGACATGGTTGGCAAAGCCGTCGAATTCGAAAGTTGAGATGATCAGATGCGGCGCTTCCACGGTGTGATACACGCCGCGAAATCCGTATTCTTCCCCGCCCGGTTCGCGTTGCATGATGCGGTAACTGCCGCCGTGTTTGGGCTCCATGTGCTGCACGGTCGTTTCGAGATAGGCGGGCCCCCACCATTGCGGCACCAGCTTCGGGTCGATCCAGGTCTTGAACACCAGCTCGACGGGCGCGTCAAAGAGATGGGCGATGCGCAGTTCCGCGATACCGGGCGGGGCGATGAATTCGGTTGTGCTCATGACAGCCTCCTGTCGTTTTATCTTCGTGCGAATTTGAGATGTACCACTTCGGGCGTGGCGATCGTCTGCACCAGTTTCAACCCGTGTAAATCGTCGCCGATTTTGTCGAACAACCGTTCGCCGCTGCCAAGCAGGACGGGGGCAACGCTGAGTGTCATTTCATCCACCAGCCCGGCGGAGAGATATTGCTGTGCGGTCTGGGCACCGCCGCCCAGCCCGACATCCTTGCCGTTGGCGGCGGCGCGGGCCTGTTCGAGCGCGGCCCCGATGCCGCCGGTGACAAAGAAAAAGGTGGTGCCGCCTTCCAGTTCCAACGGTTCACGCGGGTGATGGGTCAGCACGAACACCGGGTGATGGAACGGCGGGTTGTCGCCCCACCAGCCGTTCCACTGGGACTCGACATTCCAGGCACCGGGGTGACCGCCGAACATATTGCGTCCCAGGATCGAAGCGCCGATGTTGGTGAACGCTGCCTCAAAGATGGCCGAGTTCTCGTTGACGATGCCGCCGTCCATGCCGTGCATCTCACGGAATACCTTCAGCGGGAACACCCATTCATGCAGTCGCATGCCGCCGATGCCGAGCGGGTTTTCCACACTCTGGTTGAGGCCGGCGATGTAGCCGTCCAGTGAGATCGAAATACGAAAACGGAGTTTGGACATGATGTTTTCCTATTCGTCGCGGGTTGTACTGGGTTGGTAAGTACTAGCTTTTTTTACCGCCATCATTTTTTTGAACCCTCATTTTTTTATGGGCAATTCGTTTAGCGGTTTTCTTTTCGGCAGCTTGCAGCTGCTTGAGGTAGGTATCCAGACGGTCCAGCCGTTGCTCCCACAACTCGCGATATTGTTCGATGAAACCTGCGGCTTCCTGCAAGGATGCGGTTTCAAGATGACAAGGACGGGATTGGGCCTGGCGAGTGCGGGAGATCAGACCAGCACCTTCCAGTACCTTGAGGTGTTTGGTGACAGCGGGCAGACTCATCTCGAACGGTTCGGCCAGTTCGTTGACCGAGGCTTGGCCCGAGGCAAGTCGGGCAAGGATGGCGCGCCGCGTGGGATCGGCGAGGGCGGCAAAGGTAGTGCTGAGCGTATCCATCCGTTCGATCCTGCCTTTAATTAACCAGATGGTTAAATATAATTGGAGTCAGGAACAGTTGTCAAGAAATGGAACCACTTTGAGCATGGCCTTCCCGATTTGTGGATTCACCCGGCGCTTGCGATAATGCGCCTCCATCAACACCCATAACTGCCATGACCACTCCGACCGAAATCACCCTGCACCAGAAATCGAAGACACTACAGATCGCATTCGATGACGGTGCCAGTTATCAATTGCCGTTCGAGTTTCTGCGCGTGTTCTCGCCATCCGCCGAAGTGCGCGGCCACGGTCCCGGCGAGGAGGTGTTGCAGGTAGGCAAGAAGAATGTAGTCATCGCAGGTGTCGAGCCGGTGGGCAGCTACGCGCTGAAGCTGGATTTTGACGACGGCCACGACAGCGGCCTGTACAGCTGGGAATATCTGTACAAGTTGGGGAAGAATCAGGACGAACTATGGCAGGATTATCTGCAACAGATGGAAGAGGCTGGCGCGAGCCGCGAACCCAAATAATAAGCCGTTCGCCCTGAGCTAGTCTAAGGGTGAATGAAGCACAGGAGCATCAACATGGCAGATACCCATTTCGGTTTCGAAACAGTCCCCGAGGAAGACAAGGCGAAAAAAGTCGCGGGCGTATTCACTTCGGTCGCCGGCAAGTACGACGTGATGAACGACCTGATGTCGGCCGGCTTGCACCGGCTGTGGAAGCGTTTTGCGATCAGTGTCAGCGGTGTGCGCCATGGCCAGCGTGTGCTCGATGTGGCGGGCGGCTCGGCCGATCTGTCTCGCCTGTTTCTGAAAGAAGTCGGCGAGACCGGGCTGGTCGTGCTCACCGATATCAACAACGCGATGCTGCGCGTCGGCCGCGACCGCCTGCTGGACGAGGGCATCGCCACGCCGACAACACAATGCGATGCCGAGCACCTGCCGTTTCCCGACAACTACTTCGACTGCGTCAGCATCGCCTTCGGCCTGCGCAACGTCACCCACAAGGACGCCGCGCTACGCGAGATGAAGCGCGTGCTCAAGCCGGGCGGCCGCGTGATCGTGCTGGAATTCTCCAAGGTCGCCAAGCCGCTGGAAAAAGCCTATGACCTGTACTCCTTCAAGTTGTTGCCCAAGATGGGCGAGCTGATCGCCGGTGATGCCGACAGCTACCGCTACCTCGCCGAATCCATCCGCATGCATCCGGGACAGGAAGAGTTAAAAACGATGATGGAGGAAGCCGGGTTGGAGAAGGTTGAGTATTTCAACCTGACCGGCGGCGTGGTGGCGGTTCATCGGGGATATAAGCTTTGAAATTCAATCGAAGCAATAATCAAGCAACATTGCCACCCGAAAAATCTGATGATCGTTGGTGGGAGTTTTATGTAATTCGGTATGCGATGCCTTCTGTAATTGGCTTCCTTATTTTGTGGGGTATGCGCAGTGAGTTTACTGCGTTTACAAGTATTATTAGCGAGTCAGCTAATATTAAAATTATTGGCGAAATAAGTCTATTTGCAGGACTTGGCTTTGTTTATTGCTATGTGGCGAGCACACCAATCTTGGTAATGCACTGTTGTCGCTACAATTTAAAACGATTCAATCAAATGCCCACTTTTGCAGGCTTAGTAACGGTTGCTCTCATACTGTTTACTGCGTTGGTTGTGAGTCTGAAAGGATGGTCAAATTTTTTCTCCATGCAATATGCGCTTGTGCCCCTTGTTATTTTTGGATTGATATTAATCATTATCCAATTTTGTTTGTTACTTGATCTTCGACTTGGCTACAAAGATTTTGGAAGGTTTTACCGTGAATTGGAGAGTAAAAGAAAGCAATTGGGCGAGCTAAAAAATACCTATCAGCATATGCGTGAACATGGGAATTCCGCCCTAATTGTTGTACTTGAGGTTGTGTTGGCTGGGTTTCTATATTCACTCATTCAAGTTGCTAAACATTTTGACATTGGTGCCTCAGAAATGCATTGGATTCTGCTGTTTGCTTTCGCAATTTGGGTGTCACCTGCTGCATTTGTTTGGTATGTTGCTGGTGTGATTTTGGAATCAGAGCTGACTACACAATATTTTGATGGGAATTGAAAACTTTAGGTTAGGGAATCTCTGATTAAGTCCTGAACGATTTCGTTTCATGATGTCAGAAGCGAAGATCGAACAAACGGAGCCGAACGATGAAACCGTGCTTATCCGGTTGTCACAGACACCTACCAGATGTAGTGTTTCGTGATTTTAC
>JBGSMU010000211.1:0-9642 GCA_041739955.1 Gallionella sp. | reverse complement strand
CATGAAGGCCGAAGTGGTTGCATGGGAGCAAGACCGAAACAACAGCTTGAAAAAGATTAACTGGCAATTTACAACTTCGGATGCGCGGACCAAGCTGACGCGTCTTTATCCGAAATTATAATTGTTACATGGTACTAGCGGTAAGCCTGACATTCCCCGGCAACGGGACATTCACCCAGGCATGCGCTTTCAATTTCACTGAAACGCTGACTTTGTCCACCGCACCCGGAGGCGGGATCATGACTACTGCTGGATTTTATGACAGCATGGTCGATCCGATCGATGCTCCCGATTATGTGACACCGCCCATTGAAACAGCGGGGTCAAGGGCTGAATCCTATGTGGTTGAGCTGATCGGCGCACCATGAGCACCGTGATTTAAAATTGCTTGCGGCATCTCTAACTGCTTGGGCTGGGGATGCAACAAGTCAATGCCAGTTATTTGCTTGTGGCATTTGCGGGGGAATCTGTTGGTTTGATCTTGGGTCGCGGGTTCTTCTGTGCCCAGGACTATCTTCCGCAAATCCGCCACCACCAAACTTTTTAAATCAAACACGCTATCCCGGGTAAAGCCGGGGACAGAGCATTTGCCCCTTTTGCGATACGTTATAATCTCCCGTCCGATTTACAATCAATTGATGAGGGTAATAACTTGGCATCGAATAAAGCACGCGCCCACTTCACACTCAGTGGTTATCATTTCGATCCTGATGACATCACGCGTCTGCTTGGCATCGAACCCACCTCGGTTGATGCATCCGGCGCGCGCAGTGCACTGGATAAACCCGTGATCAGTTCTTGGGAGTTATCGACGGACACGATGACGGACAATATCGACGTTTATAAAATGACGGATATCATCATTAAAAAGATAGAACCGGCCAAGGAAAAGATCCTGCAAGTAATCAAAAGCCACAACTTGTCGCCCAGAATCGGTGTGGTACTGGTGTTGTCGGTTGATAAAGGTGAGACTTGTCCGGATGTGGGTTTCGGCGCCAGAACGATTCGTTTTCTGGCCGAGATCGGCGCTTTCATTAATGTGGATTACCAGCTTTCCGAGCGTATTTAAGCTTTATATTAAAAAGAAAAGCACGCTATAAAAGCGTGCTTATCATCAACCATATCCAGGCTTGAGCTGTTTAGCGTCATCCGCGCAGCCTTCGACCTACTGTCCCATCGACCCGCTGGCAAATTGCCGCACAGCTGATCGACTTGAAACTCTTGTCAGGGCTTCTTGGGAGTGGTGTATGGAACTTCTTTCTGGTGAGGTTCCCAGATAGTCTCATAGCCAACAAAAAACTGCCCCGGTACAATTTCTTTCTGACGGGTAGTCACGTGGAATGCGTGGCCATCTGGAACCTTGGGACGGGTAAAAGGCTTCTTGTCATCACTCATAATCACATCTCCTTACGGGTTGAGAACGGGAGGAATTTCAACAGGGTGCCAGCCCCTCCCACAACTGACTAAATTGTACTATCTAGCGCGTGTAATGTCCCTTCTTTGGGATGACATGGCGCACGCCCCCCTGGGGATTCTCGACATCACCCCGGTAGCGCGGAATAAGGTGAATATGGACATGGAAGATACTCTGCCCGGCCGCCGTACCTACGTTAACGCCGATATTGTAACCATCAGGCTTGAATTCCTCGTCCAGTCTCACGCGCTCTTCGGTGATCAGCCCCATGCAGGCATTGACCTCTTCTGGCGTCAGGTCGAAAAAGCTGGCGACATGGCGACGCGGGATAACCAGAGTATGGCCCGGACTCACCGCGTAGGTATCACGCGCACTGTAAGCAAGTTCATGCTCCAGTGATACGCCACGGGGATCTTTGCAGAACAGGCATGGATCGTTCGGATCCCGCTTTTTTTCCGTTTTTTCTACAGCCGACAACCTTCTATCCCCTTATCAACGGCTGGCGCTATTGGCCAGCGCCAGCGATCTAGCCTTATCCATTTGTTCCTCGCAATGCCTTAAACAGAGTGGCTGAAGGGCATGCGAAAAACACTCGATAATGACTTCAAACTCATCGGCCACTTCTTCTGCAAGCCCGGTATCGTTCGTTAATTCAGCCAGTACATTCTGTGCAGTCGTCATGTTTACCCTGCACAGCACCGCCAGATGTATAGGCAATTGCTGCTCCATACTGACGGTCAATGCTTTTTCGTATGAATTTATCGCTTCTTTTAAACGATCAGGATTTTCTTCAGACTCGCCGAGATGCTGTAATACAACAGCCCGGTTGTTATGTGTGGCGGTCAACTCCAATGCGTAATTATCCGCATCGAGTACGGCAAGCGCATTTTTATAGGCAACAACGGACTTTTGAAGTTGACGGTTACCTTTGAGCAGTTTTCCGAACGCATGGAAAGTGGCTCCAAGCTGATGCATCGTAAACATCCAGTCTTCCGGATACTGATCTCGCGTCCAAACCAGCAAAGCATTGGTATAAGCATCTACAGCGACATTTAACGGCTTAGTTGCATCAAGTAGCCGGCCAAGCGCCTGGTTAGCCGTGCCCAGGTTATATTGCGTAGCGGCCCATTCAAATGGAGAGTTTTCCTGTGTGAACTCATCTAATGCATTGCTAAAACACTGAATGGCCCGTTCAAACAATTCAGCATCTCTCCACTGCTGTCCCAGTGCCGCCAGAATGTTTCCAAGATAATTCTGAGTCTCAGCCCAGGCGAATGGGTCCTGATCGCGGCTTATGTCTGGAGAGGGCGCTGTCAGCAATCCCTCAAGTGCCTCACGCACAGGCTCAAGAATATTGGAGCTGAAACGATGCTGTTCATAGTTCCCACGTGTATAAAGAAAATTATCGGCGACGGCTACCTTGGTATCCGGTGCGGCAGCCTTAACCCAATCATCGCCAAGCCCGCCTAAAGAATTTGCCAAAGTGCGTTCCAGGGCCTTATTGCGGGGGTAAAGTATGTAGCTATTCGAGAATTTCATTTTGCCCGTTCGAGTATTTCATTTAATTCGGGATCGGCGCCGACCGCTCCGCCAAGCTCGATTTCTTCCTCGGTAGCTTCACGTATGGACAGGACTTCCAGCATGAAAGTGATCTCTCTGCCGCAAAGGGGGTTGTTCCCGTCGACAGTCAATGTCTTGTCATCGAATCGGGTAACGATAAAGTTTCTGGGCTCACCTTTTTCGTTTTCCATGGTGATGGTCATGCCGATCTCCCGATACTCTTCCGGGACATTTTCGATACGATCGGTAAATACCAGTGATTCATCTCTCTCACCGTATAACTTGGAAGTGTCTACCGGCACTTCGATGATATCGCCAACTTTTTTACCATACAGTTCCTTGGTCACTTCTTCGGACATGACATCATTCACACCATGAACGTAACCAAGCGGATAATCGACTGTAACAAGTATGTCACCGGTTTTTTGATCGATGACTTTATAATTTAATTCAACGAAAGTTTCGTCTTCAATGGTATCTGACATGTCTAAAAAGGCCTGTGATCGATAAAGTTGTCTTAGAACAGCGTAGCGCCAAAGATTTTCACCTTGTCCTTTTCATAACCCAGCACCAGTCTGCCCAGCCATTCACTATTATTTTTTTTGTTTATCACTTTATATAAAACAGTGACATATTCTCCTCGGCGTATCATGCCAAGATACGAATAATCATCTGACAGGTTTTTCGCAAGGTCGCTTCTCGCAAACTGCTTGCCCATTTCAACCTCATTGGCACCCGCAATAAAAGAGCTCGAAAAATTACGCGTGAAAGCCCCGTAGTTCCCTTCATTGGAGTACTTGATAAGATCAGCCCACATCGGGTTGGCCAACTCCAAGATCTCTTCATCCGTTTTTTCAAGAATGTTCATAAAATATCTCACCTGCACAGGGTTTCATGGTTTTATCTATCGCGAGTCCCAGCCACACTCAGGACAGATAAAAAAGGACCAACACCATACATGTCAGTCCTTTTTTTTTGCAAATATATTTCCCGGCTTAAAAATTCAAGCCTATATCTGCTTAGTGCGCTTCTGGTGGTGCTTTCTCCACATCGCCTACCAAGTGGTAAAGCGGTGCTTTTTCCATCGTGTACTCACCTGTCTTGGGGTCACGACGAGAAACTGTCAGTACATGCCAGTTCTCATCATCCAGCTTCATTGCATCACCACGGTAGTAATAGCCGGGCCAGCGGGTTTCCTTGCGGAACAACGTATGATGGAACACACTTTCAGAAGTCAGGTAACGATGTTTCAACTCCCATGCACGCAACAACTCGTGTACATCTGAAGCGGCGACTTTTTCCAGATCCTGCCCAAAAATCGCCATCTTCTTCAGGCCGATATTCAGGAGCTTGTCGTTGGTCATGTAGTTAACACCAAAACCGCCACAGTACTCATCCATCAGCTTCTGCAAACGATCAAGTCCCTGTTTTGGATTGATGAAGTTAGGATTGACACTACCCGCGACCACTTCGTTGCTATAAACACGATAAGTTTCCATAGGCTTGAAGATCTCTTCCTTGCGGCGATTGATCTGAGCGTCAGAAACACTGATACCTTCTGCTTTGCCATCATCGATATATTTGCAGGCAGCCTTGGCAGCCAGGCGGCCTTCAGTAAAGGAGCCTGATGAGAACGCGTGAGGTGTACCGCCAGCGGCATCACCCGCACCGAACAGTCCTTCAACGGTGGTCATGCGGTTGTAGCCCCAGAAGTACTCGGGTGGAGACAGGTCTTCAGGGCCTGAGCACCAAGCACCGCAACCCGTTGCATGTGAGCCCATGACGTATGGCTCGGAAGTCGTCAGTTCAGGGTTTTCGTATTTTGGATCAACGTCAGTTGCAGCCCACAGTACCGCCTGACCAACCGTCATGCCGAGGAAGTTGTGCCAGCCGATCTCTTCCAGATGAGGATCCTGGAAGGCTTCCATAGTCACCATGTGAATCGGACCGCGACCGGCATTCACCTCGGAGATGATCGCGTGGTTACGCAGGCATGTCGGAATGGGACGATGCGTACGGTGTGAAACTTCCGGGTCCAGGTATTCCTTACCGACCAGTTTCTGCAGTTCCGGGAACCACTTGGACTCATACTCTTCACCGTAGGCATTCTGGGTATAGGTCTTGAGGTGCAGGAAGTAGGCACCGACAGGACCGTAACCATCCTTGAAACGAGCCAGAACGATACGGTTTTCCATCTGTGTCATCTTCGCGCCGGCTTCGATCATCAGACCATAGGCAGAACCCGACGACCAAGGTGCGTACCAGACGCGACCCGCACCTTCACCGACAGAACGCGGCTTGAAGATATTGGAAGCACCGCCGGCACCACAGATCACAGTCTTGGACTTGAACACGTGATAGTTACCCGTGCGAACGTTAAAGCCTACCGCACCAGCGACGCGGTTCTCCTTGGAATCATCCATGAGCAGATGGGTCAGGCAGACACGGTTGAATACCTTGTCGGCTTGTTTCTTCGCCGCTTCAGCAACGATAGGCTTGTAGGATTCACCATGAATCATGATCTGCCAACGGCCCTCGCGCAAATATGAACCCTTCTTCTCGTTGCGCATGATGGGAAGACCCCACTCTTCAAAGTTATGCACAGTGGAATCGACGTGACGCGCCATATCAAAAGCGAGGTCTTCACGCACCATACCCATCAGGTCGATACGTGCATAGCGTACATGATCTTCGGGATTGTTCTCACCAAATCGCGTTCCCATGTAGCAGTTGATCGCGTACAGACCCTGGGCTACGGCACCTGAACGCATGATGTTGGCTTTTTCTGCAATAACGATCTTTTTGTCCCGGCCCCAATATCTTGCTTCAAATGCAGCACCCGTGCCACCAAGGCCTGCACCTGCGATCAGGATGTCGATATCGTCTTCAATAATTGTCTGGTAGCTCATTAGTATTGCACCCCTCTTTTAATTTCCAGGCCATTGGATTCCAGGGTATGTAAACCACCTTCATCCATACGAATGTATTTCGGCTCGTTGAACAATAACTGACTGTCTCGCATCTCCTGACTTGGAACAGGCTCGTCTGCGAGTTTTGGTGTCCCCGAGCCCCAGGGCTTAGTTGTGATAGGAGCCAACAGTTCCATATCTTTTTTACCGTTGCGGAACTTGATGCGCCACGCAATCGTGCCTTTGTCTTCATCACGGATCACTCGAACACTGTGTCCAAGTGGTGCAAAGTCGGCATAGCCGCGTACATCAATGGCGTGGTGAGGGCAGGCTTTTACACAGGAATAACATTCCCAGCACATGTTGGGTTCGATGTTGTAAGCACGTCGAAGGGTTTTATCGATGTGCATGATGTCAGACGGGCAGATGTCTACGCATTCTCCACAACCATCACAACGCGTCATATATACAAAGGTTGGCATAATTTATTCCTCTATTCGTTATAGATAATCAGTCAAGTCGGTGTTAGTAGTGTTTTGCGCTTTCAGCCTTGATACAAAGCCCCATCTTTGGCGGGTTCTTGCCCATATACATAGGCACATCCGGAAACTTTTTCTGTACTTCAGGATCCGTCAAATCATAGTCGGGAGGCAGATTCTCACGGGAACCATCGGCTCGGGTGATTTTTTTCTGGTAAGCCGCGGCAGGCTTGAAGAACATATGGGCGAACTTGGAAAAATATACACCGCCAAATAGCACTGTGCTGGACAGGATGAACAAGGCAAAGAATACGGTTAATCCGCCGCCGGTAAATGACCAGATCAATGCGAAAGTCGAGGTGGCAAGTAGCGAGAGGATAAACAGATCCGCACGCTCGAACCGAAACCATGGCAGACCTTCCGCGGCCACATCAACGCGGATAGCGAACCAGAACCAGTATCCGCCAACTGCCAGCATCAGTGCGCCGGTATGCCATAGCTGTGGCAACAAGGTTGGTGTGGGCGTTGCTGGCGTCGGATAGCCAAAAATCATGATCGCGGTAGTCACAATGAATATGATGGTTCCCCACATGGTCAACAGATGCGAAAGCCTGCGTTTTGGATTGCTGAATTCGCCGGAAGTCAATACTTCGTTCACCAGCACTGAAGCGGCGATCGATGCCTTTTCTCCACCACCGACTGACCGTTTTGCGCTCTTCTGCGCTTTTTTCGCATTTTCGAAAAAGTACTGAGCGCTTTTCTTATGCATCATGTCAAGTATCGTCCCACCCATGACCAGCAGGACCATTAAAACGATATACCCCTGCATCATTGCAGGTGATATAACTTCAGAAAGCTCTGCAAAGAGGTTGCTCGTGAACATCAGGTTCTCCTTAAAAATTTCAGACTCAAAATTAACCTTTAATCGCTTGGCTGTCGAGTATGGAAAAAGTTACCCCCACAAATATCCTTAACCCTGCGAACCTACCGCCATTACTTTACTCAATCAACCCAAACAAAAATTTCCAAAATGGGAGCTAATGAAAAGCTCTCCTTCCCCGGCCCTAACCCATCAAAGGGTAGGTGCGTTTGCTAGCGTCCCGAGTGACCGCTGAGTTTCACTTCCACTTTTTCGTCATCTGCCAGGCTGGCATAGTAATCGCGCAGTATCGCCAGCACTTCGGGGCGGCTGAATTCGGCCGGCACATCCGAACCTTCGGATAACATCTTGCGCAATTTGGTGCCAGACAACAACAGCCGGTGTTCATCGCCATGCGGGCAGGTTCGTGCCGAGGCCATCCCGCCGCACTTGTAGCACCAGAAAGTCCAGTCGATCTTGAGCGGCTGTGTCTCCAGCGATCCAGCGGGGATCTTGTCGAAGATGTGGTGCGCGTCGAACGGGCCGTAATAGCTGCCGACGCCTGCATGGTCGCGGCCGACGATCAGGTGCGAGCATCCGTAGTTCTGGCGGAACAGTGCATGCAGCAATGCCTCACGCGGGCCGGCATAGCGCATGTCCAGCGGGTAACCTGCTTGTATCACAGTCTTGCTGACGAAATACTCCTTGGTCAGCGCGATGATGGCGTGTGTACGCACCTCGGCGGGAATGTCGCCGGGTTTGAGATGGCCGAGCAGGGAATGGATCAGCACGCCGTCGCACACTTCGATGGCGATCTTGGCGAGATATTCGTGCGAGCGGTGCATCGGGTTGCGTGTCTGGAAAGCGGCAACCTTGCTCCAGCCCATTTCCTCGAAAATCTTGCGCGTCTCGTGCGGGGTCATGAACAGCGGACCGTATTTCTGCGGATAACCGGCCTGTGTAAGCACCTTGACCGGGCCGGCCAGATTGACCTCGCCCTGATCCATCACCATTTTCACGCCTGGATGTTCCGGGTCGGTGGTGCCGAATACCGTGGCGCATTCGTGCGCCTTGTCTATGGTGTATTTTTCCGTGACCAGCATCGTGGCGATGATGCTGCCATCATCGGGGTCGGTGAGGGCGATCTCCTCGCCGGTGGATATGCTGTCCGCTGTGGCACGGTCGGTCGATAGCGTGATCGGGATAGGCCAGAACAGGCCATTGGCTACCCTCATTCCGTCGCAAACGCCCTGCCAGTCTGCGTGGGTCATGAAGCCGTCCAGCGGAGTGAAGCCGCCGATGCCTAGCATGATGAGGTCGCCTTTCTCGCGGGAGCTGACCTTGACTTTCTTGTAGACGCGCGCACGATGCAACTCGGCGATCAAATCCTCTCCCAACAGGAGCAAAGGTTTAAGGTCACCCCCTCCGTGCGGTCTAACGAGCGGCATTGTTTCACTCCCCTTGGTGAATTTTTTGACTCAAAATCTCTGGTCGTCTGTGGGGTAATCCTAAAGCTTTCAGCCCCTGACCACGATAGCCCATACGGGTTATAAATCAATAGCTCGTTTCGGGGATGGCTGGTATTGGCTGTTGAAAGCAGGGTGTGACGCCCCCAACGATTACAAACGACTGCTATTCAGCCTTTCAGCTTCATCAACGCCGCCGCCATCGCACCCATATGCTCAGCAGCAGGTGCAAGGTTCGGTTTGCCAGCGGGTTTGCCACCGCCCTTGCCCTGTTCGCCACCCCGGTTATCCCCGCGATTTTCGCGCGGGCCTGATGCTGTCGTTTTATTCCCACCCGCCTGCGCCGTAGCATCCGTCAGCCGCATCGTCAGCGCGATGCGTTTGCGCTTCTCGTCGACCTCCAGCACTTTGACCTTCACGATCTGCCCGGCCTTGACCACGGTGTGCGGGTCCTTGACGAAGGTGTTGGACAGCGCGGAGATGTGGACCAGGCCATCCTGGTGCACGCCGATGTCGACGAACGCGCCGAACGCGGCGACGTTGGTGACGACGCCTTCCAGGATCATGTCGGGCTTCAAGTCGGCCAGCGTTTCCACGCCTTCCCTGAACGTCGCCGTGGTGAACTCGGGGCGCGGGTCGCGGCCGGGTTTTTCCAGTTCCTTGAGGATGTCGGTGATGGTGGGGATGCCGAATTTCTCGTCGCTGTATTTCGACGGATCGAGCGACTTCAGCAGGCCGCCGTTGCCGATCACGGCCTTGAGGTCCTGCTTGATGTCGGCGAGGATCGCTTGCACCAGCGGATACGATTCGGGGTGGACGGCGGAGGCGTCGAGCGGATCGTCGCCGCCCATGATGCGCAGGAAGCCCGCCGCCTGCTCGAAGGTCTTCTCGCCCAGGCGAGGCACCTCGCGCAGTTGCGCGCGGCTGGCGAACCGGCCTTGGGCGTCGCGGTAGG
>JBGSMU010000210.1:0-5890 GCA_041739955.1 Gallionella sp. | reverse complement strand
TGAAACTCCGGCAGCGAGCGCGGGAACGGCAGATCGTCTCGCTCAAGTACGTCGATAACCATGATTATTCCACTTGGGGGCAGATACTCAACATACTACCGCTAGTGGATGTCTGTGACAACCGGATAAGCACGGTTCATTGATCTCTTGCCGGGTACTGGTCACGATCAATGAAGCATGCTGGATCACGCCTTCTTCTGCCTCGATACGCTGCTTGAAGTGAAACTGCTTTTCAATCGCACCTTCTTTGCGCCCGCTTGCCAGCATGCGCTCCTTTTTTGGGCGGCCCAGTGAGTGCCCCGTGTGAACCAGCGGGATGCCAAGCAGTGTGGACAGATGCTTGCCCACATAACCGGCGTCCGCATAATGAGAGTGGATCAGATCCGGCAAACGACCCTGCTGGCGCAGAAAGTGCAGGCATTTATCCACCATCTGGTCGAGATGAGGCCACAACTTTTCCTTGCGCAGATACTTTTTGGGACCGCATGCCAATCGAACAATGCGCGCACCTCCGCCCAAATCGTCTTCAGGCTGGGCATAATCAGAAGACACCGCGGGATCATCGATCAGCCTCGTCAACAAGTCCACCTTTCCCACGTCGCGATTTCTGGCCAGCGCTCTGGCCAACTCAACTACGTAAGTCGTTTGGCCGCCCGTATCGGCATCACACCCGAGCTCCAAATCATGTGATCGCATCAGCCCGTGGGGACTGATCATGAGAATATACAAGGGACTTTCGCCTTCGCTCTGGCGCTTATTCATAACTGCCACTCCTCCACAAACGAATGGTAAAAATCGGCCGCTTGGGGGGCGGCACCTCTCATCCTGCAAATAGCTCTGGCAAATGCATCCGCTCTTTCCAACATCGTTTTGATAGTCCAGCCGTTCAATATTCCCAATATGCAGGCAGCGGCAAAGCCGTCTCCCGCCCCGACGGTATCAACCAGTTCACCCCCAAGTTTCTGCCCTGCAACACGTATGACGGCATCATCTTTGGATACTGCCCACGCACCACTTGCGCCACAGGTAACCACCAGTAAATCCAGCCCGAATTGTTTCAACAATCGCGATCCATGCTCACTATCCTCGGCCTCGGGAAACTTGAAGAGCTTGGCGAGGATCAGCAATTCATCATCATTGATCTTCAGGACATCCGCCCTGGACAATGCATGTTCTATTATTTCCTTGTCATACCATGGCTCACGCAAATTGATATCCAGAAAGCGCGGGCTCGATCCTTCGTCAAGCAATCCATCCAATGCCAGCCTCGATTCCCGACTCCTCTGAATCAGCGTTCCGAAATAACGCATGACCGGCGTATATTTCCCTGTTGCCTCAAATGCCTCCCTGGAGTCGATATGGTCATAAGCCTGATCCGGAATAATTTCAAAACGGTGTCCCTTGCCGTCCATGTGAACGATCACTTGTCCGGTCGGATAAGCCGGATCGCATTGAACACCTGATGCATCCATGCCGAGACGATCCATCTCGGCAAATAACTCCCTGTGCAACGTGTCGTCACCCGTCCGGGAAACCAACAGCGGATATTGGCCAAACGCCTGCAGATGTCGCGCCACGTTATAAGGCGCGCCGCCCAGGACAGACTTGTCGGGAAAAACATCCGCCAATACCTCACCGAACAGGATAATGGCAGCAGCTTTTTCACTGCTTTCTCTATGGGGAATAGGCTGTTTATTTTTTTCGATCATTACCCGCCAATCAAAATATATTTTTGTAAAACTACTTGATGCGAACGAAACTGACCAAGCTTGAAATGAATTTGTTCTGCGGCAGACTGACTCATGCCAACCGTCCGTGAAAGCTGTCCTCGTTCGGTGCCATAAGCGAATAGAAATATTTGCTTCGGGTTGCATTATAGCAAACTAACTGCACTGCTGCCAGAAATTCCCCATTTGCATCAAATGGATGCGTGTTTTACCCGAGTTCCACACCATTTGAAATGGTGTATTGACGCAGGATTTTCGAGTCGAAAAGAGTACCCTGGTTATCTACCGGCTGATCTGGCTACACCGATCAGAGCCGACAAATGACACTGCAGAAAACGAAACAGCGGCAAGAGGATTTCTCTGCCGCTGTTTTTTGAATCAACTTCGCTCAACTTCATTCAACTCAGTGTTTATCAGAACACTTCTCCTGCATTTGCTTGCTCACATTCAACAAGAACTGAAGTGACCGGACTGTTTCCTCGTCCTTCATGATGCGCCACAAGCTTCCGATCCCGCCGGATACAGGTTGCTCTTTGCTCTTGTTTGCGGCTTCCTCCAGGCAGACAAACATTCCCGAAACCATCTCAAGACGTTCCAACAAGCGCGGTAAAGTGATGGCGATACGCTCCAGGGCTCCGGAAGACTCCAGTTTTTCAAGCATCTCCACCAGACGAATCGCCCCACCGCGGTTAAGGCGATCCAGCAAGGACAGCCCTTCACCTACGGTTTCTGCCAAACGGCCGACCATCTCATCCGTCAGTGCATCCTGAGCCGAGCTGTAGACCCGTGCAAGCTGAGCCAACCTTTCCAGATCGCCATCAGCAACCATGCGCGAAATGGTAGGCAACGCTTTTTCCAGACCGGAACGATTCACTTGGTCAAGCAGGCTCAGGCCCTCGCCCATCGCCTCGCTCAGTCGCCCCACCATCTCATCGGTGAGCGCATCCTGGGAAGCGTTGTAAACGCGTGCCAATTGCGACAATCGTTCCAGATCGCCGTTATTCACCATCTCGGCCAGCTTGGGGATCGCCTTGGACAAACCCGACCGACCGATCTGATCGACCATGTCGAGCGCTTCGGCAGCGGATCCCGCCAGACGCCCGACCATCTCATCGGTCATCGCGTCCTTGGCTGCCGAAATCACGCGCTGGACTTCGTGCTGAACGACAGCCTTTTCTTCATTGGTTTCTGTATTCATGGCACACCTCCCGGTTACAAGAGTCCGCGTGCGGAAATCCAGTAGAGTTTGTTATAGGCCATCTTGAACCAGTGCACAGCCTTGGTCGGTGCCTTGGGATCGGGTGGATTCTGGTAATCGAACATGGCGTACGTCGCACGATCCTTGCCTGCCTCCACGAAACAGAAAACTTTGCCGTCGTATTCGCGTACAGCAGTGCCTATCTTGACCATCGCGGCAATATTTTCGCCCAGCACATCCGCTTCGAAGTGTGCGGTGGAACCGGCTTTGCTGATCGGAATATTGGTGGTATCACCACAAATGAACACATTCTCGCGACCTTCCATGTTCAACTTTGTCCTGTGGGTCGGTATCCAGCCATTCTGCCCAAGGCCATTCTTTTCGACGATCTCCATGCCTTTATGCGAGGGTATCGTGATGAGCAGGTCGTACTTCAGCTCGACGCCTTCCTCGCTGCGCAATATCTTGTTAGCTCCGTCCACTTCTTTGATGTTGAAGAAGGTATCGTATTTGATGCCAAGCTTGTCCATTTCAGGCGCTGCCCACTTGGCTACATTCTCCAGACTGTGTACTCTGCCGATCGGATAGGTGTAATGCAACTGTACCTTGTCAGCCATTCCACGATCCTTGAAGTAATCGTGCAGCATGAAAGTGATTTCCAGCGGCGCCATCGGACATTTGTGGGGTACGCCAACCGTGATCACCACTTTCCCGCCTTCAAAAGATTGGAGCCGCTTGAACATCTTCAGTGCGGTTTCTTCGGTATAGAAAGTCTCCGCGTTCTCAACCATGCCGGGAACACCTTCCGGGAACATACGCGAACCGGTGGCAATGACCATCACATCATATTCGTGTGTTTTGCCGCTCTTGGTCTTTACACTGTTGTTATCGAGCATGAATTCTTCGACCGGATCGACGTGGAATTTGATTCCCGGTTCCAGCAGACTGGCCTGATCCCTGTATAACTCGTCTGGTGTCATTCGACCGACCGCCAGATAAAGCAGGCCGGGTTGGTACATATGTTTATCGGAGGCCGACAGCATCGTGATGCGTGCTTTGCCGGACTTGAGTTCGCTCGTCAGACGCCTGGCCAGATTGTTCGCCAGTATCGTGCCGCCCATGCCACCACCAACAATCAGGATTCTCATTTTTCTCCCCCTTTTATTTAGTTAGAACACAGAATCTCCCTACTTCGCCTTGCGTATCGTGATATGCCAAACACCTTCACTTTCAGTTGTCGCAATATACTCGTGACCAACTTTCTTCACCCACTCCGGAATATCATTTGCCGACCCCTTGTCGGTTGATAACACCTCCAGCTCATCTCCAACCTGGGACTCCTTCAAGGCAACAATGAGTTCCATCAGGGGGCCCGGACAAAAGCTCCCTCTCCCGTCAACAATCTTTTTTTCAGCCATTTCGATCTTCTCCGATCATCAAAAAGTCCACACTTGCCCGTCACGGGCGTCGCTCAGGAATTTGGTCAGCCCCGTGGCTTCCCCCATATAACTTTCGAGTTCATCCTGCTCTACACCAAGGACATCCATCGCCATGGAACAGGGAAAAATCCTGGCATCACCCAATTCGACTGCCTGTTCAAATAGCACCTTGAAGCTCGGCACCTTTTTGCCCGCCATCAACTCACCCATTTCGCCTTCAACAGGCACTTGTACATCTCTACCCTTGATGAAAGGGAGCAAAGCATTCATCGACAGGAAAACCAGAACTTCCTGACCGCTCACCGCAGCAACCGATGCCACCATCGCAGCCATTTGCAAACGTTCGAGTGAGCCGGATACAACGACAACACAAATCTTATCTGTAGCCATTTGGGATCTCCGGGAGAAAAACAGTGGATTGAGAATTGCAGGACATGCCAGAAGACCAGCACTGGGCGCGGTGGGGATGGGTGTGTAGCCGAATCGAAGAAAAATTAGTCATATCGCGCCCTCAAGCCTCGCATAACCTTAAGCCCAGATGCTACTCCTGCAAGACAATATGCGCAATTTAACCCCAGCGCTAGTATCGGATAAAGAGGAATAGCCTTGCGTCTTACAATCCTGAAATATAACTCGCCGCAGCTTCCATATCTTCGTCCGTCATGAATCCGGTCACCATGCCCATCATCCCCCCGGGATCGTTGGTACGAGTATGCTTTTTGAAGCCCTTAAGCTGTTTCAGTAGATAATCCTTGTGCTGCCCGCCGATCACGGGCGCTTGTGAAATCTCGGGAGCCAAACCCTTACCATTGATGCCATGGCAAGTGTTGCAGCCGTTACCGGCATCACTGAAGAGCGCCTCACCGGCCTTGTTGGCGACAGGCTTGGGGCTTTTCATTTGATCCTGACTGGCAAAATATGCTGCGATATCGAGCAGATCCTCATCACTGGCAACTGACTGTGCCATTGCCGACATCATCGGGTCCTTTCGGTCACCGGACTTGAACTCATTGACCTGCTTCTGGATATAGTCCGCATACTGTCCGGCCAGTTTTGGGTAGTTTGATGTGGCGCTATTGCCGTCTGTTCCGTGACAGGTCTGGCAAAAAGTCGACTTCACCTTGCCCGCGACAGGATCGCCTGCACCCATCCTTTTTTTCACATCTTCCGGATCGTCGGCTGCCAAAACTCCAGTCGCCGCAAACAATAAAACCACCAGACCGGCTGCACAGTTGACTCGAATATTGAACATACTCTCCCCGCTATATTCAAAGAAAATAACAACACGAAATTCGGGAGAATACTACCGGAGAACCAACAGATTCCCAATATGAATCTGGCGAGAAAACTTAGTCGAGCAATACAACTGAATAATTACGCAGCCCGGACTAGTACCATGTAACAATTATAATTTCGGATAAAGACGCGTCAGCTTGGTCCGCGCATCCGAAGTTGTAAATTGCCAGTTAATCTTTTTCAAGCTGTTGTTTCGGTCTTGCTCCCATGCAACCACTTCGGCCTTCATG
>JBGSMU010000209.1:0-15000 GCA_041739955.1 Gallionella sp. | reverse complement strand
CGCGCGTCGCGTCGTCTTGCTGTAGCGGTCAAAGCTGCTTGCAGAGAGTGTTATTTGTTTCATCGTTCGGCTCCGTTTGTTCGATCTTCGCTTCTGACATCATGAAACCAAATCGTTCAGGACTTAATCAGAGATTCCTTAGGTTAAGAAGGGCAAATATCCTGTTTAACCAGCCTGAAATTCAGGTTGCGAATTTAGTTTAGTTCCAGCGGTATTCTTCAACCGGGATCGGTTGGGATATTCCCTCGATCTCGTTACGCAACAGTTCCGCACTGGCAAGCGACATGGTGACGCCATAACGGAAATGCCCGCTGTTGATAAATAGATTATTGATATGCGGATGCTTTCCGATAGTCGGGATGTTTTCGGGTGAACCGGGCCTGAAACCGGCCCAATGCCGTATCGGCAGCAAGTGTCGCCACTCGGGAAATATCGTGCATATCTTTTCCATCATGCTTGCACGCGCCGCATCGGTAGTTGACTTGTCGAACCCGACATCTTCCAGCGTACTGCCCACCAGAACATGCCCATCCTGACGCGGAATGAAGTAAAGGTTATCCTTGAGCAATATCTGACTGAATGGTGGCGAGTCAAACTTGAACAGCAGGATCTGTCCGCGGATCGGACGAATGTCGATGTTCAGCGCATGCTCCCCCAGTAACACCTTGCTCCACGCACCCGCAGCAACGATATAGGAATCGGCAACCATAGGGCCGTACGCAGTTTGTATCGCCGCCACGCGGTCACCGGAAAATTCAAGCCTGTTGACTTCATGCTGCTCGAGTATCACCCCTCCCGACATCACCACATGAGCACGCAGTGCGTTCAGCAGACGGGGATTGCGCACTTGCGCCACTTCTGGCAAAAACAATCCCGCTCCCCGTTGTCCTGGAAGATAGTCGCCAAGATCGACGTCCTGCAACGGAAAATTGTGCCGGGTACACCACTGGTGTGCCAATTGGTCTGGATAGGAAGGCAACACCAGCATGCCGCTGCGCCGATATTCGGGATCGATCCCGGTCGCGTCATACAACATGGTGGCAACTTCCGGAAACATTCCCATGCTGCGGTGTGCGAGACGCGTTACCGCATCACTGTAATCCCACGAACACAGGGGCGACATGATACCGCCCCCGGCCCACGACGCTTCCTGACCCACCCTGCCGCTTTCTACCAGCGTCACACTATGCCCTGCTTTCAGCAAAGTCTGCGCGCTGGTCAGCCCTATCGCACCGGCGCCTATGATCAGGAAATCAGTCGTCAAACTTTCGTTTCGCTCTCGTTTTGATTGAGCGCCTTCGGCAAAGGAAATACAACGTTCTCGATGATGCCCTCCAATTCCGAGACATTCTGTGCACCGAGTTGTTGCAGTCGTTCTATTACACCTTTCACCAGCACTTCGGGTGCCGATGCACCCGCGCTGATGCCCACGCGAGCCTTTCCGGAAAACCACTCGGCATTCAATTCACCCGCATCGTTCACCAGATAAGCGGGTATGCCCACGTTGGCAGCGACCTCGCGCAACCGGTTGGAATTCGAGCTGTTCGGCGATCCGACCACGACGACGACATCGCATTGCTTGACCAGCATCTTCACCGCATCCTGGCGATTCTGAGTGGCGTAGCAGATATCGTCTTTTTTGAGCCCGGTGATGAAAGGGAATCTTGTTTTCAATATGGCGACGATGCTCGCGGCATCATCCACCGACAGGGTGGTCTGGGTGACATAGGCAAGATTGTGTTCATCCTTCACCTCCAGTTTCATCACATCCTCCGGCGACTCGACCAGATACATTCCGCCGTCACTTTGCCCCATCGTGCCTTCGACTTCAGGGTGTCCCTTGTGGCCTATCATCACGATTTCCTTGCCCTGCCCGCGTATGCGGGAAACCTGAATGTGGACCTTGGTCACCAGCGGACAGGTCGCGTCGAACACGGTCAAGCCGCGATCTTCCGCCTCCTGTCGAACCGCCTGCGACACGCCATGCGCGCTGAAGATCAGGATACTGCCGCTCGGCACATCGGAAAGATCTTCAATGAACACAGCGCCCTTTTCGCGTAATCCGTCCACCACGAATTTGTTGTGCACGACCTCATGGCGCACGTAGATGGGTGCCCCGTGTAACGCCAGCGCGCGTTCCACGATCTCGATCGCACGATCGACACCGGCGCAAAAGCCGCGCGGATTAGCCAGCAACAGTTCCATTTTTTTTCTCCAGGAATCCTTCAATGATTAACAGGAATGCGCCGCAAGTGATCGCCGAGTCGGCCAGATTGAACGCGGCGAAATGATGTTCGTTCCAGTGAAAATCCAGAAAATCCACCACATAACCGTATGCGATGCGATCGATCAGATTGCCCAACGCACCGCCGAGTATCATGCTCAGCGCAGTTGCGAACAGCAGCTGATGCTGGTGCTTGCGCAACAGCCAAATGATCCACGCCGACGCAACGATGGCGATGATGCTAAATAACCAGCGTTGCACTCCTCCGGCCTCGCTGAGAAAACTGAATGCCGCTCCGGTGTTGTGCGCCAACACCAGGTTGAACACATCCAGCACATGCAGGCTTTCGCCATATGAAAAGCTGCTTGATATCCAGTACTTGCTCAACTGGTCGAGCACGATAACAAGCGCGGCCACACCCAGCCAGCGACTAAGCATATTGCCGTGCCTCGCCCTTGCCGAACAGATTGCTCACGCAACGACCGCACAAAGTCGGATGCTGTATATCTCCCCCCACATCGGCGCGATAGTGCCAGCAACGCTCGCACTTGCTGTTCGTACTGGGAGAGACTTCGATGCGCTGTTCCGCTTCGGTCGCAACCTGATGTACCGTGGCGCGCGACGTGATGAAGACGAAACGCAGATCGTCACCGAGTCGGGACAATATCTTGTAGTCTTCCCCCGCAACATACACATCGACCTCGGCAGCCAATGCAGAGCCGATCGATCCGGCAGTACGCTTCTCTTCCAGTTGCTTGTTGACCCGGCCTCGCCAGGCTTCGATGTTCAGCCAGGCACTCACCTGTTCGCCGCTCAACTGTGAGTCCGGCAGGGTATACCACTCGCCCATATAGACACTGTCATCGTCCCTGCCGCTCAACACCATCCAGGCTTCCTCGGCGGTAAAGTTGAGTATCGGGGCCATCAGGCGCACCAGACTGTGGGCGATGTGATGCAACGCGTTCTGTGCGGAGCGTCGTGCGACGGAATCTTTTCCGGCGGTGTAAAGGCGATCTTTCAGGATATCCAGATAGAATCCGCCGAGCTGCTCGGAACAGAATGTATGCAACTTCTGCGCGGCCAGATGAAACTCGTACCGCTCGAAGTCCCGCAATACTTCTTCCTGCAGGTTACGCATCGTTGCCAATGCATATTTATCGATCTCCAGCCATTGCACGACCGGGATGGCATCCCTGGAAAAATCAAAATCGTCGATGTTCGCCAGCAGGAAGCGCAGGGTGTTGCGGATACGCCTGTAACTTTCCACCACACGCTTGATGATCTCGTCGGAAATATTCAGTTCGCCGGAATAGTCGGTGGATGCAACCCACAAGCGCAGGATGTCGGCCCCCAGCGTGTCGAGGATCTTTTGCGGCGCGATCACATTGCCCTTGGATTTCGACATCTTGTGACCCTGGCCGTCGACCACAAAGCCGTGGGTCAGCAATGCCTTGAACGGCGCGCGGCCATTGATCGCGCAACCCGTCAGCAAGCTCGACTGGAACCAGCCGCGATGCTGGTCGGAACCTTCAAGATAAAGGTCGGCAGGTGATCGCAATTCCTCGCGGCGCTGCAAAACTGCCACATGGGTCGCGCCGGAATCGAACCATACATCCAGTGTATGGGTAAGTTTCTTGTAGTGTTCCGCATCATCACCCAGCAATGTCACCGAATTCAGACTGAACCACGCTTCGATACCGTCAACCTCCACCAGCTTTGCGACTTGTTCCAGCAACTCGGGTGTGCGGGGATGCAATGCCCCGCTTTCCTTGTGTACGAAGAACGGCATCGGAACGCCCCAGTTGCACTGGCGCGAAACACACCAGTCCGGACGATTCCTGATCATTGCCTCAAGTCGTGCCCTACCCCAGCTCGGAAAAAACCCGGTGTTCTCAACCGCCTCGTTCGCGAGTTCGCGCAATGACTTCCCCTGATGCTGTTCGGGGAGGCTGGAATGCGTACGTTTCTCCTGAACCAGATCTTCAACATCCGCATTTCCGGCATCGCGCTGGTTTTCCATCCCGATAAACCATTGCGGTGTGGAACGGAAAATGATCGGCGTCTTGTGCCGCCAGCAATGCGGATAGCTGTGCTGCAACTTTTCCATATGCAACAAATGACCGCTGTGCTGAATCGCCTCGATCACCACGTCATTCGCTTTCCAGACAAACAAACCGCCAACCAGCGGCAGGTCTGCGACGAACTTGCCGTTATCCGCGACCGGATTATCGGCAGGCAGGTTGTACTTCTGTCCGACGAAATAGTCATCCAGACCATGCGCCGGAGCGGTATGCACCAGTCCGGTACCTGCCTCCAGCGTAACGTGGTCACCGCAGATGACGGGCACATTGCGCTTGTAGAACGGGTGCTGCAGCATCAAACCTTCCAGCGCCGAACCCTTGCAGGTGGCGGCCATGCCGTCCCCGCGGTCATTGCTGCCGCCCAGCTTATAGCGCGCCAGACACTGGGTAGCAAGATCGTATGCAAGGATCAGGTAACCCTTCTCAGTCTTGATCAAGTCATATTGCAATTCGGGATGCACGCAAACCGCCTGGTTGGCCGGCAATGTCCATGGCGTGGTAGTCCAGATCACCGCGTACACTTTGGCGCCACCGGGCAGTGATACACCGAATGCCTTATCCAGTGCGGCCTTGTCTTTTACCTCGAAACCCACATCGATCGCGGAGGAGGTCTTGTCCTCGTATTCCACTTCCGCTTCGGCAAGCGCCGACTGGCAATCGAGACACCAGTTCACCGGCTTGTAGCCCTGATAGAGAAAGCCGTGCTGGTAGATACTGCCGAGTGCGCGAATGATATCGGCCTCGGTCCTGAAATCCATCGTCAGGTAGGGGTGATCCCAGTCGCCCATCACGCCGAGGCGGATGAAGTCCTTCTTCTGGCGTTCGATCTGCTCTTTGGCGTAGGCACGGCAAAGTTCGCGGAACTGAGCCGGAGGGATCGCCTTGCCGTGTTTTTTTTCCACCTGCAATTCGATCGGCAAGCCATGGCAGTCCCAACCCGGTACATAGGGCGCGTCAAAGCCGCCCAGAGTCTTGCTCTTGACGATGATGTCCTTGAGTACCTTGTTGACGGCATGACCGATGTGAATGTCACCGTTCGCGTAAGGGGGCCCGTCATGCAGGATGAACTTGGGCTTGCCTTTTTTTGCCTCGCGTATCTTCTGGTAACGCTGCTGAGCTTGCCACTGCGCCAGCATCTGCGGCTCGCGCTTGGCGAGGTCGCCGCGCATCGGGAAAGAGGTGTCGGGAAGATTCAGGCTACTTTTATAATCGGTCATAGTTGTATTTCTAAAAATTCAAAGCTCCGGACAAGACAAGGCACGAACAAAGAATCGCGATGCCTTAATGCGAAATTGCCGGATTGTTGATATCAGTCATGTTGTTCGAACCATCTCTTTGCCTGCTCGACATCCAACGCGATCTGCCGCGTCAGCGTTTCCAGATCGGGATACTTCTTTTCTTCCCGCAGCTTCTGCAAAAATTCCACCCGCAGATGCTTGCCGTATATCTGACTCGAAAATTCGAACAGATGCACTTCCAGAACCGGCTTGTTATCCTGCTTGACGGTCGGCCGTACGCCAAGACTTGCAACACCCTGCAACACCCCGAGATTTTCGGCATGCGCCTGCACCACATAGATGCCGCTCAACGGCGCACGATTATGCTTGAACTGGATGTTCGCCGTGGGATAGCCGATCTTCTTGCCAAGCCCGTCGCCGTGTACCACCCTGCCGCTAATGCTGTAGTGCCTGCCCAGATACCGCTGGGCTGTTTTCAACTGTCCTGCCGCCAGGGCTCCGCGTACTGCTGTGCTGGAAACACGCACACCGTCATGAGTCACACTGCGCATCACCTGGACTGAAAATCCGAGTTGCGAACCTAACTTTTCCATCATCGCAAAATCTCCGACCCTGCCGCTGCCAAATCTGAAATCGTCGCCGATCAGCACGAATTCGGCGTTCAACTCGGCGTGCAAAGCCCTGATGAAATCGGCCGCAGTCATGCGCGCGAATTTTTCATTGAAACGGCATACATGAACTCTGTCGACACCCTTCAGGGCAAAGAATTCAAGTTTCTCGCGCAAACTCGTCAGTCTGGCCGGAGCCTGCTCGGGCGTGAAGAATTCACGGGGATGCGGCTCGAAGATCACCACTGCCGTCCGTAATCCGCGTGTCTGCGCAGCAGCACACAAATCGTTCAGCAACGACTGATGACCCTGGTGGACGCCATCGAAATTGCCGATGGTGAGTGCGACAGGATTGGTGTCTGTGGAATAAAGTCCGCGTAGAATGTGCATAGCGGTGGATTATACCGTGAGATGAACCGTTGACGCTTGTCTGGATAACAGGAAAAAAACATGATCGCCTACCCGCAGGTCGCACTGGACTTCATGAACCGCGACCACGCGGAATTCGCCGAGTTGCACATCAAACTGCTTGAATTGCTCGACTCGCAGGCAGCCGACACCGAAGTTGACGCGCTACTGCTCAAGTTGGCGGAACATACCCGTCACCACTTCGCGGCTGAAGAGCAACACATGCGCGATGCGCAGTTCCCGCCGTATCCCGTCCACAAGGGCGAACACGATCAAGTGCTGTCCGACATGCTTGACCGTATCGGGCAATGGCAACAACACCGTGACGCGGCAGCCTTGAAGGACTATCTCGAGCACGCGCTGCCCGCCTGGTTCACCCATCACGTCGGCATGATGGACATGGTCACCGCGCGCTTCATCGTGGCAAAGCAGCAAGTGTAGTTTTCAACCTGGTCACCCTTTACAATAAGCGCTTACCCGACCGGGGTAATGGACGCAATAAACATTCCGGAGGACATCGATGGATTTCATCTCATGGCTGGTAGTCGGCGTACTGTTCATACTCGCCGAATCCGCAATTGGACGCCTTTACTTGTTTGCGATCGGGCTGGCTTGCATCTACCCGGCGATCTCCGCGTACACGGACGCCTCGGTAGGTACCCAGTTGATCACGTTCAGTCTGGGCGCAATGGCTCATAGCATGGTGGTATTGATCATCCACAAGACCCGAAAATCGCCTGCTGCCAAAGACGCCCCGACCGATGTCGGACAACGGGTGGAAGTGATCGAGTGGTTCGATGAAGGCACCGGCAGGGTAATGTATCAGGGCAAGGAGTGGCCTGCAGACAAGGTGGATGCCGAAATGCCGGACGCGCCATACGGCATCATCAAGAAAGTGCAATACGGACGGCTCGTTATCTCGACGGAAGAAGGACAACTGAACGATACCGGGAGTGAGTCCTGATCAATGTTAAAGAGGATATCGCCGCCGAGTGATTTGAATTCGTACATCTGCAATCACACCGATTTAATTTTTTCTTCCAGCCCTGCCCCGCTATAATCCAGCGTTCAGTCGTTACGGATTCTCATCGTGTCAGATCGTTTATCAGTATTGCCGCAATACCTCTTGCCCAAACAGGCACTCACCGTGATGGCAGGAAAGTTTGCCAACGCCAGGCTGGGTGGCATCACCACGGCAGTTATCCGCCGTTTCGTCGCGCGTTACGGTGTGAACATGCAAGAGGCGAAAGATCCCGACATTGCCAGCTATGCCAGCTTCAACGAGTTTTTCACCCGTCCGTTACGCGATGATGCGCGCTCCCTGGCGGATGCGGATTTCGTCTGCCCGGTGGATGGCGCGATCAGCCAGTTCGGTACAATCGATGACGTCAACATCTTTCAGGCCAAGGGTCACAGCTATACCGCCACCGCACTGGTCGGCGGTGATGCCAAACTGGCAGAACAATTTGAAAACGGCAGCTTTGCCACGCTTTACCTGAGCCCCAGGGACTACCATCGCATCCACATGCCCTGCACCGGCCGCTTGCGTCGCATGATCTATGTGCCCGGCGCGCTTTTTTCGGTCAACCCGACAACAGCGCGCGGCGTGCCGGGATTGTTCGCGCGCAACGAGCGTGTCGTGTGCGTTTTCGATGATGAATCCGGAAAGCAATTCGTATTGACACTGGTCGGGGCAACCATCGTCGGCAGCATGGCGACTGTCTGGCACGGAGTGGTCAATCCACCGCGCACGAATAAGATTCGCGAATGGCACTATGACGGCAAGGAAGTTGTGCTGCACAAAGGACAGGAAATGGGACGTTTCCTGCTCGGCTCCACCGTGGTGATGCTATTCCCCGAAAACACCCTGAGCTTCAATCCTGAATGGTCACCCGCCCGCGCGATACGCATGGGCGAAACGATGGGGAACGGTTCTTAACCGAACCAAACGACTCGATCTGCCCGAAACCACCCTCCGATCCGGTCGCTTCCTTTACACTCCACCCTTGGTGTCCGCATTGGATGCCCATTTACAGCCAGAGGCCCCGATGTACCCAGTCCACGATGTTGATGCCATACTTTTACTATCTCTGTCAGTTGCGGCCAAGCGGCGTCCTGCCATACTGGAAGAGATCGTCGCGGCAATCGATCTGGCACATGACGCGATCCCTTCCGCACCCAAACTTTCGGATGCATTCGCACGCCTGTCCGCTTACGGACTGATTATCGAGATCGAAGGCGGCTATACACTACCGCCGGAGGGGCAGGAGATGATGTCCAGCCAGCGCAAAAAAGACGATACCGCGAAGAAGATCTATCGGCTCAAGGAGCATCTTGCCGACTATCACCTCAAGGGGGAACACATTACCATCCTGATACATCCCGATCAGCTGCAAGACGCAATCAAGGCATACAAGGCAAGCCGGAAAACGACGCTCAGAAGCTGGCTGATGGAGAAACCCAAGCCCGTCTGGGTTTCAAAGAAGGACCTGGTCAGGGGAGCATCCCTTCCGGCAGCCAAACGGCGCAAGCCCTGAATCTACCACTGTTCCAAGACATCTCCACAAGCGGCCGCACGCCTGAAGATCCGCTTCCCGGTATCCCGCCAAAGCATGCCACTTTCAGCTTGACTGCCCGCGCCGGAAGGCGAAGAATTCGCTTGTTCAATAACCGATAGCTCGTTCAATCCATCCTTTCAGGAGACAGTCATGAATCACTTTTTGTGCCTTACCCTTGCACTCTCGGCCAGCATCATCACCCCGGTCGCCCATGCGGCATCCGGCGAAACCTGGGAAGTCACTACCAAGACCGAAATGTCAGGCATGCCCTATGCGATGCCGGATTCCACCGCGACTGTATGTGCCGCCAAGGGCGCGGAGAAAGACCCGCGCAAGATGGTCAACCAGCAGGGCGACTGCACCATGACCGATATCAAGACCTCCGGCAACAAAACCACCTGGAAGATGAGCTGCGACAACGATGGACAAACGATGACCGGCACAGGCGAGGTCGTCTACAGCACCGACAGTTATCAGGGCGTAACCAGATTGTCGGGAACCGAGGATGGCGAGAAGATGGACATGACCGCAAGCTACCGTGGCAAACGTATCGGGACATCATGCGACCCATCCGCCGCACCAGTCGTCGCGATGCAAGGCATGGAGAACATGAATGACATGATGGGCATGGCCAAGTCACAGATGGCCGGTGCAATGGCCGAACAATGCGAAGTGTCACGTTATGAATCGACAGAGTTGATGACCAGCCGCTTCTTTGGCCCGGATGCATCCTGCCCCGGCAGGGAAAAGTTCGCTTGCAAAGTCATCGTCAAGGATGTCGGTAAAAAAACTGAAGCCTATATCGCGCTGGCCAAGCACGACGACACCTCGGATGTTTCCATCGCCAAGACCTGTGGAATCGATATGGCGGAAACTACCAAAGCGATCTGCAAGAAAGTGGATTCCGGCAACTATCATGAACTAGAAGATTACTGCCCGAGCGAAGCCGCCACCTTCGCTGCCGCCGAGCACAACGACAGCACGTCGGGTTCGGGTTCGTCCACAGGCGATACGGTCGGTAACGTCCTCGACAACGCCAAGAAGTTGAAAGGACTGTTCGGGTTCTGATGTCTCGCTCCCTGGTCGCAACCGATCTTGTCGCATCCACCCACGCCTGTTCTGGTTTGGGCGAATCATGCGTGCCCGTTACAAATCATTCCCTTCGGTTAATGGGGGAAAGGGTCGCTTTCATGCCTTGAAATTTACCCTGAACTATTTCAGGTGCAGGCTATCTACTAAACTGCTTTAGTCGGATACGTGAATAGTTTCAACACAAAACAGGGGAAGTCATGAAAAGTTTCAGAATAATCCCATCGGCTGCGGGGGTCATAGCACTTACCGCAGCTTTTTGGTTTGCACCAGAACAGCGTGAGAACGAGTTCCGGGAGGTTGAAGAAACCAGAGTTGTCGTTCTTTCCTCGATCCACTCTGCCGATACCTCGGCGCATGAACCGGACGGTAATCAAACTCCGGATGTCTATTTTGTCGAAGTTTCGCATGGTGCCGAATCAAAAGAGGTCGCAGTCAATGCCTATACCGGGAAAGTACTCGGAAAACGCGATATCACCACCAAACAGAGCTGAACGCTCCCGATAGTACGAAGTGTTTTAACACTGTGGTTCCAGGATCACAGTCGGTTGGACTGTGCCGTCTCAGTCGGCCAATCTTCCTTTGCCTCATGCTCCTGATAACAGGATGCAACCACAAACCCAATCAGAGACATAAGCAATAACGACAAGGCGCCCAACAGGCCGGTCAACCAATAGCGCCTCTCCTCGCCCGGCATCGTCCCGCTCAACTGTTGCTGAACTAGCATCTCCGTCTGCTCTTTCACAAGGGCAAGGTGTTGTTGCAGACTGCGATCCGAGCCGATGACCAACTTGTCGACTGCGTGGGTCGATTCGTCCCTGCCAGGCTCAAGTTTGGCCTGCGCGACAAGATAATTGGCAATCAGGGATTTATGCTCGTTGCTCAACTGATCGATCACCCCGGTTTCCATTCCCGCGTCCTGCATAGCCTCCTTGGTACGGAGAAACGCATATTGGACACCGACACTGGAATCCTGAAACGCCTGCCGGTGCTTCTCATACAACTCGGGATTGCCCGAACGCAACAGCATATCCTTCCATTCCTGTATCTGCACCCCCAAAGCGCTGGTGGCATCATCAAGATTCAACTCGATGACCAGCAACTTTTCCGCGCGCTGCTCCATCTTGTTGAGCAGGCGGGCAAGTTGATACCCGCCGAATACGGAAATCAGCGTCATCGCCACAAAAAACAATACGAAATATCTGGGCAGCCCGCCCGCCCCACGCAGAAAAATTTTCATCTCGTCTTGAAAATCGATTCAAAGGGCGACGATTCTAATCGAGTATCCCTGTGAACGATACCGCTACAACCTTTCCTGTTGACTTGCTGATTTCCGTGAACCGGCATCTTGGCTAACACCGGACAATTCATGCCGCAAAAGCTGCGAGCCGTTGCATTTAATTCAAAAGGAGATATAAGCTTTACTATCGATTGCGTGCGGACTCATCAATGAACTATCAGGAGATAACAGACCATCTGCATGGCCTCGCGGACAGCGATAGAGCCCGGCATGCGCTGGTGTATTTCAAGGCCGGCAAGGGCGGATACGGCGAAGGCGACAAGTTTCTCGGGATACGTGTACCGGTGATCCGCATGGCGGTAAGGCAATATAAAGATGCATCGATCAGCACGGCGACCAAGCTCCTGCATTCCGAATTCCATGAGATACGACTGTTTGCGTTGCTGTTGCTGGTATCCCGCTACGCCAAAGGTGATGACGCCGAACAGGACAAAATATACCGGCTCTATCTGGACAATACCCGCTACATCAACAACTGGGATCTGGTCGACAGCTCCGCCCCCTACATCGTCGGCGCGTATCTGCACGACAGGGACAAAAGCATACTTTACGAACTGGCGCGATCCGGCTCGCTGTGGGAACGACGAATCGCCATCCTGGCGACCTTCAGGTTCATCCGCGAGCGGCAGTTCGACGATGCATTGCACATTGCAACGCACCTGCTGAACGATCCGGGAGAACTGATCCACAAAGCGGTGGGCTGGATGCTCAGGGAGATCGGCAAACGGGACAAAGCGACCGAAGTCGCGTTCCTGAAGCATCACTACCATGGGATGCCCAGGACGATGCTGAGGTATGCGATCGAGAAATTCAGCGATGCTGAACGGCAAAGATATCTGACTGGTAAAATCTGAACGGTATGCAAAATATCCAGAGCCCCAGCCAGCCCCGTCAATTTCCAATTCCTCCGCCCTTGACTGAGCAACCGAACGGGCAGCCGCCCGCAACAATACCCGTGCAACTCTCGCATATCCGCCTGCGCCTGCGTGACATGGGGGCCAAGCCCTGCCACGAAGACCGCCTGTTGCGCGGCTGGAGTCAGGCGATTTCGTATGACACGCCGCGCAGCAAGGCCGGGGATTTTTTTCCGCTGGCCATGCGTAACGCCCTGCCCGCCATCGAGGCGGAGCTCAGCGGACTGGCACACCTGCATGGAGAATATCGGGCCAATGATGAAGTCGCACGGCTGCTGGTGAAGCTGCATGACGGCCAGATGGCAGAAAGTGTGCTGCTGCCGCGCGGCGGACTGTGCGTTTCCACGCAGGTGGGATGTGCGGTGGGCTGCGTGTTCTGCATGAGCGGTCGCGACGGCTTGCTGCGCCAACTCGGCAGCGCCGAGATCGTCGCCCAGGTGGCACTCGCGCGCAAACTCCGCGCGGTGAACAAGGTGGTATTCATGGGCATGGGTGAACCGGCGCACAATCTCGACAACGTACTGGAGGCGATCCAGCTGCTGGGCACACAGGGCAATATCGGGCACAAGAATATGGTGTTCTCCACGGTCGGTGACATGCGCGTGTTTGAGCGTTTGCCGCTCGAAACGGTCAAGCCGGCGCTTGCCCTTTCGCTGCACACGACAGATGCCTCGTTGCGTGCCAAATTGCTACCCCGCGCCCCCGCGATCGCGATCGAGGAACTGGTGGAACACGCGGAAATCTATGCGCGCGCCACGAGCTATCCGATCCAGTACCAGTGGACCCTGCTCTAAGGGATCAACGACAGCGATGCCGAACTGGAGAAGATCGCCCGGCTGCTCTCCGGAAAATACGCGATCATGAACTTTATCCCCTTCAACGAAGTGGAAGGGCTCTCCTACCGCCGCCCCTCGGCAGAACGCGCCGGGTATATGGCGCGTACCCTGCGCCAGCAGGGCATCCTGGCCCAGTTGCGCGATTCTGCAGGACAGGAGATCGAAGGCGCGTGCGGGCAGTTGCGGGCGCGATCGATGAAAACGAAATGACTATCCGGATGGTCAAAACAAATCGACTCCGGTACATTGTATTTATGAACACACTTATCACCCGCACACGCAGCAAATGCCGCCGACTTTTCCTGTCCGTTCTGGTGTTACCCCTGCTTGCCCATGCCGGCCTCCCACAATCCGAAAATGTACCGGGCGGACTGGCGATCATTCCGCTGGCAAGCCTGCCCAACACCGGAAAACCACAGGCATGGGTGGGTGACCAGCCTGTACTCGTCACTGCCGATCAGGGACTTTGGTATGCAGTGATCGGACTGGCGCTGGACACCCCCCCCGGTTCGCATGAGCTCCGGGTCAGCACAGACAATGCAACCCTGGTGGACCACTTCACCGTCAACTCCAAGGATTATCCGGAGCAGCGCATCCAGCTGAAAGACAAGGGCAAGGTCGATCTGTCACCCAAAAATCTGGCCCGTTTCGAGCGGGAGCTGTCTGTCATCACCGGGTATAAACAATACTGGCGTGCCGCACCGGAAAACGACCTGGATTTTATCGTGCCCGCTGAAGGCGAGCTGTCGAGCCGCTTCGGCTTGCGCCGCTACTTCAACGACCAGCCGCGCGCGCCGCATGCAGGACTCGATCTGGCCATCGCGCGCGGCACACCGGTAAAGGCGAGCGCACCGGGCACGGTGCTGGCTGCCGATGATTATTTCTTCAACGGCAAGACAGTGTTCATCGACCACGGCAACGGACTCATCACCATGTATTGCCACCTCGACAAGTTCAAGGTGAAAGCCGGACAGACCGTAAGCAAAGGCGAGCTGATCGGGCTATCCGGCCAAACAGGGCGAGCCACCGGCCCGCATCTGCACTGGAGCGTGATACTTAACGGGGCAATGGTCGACCCCGAGTTGTTCATTCGGTGACAAGCCAAAAGGAGTACGGAATGTTCATCAGCGTACTGGAACTTTTCAAGATCGGGATCGGCCCCTCCAGCTCCCACACCATAGGGCCGATGGTTGCGGCGAAAAACTTTATCGGACTTGCAGGCAAGTATCTCCGCTCCCAGCCGCACGATCCGGATAACCATGTACGCTGCACCCTCAAGGGCTCGCTGGCCTACACCGGGAAAGGGCACAACACGGATCGCGCCATCACACTGGGGCTGCATGGTTACACCGCCGCAGGCCTGGCCGGAGAAGATGTCGATGCGCTGGTGGAACGCATCTGGTCACAAGGGTTTGTTGACGCAGGCGATGGCATATCGATCAGGTTCTCTCCCGGCGAACACATCACATTCGATCGCGGCGAAACACTGCCGCAACATCCCAACGGGATGATCTTTGAGCTGGTCGGCCCCGCCGGAGAGATCCTGCTGACTGAGACCTATTTTTCCATCGGCGGTGGTTTCATCAGCACGCTTGCCGAAATTTCACTAGTACCATGTAACAATTATAATTTCGGATAAAGACGCGTCAGCTTGGTCCGCGCATCCGAAGTTGTAAATTGCCAGTTAATCTTTTTCAAGCTGTTGTTTCGGTCTTGCTCCCATGCAACCACTTCGGCCTTCATG
>JBGSMU010000206.1:0-2935 GCA_041739955.1 Gallionella sp. | reverse complement strand
TGCGTCTGATGAACGGGAAATCGACCGGTATGGCCGACGAAATGGCCCTTGCCAGGGCCGTTTATGGTTATTTCGAATATCCAAAGCAAAATGTGTGGGTGTCGTTCTCATTTTCTGCTACTTATTCAGACCTTCCTTAGTGCATGGTGTCCGTCAGGTAATCACCGGTTAGCTTTGGTTGTTTGCTTGCAACGATTTATTTCATGTTTCATTTAGCAATCCCGGGGCGTATATGAGAACTACATTTTCTGTACTGATCGCAATAGTTTCATTGTTTTCTATTCCTGTTCATGCTGCCACTGAAGCGATAAGCGGGACAGTTTCATTAAGTCCTGAATTGGTCGGTAAGGTTTCGCCGAATGACGCTGTTTATATTTTGGCCCGTACTACACAAGGGCCGAGAATGCCGATTGCAGTGTTCAGGAAACAGGTGAAAGATTTGCCTTTCGAATTTGTGCTGGATGACAGTATGGCAATGCGTCCAGAAGTGAAGATTTCCGACTTCAAAAAAGTCAAAGTGGCTGCTCGTATCTCCAAGTCGGGTGGTGCGGTTACACGCCCAGGAGATTTTGAAGGTGTTTCGGCTGAAATTAAACCCGGTACTTCGGGAGTGAGTATCGTGATAGATACCGAGGTGTTAACTAGCAGCAGAACATCCCTGTCCCTATAGATGTCGGTTTGTTGTGACTTGAGTAAAGTATTGGGCGACAGGAAATCCAGGGGCTTGCAGCGATGCAGCCCTTTTTTACGAGCTCGCAATCTTCTGCAGAGGATATCGAGGAGCTACTTTCGCTACAACAATATCAGGGACTGATGCGAGTTTCGCATGAGGCATAAAGGAATTTTCACTCGAATTTCAACAATAAGAATGCGATTGTGCCAATGACTGCCGCATATATTGAAAGGAGACTGAATGCGTAAAACTGTTTTGTTTATGCTTCTAGCCCTTGTAATCCATGGCTTTGGTGCGGGAGTCGGTGAGGCTTACCCTTCAACCAAGGGGGGCGAATCAGAAGCGGCAGCTGAAGAGTTCAAGCTCCTGGCAGGGCAGGGACAGGCTACCGCACAATATTCCCTTGGACGGATGTACCTTGGAGGAGTGGGTGTACAACAGGATTACAAGTTGGCGGCAATGTGGCTACGTAAAGCTGCAGAGCAAGGTCTTGCAAGCGCACAATATTCTCTGGGTCTGGTTTATGCGGGTGGCAAAGGGGTACCCAAGGACTACAAGCAGGCAGCAGAGTGGCTGCGCAAGGCAGCTGAACAAGGGCTTGCGAGTGCGCAATATTCGCTCGGGCGTTTATATGCTGAGGGTGAAGGGGTAACCAGGGATCACCAGCAGGCAGCAGGATGGCTGCGCAAGGCGGCAGAGCAGGGGCTTGCAAGCGCACAATATGCTCTTGGGTCGATGTACTATATTGCAGAAAATGTCCCCAGGGACGATAAGCAGGCACTGGAATGGTTTCGCAAGGCGGCTGAACAGGGACATGCCGGTGCACAATTCAATCTCGGGATGATGTATATATTAGGAAGTGGCGTCCCGAAAGACTATATTCAGGCTTACAAGTGGGTAAATCTGGCTGCCTCATCAGGATATGATAAAGCAGTAGCAGTACGCGACGGGCTGGCGGGATCACTGACTCCAGCCCAGATAGAGGAAGCTTCAAGGCTGGGTGGCGGGGTAAGTACAAGATAAGTCTGGTTGTATTGATCGGATCAATTTTTGAATTGTTTCGACTGACGTTGGAATGGAATAACCTGAATTGAAAATAATTCCGTCCATGTGAAACGAGAGTGGTTTTTATAAAGTGATTTCCAGGTGAGTTCAAAAGTCATTGTCATTACAGGTGTTACCCGCGGCTTGGGAAGGGCCATGACCGAGGAATTCGTTCGCCTCGGCCACAAGGTGCTGGGCTGTGGCAGATCGGCTGAGGGTATTCGCGAGCTCAATCTTTTATTTGGCCCCCAGAGCCGGTTCGATCTGCTGGATGTCGCCGATGATGCTGCAGTACATGCCTGGTCGGTGCACTGTCTGAAAGATTATGGCGCTCCCGACATGTTACTGAACAATGCAGCCCTCGTGAACCGAAACGCACCGCTATGGGCGGTTCCCGCCAGCGAATTTTCCGCAGTCATCGATGTGAATATCAAGGGCGTAGCCAATGTGATCCGACATTTTTTACCTTCCATGATGGCCCAAAAAAGCGGGGTCATAGTCAACTTCAGCTCAGGCTGGGGGCGCTCTACCGATGCAGAAGTCGCGCCATATTGCGCGACCAAGTGGGCAATTGAGGGGCTGACCAAATCGCTTGCGCAGGAATTGTCTGGCGGCATGGCGGCGATCCCGTTGAACCCCGGTATCATCAATACGGAAATGTTACGCAGCACCTTTGGCGCGGAAGCACAAAATTTTCCGACTGCTGAGGAATGGGCCAAGACCGCAGTGCCGTGGTTGCTTGGTCTTGGACATAAAGACAACGGACATTCTCTGACTGTGGGAGAGAAGCATTAAATCAGCCCGGCGGTAAATTCATAATTCGACACCATTATCATCATGAAAAAAACTGGCCAATATGCCTGCGGAACCGCGGGCTCCGAAAGAAGATCGACAACTGATAGCACGGCGGTGTCAAACAGCGGCCAATCTTTTCATTTTCCGATTTCCTGAGAGTTATTTTTACGATGCTTCAACCAAGCAGGACTCAATAACTATTTAATTTAGTCCTCTCATGATGTTTCAGTTTGACAATGGAACGAACGTTCTATAGCATGTCAGGCATGGGAAACGATAGAGATTATCTGGGAAGGCTACAGGACTATTATGCCGAGCATGGCGTGTTGCCGCCGTACTCGATCATTATGACCTTGATGGGATACAGATCCAAAGCACCGGTGGCAGCGCTGATCGCGCGGTTGAAGCTGCTGGGCTATCTGG
>JBGSMU010000205.1:0-6349 GCA_041739955.1 Gallionella sp. | reverse complement strand
TGTATCAAGTTCGCTGCGCTCTTGCTCGGTAAGTGTTACCCGGTATCTCGGTGACATGGTGACCTCCTTTGATTAAGGGTTTCACCAGTATGCCACAGGGCTCTACGATGCGAAATAAATAATGTTACATGGCACTAGCTTCTGACAAAACCCATCAGCGGCGCTATATCCCCGCCATCAGCCGCTTGCAGTGCTTCGATGTAGCGCGTGCGCGTCTCGGCAAAATCCGTAAGACTTTTACTGCCCCAGGTAAAGCGCTGATGTCCAAGTTTCTGGATCAGCAGATCGGCCATCATCCGCGCATGGCGGCTATTCCCGTTGGGAAAGAGATGGATAGTCACCAGGCGATGATGAAAACGCGTAGCGATCTCGTCAGGCGGGTAGGTGTTATTTTCTATCTGGTAACGCACATCATTGATCAGCTCGCTCAATTTCACGCCGATCTGTTGCCATTCCACACCGATTTTTTTATCCGACGTGCGAAACCCGCCCGCCCAACTCCAGGTTTCACCCAGCATCCGGTGGTGCAGTTGCCGCACAAAACCCTCGTCGAGAATCTCCTTGTGCTGGTTCTGCGCCCAGGCTTCTCCTTGCTCGATGTTGTGCTGCTCCCACTCGTTCAGTTCGTCCTTTGTGGTGATGTGGTCTGGTATCAGGCAAGACAGCTCATCCGCATCCAGCGGCGTGGCACCCGACGGGTAATCGATCTTCATCGCCATAATTTCCTCCGCAATCCTTTAATTAGGCTAACCGCCAATTCCTGCATCAGCGTCTCCATTGTCTGTGCAATGGTTAGCTTCGGCACCGGTATGCAGTTACGCGTAATCATGTTTTATAGTGCATTTACTATAAGTATTACTATGCATCATAGTGCATACGATTGGCCATCCAGTTAATTACCAAGGAAAGGCGTTCCGAACAGGAAGCGCCGGTTGAGGTATGACAGCCGAGTCGGAAGAATTCATGAAAGAGGGCGCTAGTATTTATCGGAAGTCTTGATTTTGAAGTTGCAGGAGCAAGCCACGCCCGCGAACAAAAGATAATCGCGAGCATTTGCCGGAAAGCGTAGTATGTGAACTGCAGCACAGGATCAACTTTCGAATTCAACAAAGATAAGGGAGGCAATCATGGCAGCAGACAGCATTTACCGTATCACCGAGATCGTGGGAACCAGCAAGAAATCCTGGGAGGACGCCGCCGCAAATGCGGTGAAGACCGCATCAAAAACCTTGCGCGACCTGCGAGTCGCCGAAGTCATCAAACTCGACATGGCAGTCAAAGATGGCAAGATATCCTCCTACCGCGCCAGAGTTGCCCTGTCATTCAAGTACGATCCGAAGAAATAATATAGTCCTGACTGGTGGACTATTAAGTTGGGAGATTCTTAAAAAACGAGCCGCGATACGGCTCGTTTTTCAATGCGGGATTATATTTTCAAAAAGTTGCCGGCTCGAAAATATGATGTTTAGTTCCGGGTATTTTTGCCGAAATGCGGAATTTTTTATTTGCGACGCGATGGCCCATGTTCGTCATGGATGTCGGGCTGAGACAACCATGACCTGACATACCTGAACAACTTGCATGGCTAATCATTTCCTGTAGACTCCTCATGCGGTTGGCATAAAAAACGGTGGGGAGCTTCTTATAAAAATATCCCATCTACAAAGTCAGTGCGGCTGCAGTCGGATGGTTTGTTATTTTGGATTTTTCGATAACTGGAAGTCGGGGGGGATATGCAAAGCGCAAAACTTATAACTATTGCTGTCGTTTCAATGATAGCTGGAATGTCTTTTTCAACAATGGCGATGTCCGCCACGATAGAACAATTGGAACAGCGACTCAGCGCCGTGGAAGAAGAGCTCAAGCTGGCTCAGGAAGAAACGGCAGATACATCCGACAAAATCAGAAACGCGCTCACTCTGGGAGGGTATGCCGACGTCGAGTTCGTCAAGACCAACGACCCCGGCACCGTCGGCGGATTCCGCATGCACCACCTTTCGCTGATGCTCAAAAAACAGGTCAGCGAAAGATTGAAATTCTTCTCTGAATTCGAGTTCGAGGACGGCCCCTGGATGGACGGTACGGCGGGCGCCAATGCCATCCTTGTCGAGGCGGTCAACTTTGACTATGCGATCAATAACTCAACAACAGCAAGGATCGGGCGTTTCTTTACACCTGCCGGAATTTGGTCGGTGGATCATTACCCGCCTTTCGTCGCTACCCAGGACCGGCCGCTACATATACGCCAGATATTTCCACAATTGACCGATGGTGCCAGTGTCACAGGTAACCACGCAATCGGTGACTCATTCTTTAATTACACCCTCTATGCCGGTAACGGTGAGACATCGGATTTCAACGGCAAGCAAGACAGCAACCGTGATCTGGCCACCGGTCTGAGAGTGAATTTCTCGCTACCGTTCGCGCAAGTGTTCGACATCGGTGCGACCTACTACCGTGAAATGATGAACGACCCCGCCCTTACAAATGATGTTCAACCAAACAAACATGCCTATGGCGTGCACGCGAAGATCAAGCAGGGCAACCTGGGCATGCAAGCAGAGTACGCCGACGGAAAATATGAACCGACCCAGGCTATCGCACCCGCGCTGGTTCCGGGACCCGTATTTCACCGCAAGGGCTACTATGCGCAGCTTAGCTATGACATCGATATGTGGACCGTGGGTTATCGGTACGATTTTTACGATCCGGATACCACAGCCACGCTCGACAACACCAAGGTGAATTCACTGATCGTCAATTATCACGTTGACAAGAACACGGTACTCAAGTGGGAGCATCATCTGCTCAACTTTGAAAATCCGGCCTCAAAGGATTACTACAGAAGCATTGCCAGTATCGTGGTCAATTTCGATTAATCGGCACAGGGGGAACGTGACATGAAAACATTGATTAAGTTGATTCCGTTCATTGCTGTGATGGTCGCCCAAGGGGTTTTGGCAGAACCTGTCGCGGTGATCGTCAACAGCGCCAACAACCAGATGCTCTCGCCAGCCGAAGTGAAGAGCATCTATGGCGACAAGACCATCGCCTGGAGCAATGGCGACAAGATCGCGGTCTACAATCTGCCGCCCGAGGACCAAAGTACCGAACCTTTTGCACAGAAGGTCCTTGGCATGTCCGCACGAGATGCGGCAGCGGAAGAATCCAACCGTGCGATCAAAAACACTTCACGTAACCCGCAACAAACCAAGCGCGCAGTTCTGGTTTCGTCTATCGTATCCAAGACACCTGGCGCGATCGGATATGTGCCGAAAGACATGGCAAATAGCAAGCCGGGGATACGGGTGCTGTTTATTGTTGAATAAGCGGGCAGGACATCATTGTCCGCCTGAGTGTTTGCACCGCTGCAGCAAACACCTTTGGTAGTGGGAGAGATTTGATGGCGATGAGGTTTGCATGTCACCTATGAACTGGTTCAGAAACCTGCGGTTTTCAAACAAGCTGATCGTATTGTTACTCCCTTGCATACTCAGCTTCCTGGGTTTGGGGGTGTGGAACAGCTATTCCAACAATGTCGCAGACCAGGTCAAGATACAAGTCGATACAGCCTATCAACTCCGTGGCGAAACGATGACGTCCGCACTGGTTGCCCTTCATTATGGTGAGGCGGTCAAGAACCAGATTCCCGATTCCATCAAGTTAAAGAGTAACGAGTTGAAGCAGTCTCGTGAAAACCTCGGCGGGTTCGGTGCGTGGGTGTCCATTCAAAACAACGATGCACTCAAGCATAGCTACGAAGAACTGGAGCGGCAGATTGGCAACATCATCGATATGCCGCCCAGTCAGGAAGAGGGTGTATCGGATGAGGCCGCATTGCTCGGCGACTTGGCGAGTGATTTCAAGAAATTGCTCCAGGCCCATATAGACCTCACCACAGCCCAGTATAAACAGACACGCAACAAGCTCGAGTGGATGAATGGCATCGTGATCACAGTGGGGTTATTGCTCTTGCTTGCGATGCTGGTGATCATCCTGCGGGTCGTACTTAATCCCCTTAACGAGATGTCCGGGTTGGTCAATGCCATCGCTACGGGCGACCTGACCAAGCGCATCGAATCAACCTCGAAAGACGAGATAGGGCGCTTGCTGCAAGCGTTAATGAACATGGAGCAGAGTCTTGCCTTCGTCGTCAGAAAGGTAAGGGACAACAGCGAGTTGATCACCACGTCCTCGCAAGAGATCGCCGAGGGCAACATGAACCTGTCCGAAAGGACTGAGGAGCAGGCCGCCAGCCTCGAACAGACCGCGGCAACGATGAAAGAGTTCGTCTCCTCGGTCCGGCAAAACGCCGAGCATGCCGATCAAGCCAACAAACTGGCGAAGAACGCATCGGATGTCGCCCTCGAGGGCGGACGGACCGTGGGCGAAGTGGTCGCCACCATGACATCAATCAGCGACAGCTCCAGGAAGATCCAGGACATCATCAGCGTGATCGAGGGTATAGCGTTCCAGACCAATATCCTCGCACTGAATGCGGCGGTCGAAGAGGCGCGCGCAGGTGAACAAGGTCGCGGCTTTGCCGTCGTGGCGGGAGAAGTGCGCAACCTTGCCCAGCGCTCCGCTGCTGCAGCCAAGGAGATCACCACCCTCATCAAGACCTCGGTCGCCAAGGTGGAGGACGGAACCAGGCAGGCCGATCTGGCCGGCAAAACCATGAATGAGATCGTAGAGGCCGTGAAGCGCGTGACCGATATCATGTCCGAGATATCAGCGGCGTCAGCAGAACAAAAGTCAGGCATAGACCAAGTCAACGACGCGATCTCGCAGATGGATGACGTTACCCAGCAGAATGCAGCGCTGGTGGAAGAGGCCGCCGCCGCCGCCGCCGCGATGCGCGAGCAATCGGTCGCGCTGATGGAATCGGTAAGCGTGTTCAAGCTGGATTTTGAAACAAAGGTCAGTCCATCCGCCTCCAGCTTTCCGGTAAAAGCTAAAAAGGTCGTCACAAAGACTGGCAAAGCAAACCGCGGACAACACCTTCTTGCTCACGACAAGGACGAGTGGGAAGATTACTGAGTCGGATAGGCTGAAAAAGAAGGTGCTGCATTCAACCCGCCATTGATGTTCATCATACAAGGGAGAAAATCATGGCAGCAGACAGCGTTTACCTTATCACCGAGATCGTCGGAACCAGCAAGAAATCCTAGGAGGATGCCGCCGCAAACGCGGTGAAGACCGCATCAAAAACCTTGCGTGATCTGAGAGTCGCCGAAGTCGTCAAACTCGACATGGCAGTCAAGGATGGCAAGATATCCTCCTACCGCGCCAGAGTCGCCTTGTCTTTCAAGTACGATCCGAAAAAGTAGGATGCTTGGCCGGAAGAGTTGATGAATCAAGGATCAGAGATTTATAACAAGGCGTAATCTTCCGCTTTTAGCAAAACAGACGGGGCGCATTGCACCCCGCTTCATTTCTATTCATTGCCAACTTGCTGCAATTCCCAGTCTCCATAATAAATGCCATTGAAGTAAATCATGTCGTTGCAGATATACATCGGAGAAGGCAAGTCAGAAATTGACTCTCCCCCGCCAAAATATTCCTCACCACCGGAGAATCCGAGGCCCAGTGTCACCATGTAAGTGCAATGGAACCATTCTATAGGGCCAATCCAAGGCCCATCATCACCCCAATCATCTAGTTGATAATCTGCTGGTGAACGTCCATGCAAAAGCTTTATGTATAGTCCTTTAGTTTTGGGCCTTTCATAATGTGAATATCGTTCGAATAATTCAAACTCGTACTTTGCTTGAGCAAGCCAATTTTCAGGACATGATGCAATGTGCCTCCTAAACATTGACTGAAGAATTTCTTGTGCAGTTTCGCCGCGACTAACAATCGCTTTAACATGCTGCTCCGCTAAATAGCTCGCAATTCGTTCTTGGGACATATATCTCTCCCATTAGCTCGCGTTATCAACAAACATTACATTTCGATGCCACTGAATAAATTCAGGCTGTGGCGCAAAGCGTTCTGGTAGCTCTATCTGCTTTCCATCCAATGGTAATAAAACTTCTACTACAAAAGCCTCTTTGTTTTGCTTTAACTCCATTGAAACGATAACCTTCATATCATCGGAAAGTGTTATCAATCCTTTGTCGAAGGCACGATCATGTATGGCCGATAGGCAAAGCCCATTACTGGGATTCAGACGATTCGCCCTGTCTCTGCTCCACGGAACGATATGGCTAGGGAAGGTCTGAATAAGTAGCAATAAATGAAAACGACGAGCGCACATTCTGTTGCAGATGTTCGAGTTGGCCGGAAATTACCCTGGCAAGGGTCATTTCGCCGACCATTCCGGACGATTTCCCGTTCATCAGACGCA
>JBGSMU010000204.1:0-7783 GCA_041739955.1 Gallionella sp. | reverse complement strand
ATTTATTACGCCTGTTGAATCTGCAGAAAGGCGTTCAGGACATGTTGATAGAAAGCAAGCTGGATATGGGCCATGCGCGGGCATTATTAGTTTTGGAGGGCGCCCAACAAATTAGTGCCGCAAACAAGATAGCATTGGAAGGTCTTTCGGTAAGAGAGGCGGAGAAATTGGTTCAAGGCTTATCGAACCCAGAACGAAAAGTAGATCATAAACAAAAGAAACCTAACCGGGATATATTGAGACTGCAGGAAGAATTGTCTCAACACATGGGCACAAACGTCACCATTAAGACTGGGAAAAAAGGTCAGGGAAAATTAATAATCGACTACGCTAGTCATGATTACCTTGATGGATTGATTGCATATTTAAAAAAAATTTAGGGGTAAAGGCTTGACTTACGAGAAGGTAATCAAAGACAATGCGCAGGCTTCGGATATCCTCGGGCACCGAAGGGATGAATTAAGGTGCACAACGGGTGGATGACACAAAAACAACAATAAGCCGGGCCTTCAAGAGTGCGGCACGCTGGCAAATAATCACAACAATGTTTTTATCGCTTGCGACATGGGCGCTTGTGAACATGCATGCAGCGGTGTCGGTGTTTATGGGTGGCACTTCTGTGTTGGTGGGTGGCTACGTAGCCATATCTACAATATGGCGAAGAACCAGTGCTGCACCAGGATCGATTCTGATTGCGTTGTTGAAAGCTGAAGCGATTAGAATAATAATAATTGTGATGTTGCTTTTAGCAGCATTCAGGTTTTACAAAGAGCTGGTACCTCTAGCTCTTATAGGTGGGTTGGCGGCAGCCGTGCTGATTTCTGGCGCGGGTTTGCGAACCCTGGGGAATGCAAATTAACAATCAGGTTTTTTGAATGTCAACCGAACACGCGTTAACACCATCAAGCTATATCACACACCACCTAACTTCGAATACCCAATCTGTCGGTGGTGGATTCTGGACCTTGAATGTAGACACTCTGGTTGTCTCCGGATTGCTGGGTGTAATTACTTTCGGGTTACTCTGGTGGATTGTGCGTGGTGCGACCGCAGGTGTGCCAAATAAGAGACAAGCTTGTGTCGAGTTGCTGGTTGAGTTTGTAGACAATCAGGTTAAAGGCATATTCCACGGCAACCGACATGCATTTATAGCTCCGACGGCTTTAACCGTGTTTGCCTGGGTGTTGATGATGAACGCGATGGATTTCCTTCCTATCGATATCATGGCATGGGTATATGAACATGTGTTTGGCCTTACATACTGGCGCCCAGTTCCAACCTCGGATATTAACGCGACTTTTGCGCTAGCGCTTTCAGTCTGGCTGCTGATGATTTTCTTTAGTATCAAAGTAAAGGGTTTTGGTGGCTGGATACACGAATTATTTTGCTCACCATTTGGGGCGCATCCTCTGGTTTGGCCTGCAAATTTTCTGTTCAATTTAATTGAGTATATTTCCAAGCCTCTTTCCCACGCGTTACGTCTGTTTGGCAATATGTACGCTGGCGAAATCATATTCCTGCTCTTGGGTATGTGGGCCGCAACGGGGTTGGCAGGAACGATATTTGGAGCGCTGTTGAGTGCTGGCTGGGCGATTTTCCATATTTTAATTGTCGTTTTGCAAGCATTCATTTTTATGATGTTGACTGTTGTATATATCGCAATGGCGCATGAAAGCCACTAAATTTTTAAACCACTGTAAGTAAATCGAAAGGAAGCAAAATGGAAAATATGCAATTTTTGGCGCTGATCCAGGCATACACAGGCGTAGGTATCGGGCTAATCATTGGTTTGGGTGCTGCCGGTGCATGTATCGGAATCGGTATCATGTGTAGCAGCTTTTTGGATGGCGCAGCCCGTCAACCAGAAATGATTCCAACCTTGCAAGGCAAAGTGTTCTTGCTGCTGGGTTTGATTGACGCTTCTTTCATCATCGGAGTTGGTTTGGCAATGATGTTTGCTTTTGCTAATCCGCTGCTAAGCGTTGTTCACTAATCTGAACTAGTTTGGCCCAAGAGGCATAGATCAAGGTAGGGACCTGAAATGAATATTAATCTGACAATGTTCTCCCAAGCGTTATCGTTTGCCGTTCTTATATGGTTTACGGTGAAATTTGTCTGGCCACCGCTTCTGGGTGCGATCGAATCACGCCAAAAGACAATTGCGGACGGTTTGGCTGCGGGAGAGCGCGGCAAGCATGATTTGGAAATGGCCGCTAAGCGCTCCGCTGAAATCATCCGTGAGGCCAAAGAAAAAGCGGCAGAAATTTTGGCTGGTGGTGAGAAAAGAGCAGTTGAGATCATTGAGGCTGCAAAGGAGCAGGCAAAAGTTGAGGGTGATCGCATAATCACCGGTGCTAAAGCCGAGGTAGATCAAGAAGTTTTCCGCGCAAGAGAGCAACTCCGCACACAAGTATCTGCAATTGCATTGGCTGGTGCAGGCAAGATTCTTGGTCGTGAGATTGACGCGAAGGCGCACAACGATCTCCTTGAAAAACTTGTTTCGGAAATTTAATTGCCATGTCTGACGCCAATACTATTGCTAGACCATACGCTCAAGCGGCATTTGATGAAGCACGTCGACTCGGTGATTTGAAAGGATGGTCGGATTTTCTGAACACCCTTGCAGATTCACTCGGCAACGCTGAGGTTATGGCTGTTATAAGTAATCCACGCGTGGATGGAAGCAAAATCGAAGAATTGGTTGTCGCGCTGTGTGGATCTAAGCTTTCAGCACAACAAAACAATTTCATTCGTGTGTTAACTGAAGGCCGCCGGTTGAATGTTGTGACAGAAGTTTTGATTATGTTTGAAGCTCTACGTGCCGAGGCGGAGAAATTTGCCGAAGTAACGGTGGAGTCAGCGTTTGAGCTTAGTGATTTACAAAAACAAAAGATTGCCGCTGCGCTTAAAGTTCGGATGCAACGTGAAATCAATTTAACCTGCAAAATCGATAGTAAGTTACTTGGTGGCATCGTTATTCGAGCCGATGATCAAGTGACAGATGGTTCGGCGCGTACCAGATTGGAAGAAATGGCAATTGCCATGTCCTGATGCCGGTTAAATCATTTTCTGGTCGCTGAGTAATCCAGCAAGGTGATGCTGTTCTGCAGGGACGGTGGCGGAAATACAGTGACAAGATTTTTGGGGTTCCCATAAAAGATTTTTCAAGATAAGGAAATTACAGATGAAGCTCAACCCTTCTGAAATTAGCAGTTTGATTCGCAGTCGCATCGAAAATTTTGAAGCGCTGACACAGGCACGCACCGAAGGTACAGTGGTGAGTGTTACTGATGGTATTGTCCGTGTACACGGTCTTTCCGATGTTATGCAGGGTGAAATGCTGGAGTTTCCGGGCAACACCTTTGGATTGGCGCTTAACCTTGAGCGTGATTCAGTCGGTGCGGTTATTTTGGGTGAGTATGAGCACATCACCGAGGGCAACACGGTTAAATGTACTGGAAGAATTCTTGAGGTTCCTGTAGGCCCTGAGCTTTGTGGGCGTGTAGTGAACGCGCTTGGCCAACCTATAGATGGGAAAGGTCCTATCAATACCAAGCTGACAGACAAAATTGAAAAGGTCGCACCAGGTGTGATCGCGCGTAAATCAGTTGATCAGCCCGTTCAAACCGGATTGAAATCCATCGATTCTATGGTTCCAGTAGGGCGCGGTCAGCGCGAACTGATCATTGGTGATCGTCAGACAGGCAAGACTGCGGTTGCCGTTGATACTATCATCAATCAAAAAGGTCAGAATATGATCTGCGTCTATGTTGCGATAGGTCAAAAGGCTTCGACCATTGCCAACGTTGTTCGTAAGTTGGAAGAGCATGGTGCATTGGGTTACACCATTGTGGTCGCTGCCACAGCTTCAGATTCTGCTGCTATGCAATTTCTGGCGCCTTATGCAGGTTGTACGATGGGTGAATATTTCCGTGATCGTGGTGAGGATGCATTGATTGTATATGACGACCTGACCAAGCAAGCTTGGGCATACCGTCAGATTTCCTTGCTGCTTCGCCGACCACCAGGCCGTGAAGCTTATCCCGGCGATGTATTCTATCTGCATTCCCGCCTGTTGGAGCGGGCGGCGCGTGTGAATGCTGACTACGTGGAAGCGTTCACCAAAGGTGAGGTAAAAGGTAAAACTGGCTCTCTGACTGCACTGCCTATCATTGAAACTCAGGCTGGTGACGTGTCGGCATTCGTTCCGACCAACGTAATTTCCATTACTGACGGTCAAATATTCCTTGAAAGTGACTTGTTTAATGCAGGTATCCGTCCTGCAATCAATGCGGGTGTGTCGGTGTCACGCGTGGGTGGAGCAGCGCAGACCAAGGTAATCAAGAAACTTGGTGGTGGTGTGCGTCTTGCCTTGGCTCAATATCGTGAACTTGCAGCTTTTGCGCAATTTGCATCAGATCTGGATGAGTCCACCCGTAAACAGCTGGAGCGCGGGCGCTTGGTAACCGAGTTGATGAAACAGTTGCAGTACTGTCCTCTGTCAGTGGCAGAAATGGCGGTAACCTTGTTCTCTGTCAATAAAGGTTATTTTGATGATGTTCCGGTGAACAAGGCACTGAATTTCGAAGCAGCATTACATGCAAACCTGAAATCCAACAGCAAAGAATTGCTCGATGCAATCGAGTCCAGCAAGGAGTTGAATGCCGACAATGAGAAGTTATTGTCAGCGGCAATAGAAAAGTTTAAAACAACGGCTGTTTATTAAGACGGGGTGAAATAATGGCAGGCAGTAAAGAGATTCGCGTAAAGATCAAAAGTGTAGAGAATACACGGAAGATTACTCGCGCGATGGAAATGGTAGCTGCTGCGAAGATGCGTAAAGCGCAGGATCGCATGCTTGCTGCACGCCCCTATGCCGAGAAGATTCGCAATGTTGCGGCACACTTATCACGCGCTAATCCGGAATATAAACACGCTTTCCTGATCAAGCGAGATAGCGTAAAAAACGTTGGTTTGATCGTTATCACCTCAGACAAAGGTTTGTGCGGGGGTTTGAATACCAACGTGCTGAGAATGGCGTTAAACAGCATGAAGTCCTGGGAAGTTGAAGGAAAAGGAATTTTAGTTTGCCCCATTGGAAACAAGGGGCTGGGGTTCATGAACCGCATTGGGGCCAAAGTAAGTTCTAATTTAACCGGTTTGGGCGACACGCCGCACATAGAAAAACTGATAGGCGCAGTAAAGGTGATGTTGGATGCTTATGTTGCAGGAGAAATAGATGCTATTTACCTGAGCTACAACCACTTTATAAATACCATGAAACAAGAACCGAGAGTTGAGCAGTTGTTGCCGCTAACGAGCGAAAAGTTGGAAACGCGGAGTGAAGTTACATGGGACTACATTTACGAGCCTGAGGCTAAAGAAGTGGTAGATGAGTTGCTGGTACGGTATGTGGAGTCACTGGTTTACAGCGCAGTGACCGAAAACATGGCCTCTGAACAAAGCTCACGTATGGTAGCAATGAAAGCTGCTTCGGATAACGCGAAAGACGTAATCGGTGAACTTAAGCTTGTTTACAATAAAGCTCGTCAAGCAGCCATTACCCAGGAAATCTCGGAAATCGTCAGCGGTGCAGCTGCGGTAGGCTAAAGATATTATCGGTATTTAACAAAATTAAACTAGACGGGGAATCCTAAAATGAATCAAGGAAAGATTGTTCAGTGTATCGGTGCGGTGGTTGACATCGAATTTCCACGCGATCAAATGCCTAAGGTGTATGAAGCACTTCAGTTGGCAGATGCAGGATCATCAGTAGCTGAAGCCGGCCTGACCTTTGAGGTAGAGCAGCAACTCGGTGATGGTGTCGTGAGAACTATTGCGATGGGTTCCTCCGACGGATTGCGTCGCGGTATGCTGGTGAATGCCACCGGAAGCGGGATCTCGGTGCCTGTTGGTACAGGTACATTGGGACGCATTATGGACGTATTAGGTCGGCCAATTGATGAGGCAGGCGATATAGCATGTGAAGAAAGACGTGAAATTCACCAGAAAGCACCGAAGTTCGACGAACTTTCTCCTTCGGTTGATCTTCTGGAAACCGGCATCAAGGTGATTGATCTCGTGTGCCCTTTTGCCAAGGGCGGTAAGGTTGGTTTGTTTGGCGGAGCCGGTGTTGGCAAAACCGTTAACATGCTGGAATTGATCAACAATATCGCCAAGCAGCATAGCGGCCTTTCAGTCTTTGCAGGCGTGGGTGAACGCACTCGCGAGGGCAACGACTTCTATCATGAAATGTCCGAAGCGGGCGTTATCGACACTGAAGACTTTACAAAATCCAAAGTTGCGATGGTATTTGGTCAGATGAATGAGCCGCCTGGCAACCGTCTGCGCGTTGCTTTGTCGGGTCTGACCATGGCTGAATACTTCCGTGACGAAGGCCGTGATATTCTGTTTTTCGTCGACAATATTTATCGTTACACCTTGGCAGGTACCGAAGTCTCAGCTTTGTTGGGGCGTATGCCTTCTGCGGTGGGTTACCAGCCAACACTGGCCGAAGAAATGGGTCGTTTGCAGGAACGTATCACATCAACAAAGGTCGGTTCTATCACCTCTATTCAGGCTGTATACGTACCAGCTGATGATTTGACTGACCCATCTCCAGCAACCACCTTTTTACATCTTGATTCAACAGTTGTGTTGAGTCGAGATATCGCTTCGCTGGGTATTTATCCAGCTGTTGATCCACTTGACTCTACTTCTCGCCAACTCGATCCATTGGTTGTGGGTGAAGAACACTATTCGGTTGCGCGTGGAGTGCAACAGACATTGCAGCGTTACAAAGAATTGCGAGACATCATTGCGATTCTGGGCATGGATGAACTGGCTCCAGAAGATAAGCTGGCTGTTGCTCGTGCACGTAAGATTCAGCGCTTCCTGTCACAACCGTTTCACGTTGCTGAAGTATTTACCGGAAGTCCGGGAAAATACGTGACCTTGAAGGACACAATCAAAGGATTTAAAGGCATTGTTGAAGGTGAATATGATCATTTACCCGAGCAGGCCTTTTACATGGTTGGCAGTATCGAAGAAGCAGTAGAAAAAGCCAAGACACTGTAATTGGGAGCAATCATGGCAATGACCGTTCATGTAGACGTAGTAAGTGCGGAAGCATCCATTTTTTCAGGACTTGCGGAACTGATTATTGTTCCGGGAGAAGCCGGTGAATTGGGAATCTATCCGCGTCACTCAGCATTGCTTACGCGTATCAAGCCGGGCTCGGTCCGATTAAAGATTCCCGACCAAGCAGAAGATGAGCTGATTTATGTTTCCGGCGGAATGTTGGAGGTTCAACCGGACGTTGTTACGATATTGGCAGATACGGCAATTCGTGGTGGCGATCTGGATGAGGCACGTGCGCTACAAGCCAAGCAAGATGCCGAAGAGTTGATGAAGAATCGTGTTTCGGACATTGATTATGCTCAAGCTCAAGCGGAATTGGCCGAAGCAATTGCCCAGTTGGCGGCAATTAAGCAATTGCGTAAAAGAAGTGGGCATTAGACAAAATAGTGCGTATAACAAAAAAGCAGCCTAGGCTGCTTTTTTTACGTGCGAAATATTTTGATATACACAAATATTCGGTATTGCAAGAAGATTTCATTGGGCAGGAAAAGATATTGAATACGCTAGGGAAGGTCTGAATAAGTAGCAATAAATGAAAACGACGAGCGCACATTCTGTTGCAGATGTTCGAGTTGGCCGGAAATTACCCTGGCAAGGGTCATTTCGCCGACCATTCCGGACGATTTCCCGTTCATCAGACGCA
>JBGSMU010000203.1:0-4437 GCA_041739955.1 Gallionella sp. | reverse complement strand
GTAAAATCACGAAACACTACATCTGGTAGGTGTCTGTGACAACCGGATAAGCACGGTTTCATCGTTCGGCTCCGTTTGTTCGATCTTCGCTTCTGACATCATGAAACGAAATCGTTCAGGACTTAATCAGAGATTCCCTAATTTATTACGATGGTTTTTTGTGGCGCTGAGTGCCACCATTTTGGTGGCGTGTGCGTCCTTGGTGCCCAAGGATTATCTGGTCGGTCCGGGGATATTGACGGAGCGATTGGCGAAGGTGTTTCCGCTGAGACAGTCGATTCAGAACGGGATGTTCAGCGCGCAGGTGGAAGCGCCGAAGTTGAGTTTTATCCCGGCGCAGAATCGTCTCGGGTTGAGCGCGGCATTCTCCGGCAGTTCGCTTTTGAGCGGCGAGGTTAAGGGTGGGGTAGAGCTGACCAGCGGGGTGCGCTATGACGTGAACGAGCGCGCGGTGTATCTGGTGGATACACGGCTGGAGAAGATCCAGATCGGAGAGAATTCGAAGTTCGCCGAGTTGTTGCGTCCGGCGCTGAATGCATTGCTCAGCGCCTATGTGCAGCACGAGCCGATCTATCGCGTGGCGGATGACCAGTTACGCTTTGCCGGGACGGCGATAGATATCACCGGCATCACGGTGGTGGAAAACGGTATCAGGCTGGCGCTCAAGCCGAAGCTTTAACCATACGGGTTTTTTGATTTTCATCCCCTGTGCGCCGCCGAGTAGCGCAGATGGGTCAGGGGTAGTCGGCGAGGGCTAGATGAGACAACTAGCCATTCGACTAAGCTGGCAAACAACGCCAGCCAAGTCGCTGGTTATGTTTGAGCGCGCAGCGCGAGTTCCGCAGCCGCCTGACCTGTCGAGCAACGCAGGGAACCGCGCAGCGGCGGTAAGCTGGGGGCGATTTCTTTTGGTTACTTTTCTTGGCAAGACAAGAAAAGTGACTAGCAGCCGGGCTACCCCCGGCGGTTTTGTTTATTTCGAAACGAAGGAGCTATCATGCAACGCCAAAACATCCTCCTCGCCGCCGCATCTTTGCTGATCATCATCCTGCTGATCTCAGCTATCGACCCCTACGACTATCCCACCTGGTTCATGGAAGTCGCGCCGATCTTCATCGTGCTGCCGGTGATGGCTGCAACGTATAAACGATTCCCGCTGACGACGCTGCTGTACTCGCTGATCTTCATCCATGCGCTGATCCTGATCGCGGGCGGTCACTACACTTATGCGCGGGTGCCGCTGGGCTTCTGGATGCAGGATGTGCTGGGTACGATGCGCAATCCCTACGACAAGATCGGTCATTTCGCGCAGGGTTTCGTGCCGTTCATCCTCGCACGCGAGATACTGTGGCGCGGCGGTTACGTGAGCAGCAAAGGGATGACTGCATTCCTGTCGATCTGCTGGGTGATGTTCGTGAGCTCATCCTACGAGCTGGTCGAATGGTGGGCGGCGCTGGGGATGGGGCAGGGCGCGGACGAGTTCCTCGGTACGCAGGGCGACCCGTGGGACACGCAGTCGGACATGTTCTTCGCGCTGATCGGCTCGGTCACGGCGATGTTGGTATTGTCGCGCCCGCATGACAGCCAGATGGACAGGCTCAGACAACAGGGGTAACGTTGTCTCCCGAATAACCACAACCGGCATGGAGGGCACATCATGCAAGCGACTGTCGAGATCCTTGGAAAAAAAGTGCAGGTGGAATGGAGTGCCGCTGCCGACCGGCAGTTGCAGACATTGACCGAGCCGATGCCGGTGGAGATGGAGCTGTATTTCAGTTGCCTGATCCGCAAGGCGGTGCGCTTCGGCAGGGATGCGCAGGCGGCCAATTTTGCAGCGGTCTCACCGCACCTGAAAGTGGGGTTCCGCCCGATCATGACCAAGGCATGCAACGTCATGGATTTCGAGGTCGAGCCGCCGGTGGAAGATTTTCCTATCGTCAGGCCCGAGGCATTCGTTCCGAAGCGGTTGAAGATAGACTACCGCGGTGGCAAATGGTCGGGTGATTTCTTTCTGCAAAGGGATGCGGTTGCCTGAGGACTGCTGTCTGGTGCCTGGTGAGGCATCCAGTGCGCAATGGGGGTATAGTAAATACGCATTCGATGATGTGGAGAGACAAGATGGTCAAATACCCAAGATTCCTGGCCGCGATATTCGCGCTCACGTTGTTCAACCTGTTCCTTTCGGGATGTGCCCAGCAAAAAGAAATGACGCCGGAAGTCGTGCAGCCGAAAGTCGCTCAGCCTGTCCCGGTATTGCCGGAGCGGGTAAAAAAAGTACAAAGCGATGGTTGCCTGAACTGTCACGGGCCGGGTGCCGATGCGATCGCCGAGGATTTCAGCGATATTTTCAACAACCCGAAGTCACATCACCCCTTTGGCATCAGGTATCCGGACGCGGCAGTTGTTTCCAATTTCGCTCCACCGAACGGTCAACGTGGTGATGTTGTGTTCTTTGACCGGAACGCTAATGGCCAGCCTGATAGCGACGAGATCGTGATGTACGGCGCGAGCGGCGAGGCGACGATTGAGTGCGCGTCATGCCACAAGGAGCACGGAGACACAACGTCTACGGAAAAAGACCCCGAACGGCTATATCTGCGTTTTGAGAATATCGATAGCGCATTGTGTACAACCTGCCATCAGTATTGAGTGGCATAACTTATTAAGGAACCATCTTGCAACTCGACAATAAAAGCCTGGACATCATCTTCCGCGAAGCACACACCCACAGCGCATGGCTGGACAAGCCGGTTAGCGATGAACTGCTGCATGAACTGTATGACCTGATGAAATGGGCGCCGACCAGTGCGAACAGTTCACCCGCACGGATCGTTTTCGTGCGCAGCGCCGAGGCCAAACAGCGCCTGCTGCCTTTGATGTCCGAAGGGAATCAGGAGAAGACGCGCACCGCGCCGGTCACCGCGATCATCGCGCACGACTTGGAGTTCTACGAAAAACTGCCCAAGCTCTATCCTCCCGCCGATGCGCGGTCCTGGTTTGCAGGGAATCAAGTGGCGATTGACACCACGGCTTTTCGCAACGGTACTTTGCAGGGTGCTTATCTGCTGATCGCCGCCCGCGCACTGGGACTGGATGCCGGGCCGATGTCGGGGTTCGATAATGCCAAGGTGGATGCGGAGTTCTTCCCCGGCGGCAAGGTCAGGTCCAATTTCATCATCAACCTGGGATACGCGGATCACACCAAGATGTATCCGCGCAATCCGCGATTGTCCTTCGACGAGGCCGCTCAGATACTTTAGATCGCAGGGCCGGGGCGGGATTTTTAACCGGCTACCTTTGTTGATTGGTTACGTTGGTTTTTTCTTTTGTCTGCCGATATGTTTTTCGCCGCGCAGTTTCGCTAATGCGACCTGCTTCTGTCTTTCCAGTGCCGCGTCTCGCTTTTCCGGTGTAAGGCTGTCGTGGCATTTCGGACAGGACACACCTTCCTCGTATTGCGGTGAGGCTTTTTCTTCTGCGGTGATCGGGCGAGAGCAGCCATAGCACAATTCATAATGCCCTTGCGCCAGCCCCTGCCCGACGGCGACGCGCTGGTCGAACACGAAACATTCACCCTGCCACAGGCTTTCTTCCGCCGGTACGTTTTCCAGGTATTTGAGTATCCCGCCCTGCAGATGGTAGACCTCGGGAAATCCCTGTTGCAGCATGTAGGCCGAGGCTTTCTCGCAGCGTATGCCGCCGGTGCAGAACATCGCGATGCGGGGTTTATGTTGCGGATCGAGGTTGTTCTTCACGTACCCGGGAAATTCGCGGAAGGTGGTGATGCGCGGATCGACTGCCCCCTTGAATGTGCCGACATCCACTTCGTAATCGTTGCGCGTGTCGATCAGTAATACATCAGGGTCGGAGATCAGCGCGTTCCAGTCTTCCCGCTTCACGTACTGTCCCACCCGTTCGGTGGGATCGATACCCGGCACACCCATCGTGACGATCTCTTTTTTCAGTTTGACCTTCATGCGATAGAACGGGGGATGGTCGGCGGTGGATTCCTTGTGTGCCAGATCGGCCAGGCGCGGATCGTTGCGCAGCCAGGCCAGTATCCCGTCTATGTCGGAACGTTCGCCGGCGATCGTGCCGTTGATGCCTTCGCTTGCGAGCAGCAATGTGCCGGTGATGTTCAGCTCGTCGCACTTCGCCTGTAGCGGTGCGCGCAAAGCCGCGTGGTCGATCAATTTCACGAATTTGTATATTGCGGCAACTACCAGCGGATTCATTTTTGTGTCCCTGTCGGCGCTGTCAAGCAAGCCGGAAAATCGTGTGAGTAATGTAAACTAGTTTAAGGAAGGTCTGAATAAGTAGCAATAAATGAAAACGACGAGCGCACATTCTGTTGCAGATGTTCGAGTTGGCCGGAAATTACCCTGGCAAGGGTCATTTCGCCGACCATTCCGGACGATTTCCCGTTCATCAGACGCA
>JBGSMU010000202.1:0-8439 GCA_041739955.1 Gallionella sp. | reverse complement strand
GCGTCGCGTCGTCTTGCTGTAGCGGTCAAAGCTGCTTGCAGAGAGTGTTATTTGTTTCATCGTTCGGCTCCGTTTGTTCGATCTTCGCTTCTGACATCATGAAACGAAATCGTTCAGGACTTAATCAGAGATTCCTTAAGTGTATCCACCGGAAGTTTTGCCAGATAGCTGAGCGAGGAGAAGCCCGTACCGAAGTCGTCGATCGCGAAAGTGATACCCATGGCGCGGATCGCACTCAAAGTGTCAATACTATATTGGACGTCCTCCATGATCAGGCTCTCGGTGATCTCCAGCTCCAATCCCTCTGACGCATGTGCATCAAGAGACGTTACCTGCCTGATCTCGTCCATGAAGTTGGTATTGCGCAGCTGCAGCGGGGACACGTTCACCGCGATGCGCACGGCAGGCAATCCCATTGCCCGCCAGCGCAGATAATCTGACATGGCCTGGTGCAGCGCCCAACGCCCGACTTCATAGATCAATCCGGTTTCTTCCAGGATCGGGATGAACATGCCCGGCGGCACCAAGCCGGTGCGCGGATCGTTCCAGCGGATCAGGGCCTCTGCGCTGGTGACCTTGCCGCTCACCAGATTCACCTTGGGCTGGTAATGCAGCACGAATTCCTCGTTTTCTATCGCCTGGCGCAATTGATTTTCGAGAGTGAGTTTACCTGCCACCGCTGCTGTCATTTGTTGTGTGTAAAGCAGGAACCGGTCACCACTCGCCTTGGCTTTCTTGAGCGCGGCTTCGGCATTTCTGAACAGGATGTCTGCATTGTCACCGTCATCCGGGAATAGCGCGATACCAACCTTGATACCGATGCGGAACATGGCGTCATTCAGGGTGAACGAATGATCCAGAAAAGCAGCCATCAAGTTGTCGACCAGCATCGCCAGATTGCCATCCGACTTTATTTCCGGTATCAGGAGGGCAAAATGGTCTGCATCGATACGCGCCAGCGGGTTAGTGCCCAACGCGAATTGTGTCAGCCATGCCGACATCTGCTTCAACAGGGAGTCACCGGCTGGCCGACCGAGGCTGTCGTTGATGTTCTTGAACCGTTCCAGATCGATCATGCACATCGCAAGCTTGTACCCGCCGCTGGTTGCGCTGTGTATATACTGCGCCGCCCGCTCGAAAAACAGACTGCGGTTCGCGAGGCCTGTGAGCGGATCGTAGTAGGCAAGGTAATTGAGCCGATCCTGCTTGTCGATGTGATCGATTGCGAATGAAATATCGCCGGCAAGTTCGCTCAACAACTTCATCTCATCTTTCTGGAAGAATTCAGCTTCGCTGGCATATAGCGAAATAGTGCCTACAGCTTCACCCGAGATGATCAGTGGCAATACCATCATCGAGTTTACCCCGGCTTCGGCGTACTGCTTGCCGAATAAAAGACTGGTATCGTTTTGCGTATCATTAGATATGACGGCGTTTTTCTCCCTGATCACCTGACCGATCAGGGTCTTTTGCATACCTTCACTGGACGACATCACGTTTTTGACAGCGGCCAGAAGTTCCTCATCCTTTCCTGCCGACGCGATTGAGATCGGCAGCATCGTGTCTGGGTCTACGATCACTATCATAGCCATACGAAACCCGCCTGCCTCGACCGTGATGTTGCACGCTTCCCTGAACAACTCTTCGCGGGCATTCACATGCACGATCAGTGTATTGATGCCGCTCAATACGGAAAGCACCCGGTTAAGATATTTGATACCGGCTTCCGCTTTTATTCGCTCACTGATGTCTTCACCGATGCTTGCCGTTCCGATCACTTCGCCGGAACCCAAACGCAACACCGAATTGTTCCAGCGTATGAGCCGGCGCTCGCCCGAACGAGTGAGTATCTCGTTCTCGTGATGTCGCGCCTCAAGTTGATTGTCGAGCAACGATGTGAAAAAAGCATTTTTCATACCCTGAATCTCGGGCGGCACAATAGTATCCCACCAGTTTTTGCCGATGACTTCCTCACGTTGCCAATCAGTCAGTCGCAACAGATACTCGTTGCAGTAGGTGATATTTGCTTCTCGGTCGAGCATCATTGATATCAGTTCTACATTTTCCAGCAGGTCGGTAAAGCGACGTTCGCTTTCGTGTAATTTCAGCTCAGACTGTTTGCGCTCGGTGATATCGCGCACGATGCTCAGCAAGTAGGGTTTGTCGAGTTCGACCAGTTTCGAACTGACTTCCACCGGGAAGGTAGTATCGTCCTTGCGCCGATGGATAGTTTCGAATCGCGCCTCTCCGGTTTGTCGGATCTGTGCCTGGATCTCTTTTAACTGGTTTGCAGTCATTCCCGCGTCGATGTCCGTTATCTTCATGGACATCATTTCTTCCCGGCTGTAACCCAGTTCGCGGCAGTTTGTTATATTTACGTCTATCACACGTAGATCCTCAGGATCCAGCACTTCGATGGCATCGCTGGAATTGTCGAGAAGGGCTCGAAACAGCTTGAGTTCTCTTTCGTCCTGCTTGTGCTAGGTGATATCAAAGATCACGCCATCGATATAAAGTGGCGCACCGTTCGCACCGTAAACAGGCATGCCGTGTTCTGCCATCCAGCGTATGCCGCCGTCCTTGTGCTTCAGCCGGTACTCCACCGCGAAGGCACGTTTCCCTGCAATCGCGCGCCTGACCTCCGCCATCACGCCGGGGCGATCCTCGTCCAGGATCAGCGGCTCGATCGAGCATACTGGGCCGGTTGCCAGTTCATCCACTGCGTAGCCTGTAATCAGAACCGGCATTGCGTTATAGAACTGCATCCGCTCGCCCTCGCGGACGAACACCCGGTAAACCATGCCGGGCATGTTCTGCGCCAGTGTGCGGTAGGCGAGTTCGCTTGCACGCAGCTCGGTTTCCATTTGCTTGCGTTCGGTTATGTCGGTCAGCGTAACCACGCTGCCGAGCAGCTCGTCTAGTTCGCCCTTCAGGTAGCCGACACTCACCAGAAGATCGAATTCCTGCCCGTTGCGTTCCAGCTTCGCCTCCACTGACAGGCTACGTTTCGTATCGATCGCACTTACAGCAGAAAGTGCAGCGCCATCCAGTTGGCGCAGGGGAAAAGCCTGCTCAAACAGTTGTCCGATGGGGTTGTTGCCGAAGAGTGCTTGCGCCTGCTTGCTGGCGCGCATGATCCGTCCGGTCTCGTCGCAGATCACGATCGCGTCGGCGGCCTGTTCCAGTATCGCGTTCGAAAGTTTTTCTGCAGCGAGAATCGCTTCATTGCATTTCTGTTCCCTCAGGTCGGTCACGACCATGCATACTGAGTCAATTTCATCCAGAACAAGGCGGCTCACCGATAGATAGACCGGCACCAGTATTCCGTCAGCGGCAGCGAGGGACAGTTCCTCACGGTGGTTATCGGCCGCATCTTTTCGCAGCAGTGCCTGAAGGGCATGCCGGCTTTCCGGCGCAAACCAGTTGCTGATATCCGAGCCGATCACTTTTTCGAGCGGCGTTCCGAGCATCCCGGCAAAGCGCCGGTTGGCATATAGAATCAAGCCCTCCGCTGTCAGGGTGAGCGCCCCTTCGCTCATGTTCTCGATCAGAGTCCGGTAGGACTGATCGGCACCCTTGAGCGTAAATAGCTGCGCACCACCCACGCCGGCGACGAACAATGCGTCCGACTCTCCGCTGAGTATCTCGCTCAGGGTCGTTTCGACTTTTTCAAGCCGGGTGCGCAGGTCTGCGTTTTCTGCGAGGAGCTGCGGTTGGGTTGTGGGCTTGTTTGGCATTACGCTTTCTTTCGTATTTCCCGCAGCGTAGGGTGGGCACGCTTTGGTGCCCACGCGGTTTCTCTTATCTCGTTCCGCGTGGGCATAACCAGCGACTTGGCTGTCGTCTTTTGACAGCTTAGTCGAATGGCTAGTAGTTCCATCAAGCGATGAAGCCGTTTGCCCACCCTGCAAAATACGAGCAATGGCGAATTTTTATAGTTTTCCATCACGGTTTACTTTGTATATCCAGCCCCACCAGCACGCGCTCGGTATTCGACAGGTCGCCGATGATGCGGCGCAATGGCGGCGGAAGTTTTCTGATCAGTGTCGGCAGGGCGATGATCTGCTCGCCCTGCGCCAGTTGCGGCTGCTGGTACAGATCGATCACGTCCAGTTCGTAGCGCCCTTGCAGGTTTTCCTCGCAGATCTTTTTGATGTTGACGATGGCGTTTGTAGATTTCGGCGACTGTCCGGCAACGTACAGTTTCAGAATATATTGGCTTGGGACTATTTCGAGCTGTGAAGCCTTGGCTTTGGGCTGCGCGGACCGGGCCGAATTCATTTTCATTTCGAGCCACCTTTTCGTTTGTTCGGCTTTGCATCCACTTTACGGCTGATGCCCATGTCCACACGTCCCTGCGCGAGTTGGGCTTTCTGTGCTTTTTCCTGGCCGATGATTTTTAACGACGCGATCTCTTGCACCGCAAACTCGGCGCGCAGCACGGCGATCTGCGCTTCCAGCGTGGTGCGCTTGCGTTCCAGCTCGATTTGCCGCAGTTCGACGTCCTGATTGCGTACTAACTGTTCGGCTTCATTTTCCGCCTCTTTTGTCAGCCGCGCCGAGCCGGTCAGCACGCCTTCCGGTCCAACATAGACATCGCGCAATTCCACACCGTGATCGGTCAACAGGAACTCGCGTATCTGGTTCGAGTGCGCCATGCCGCGCGATTTCAGGATGGACAGACCACGATTGCACTCACCTCCACCGTCGATATCGCGCAGCAATAGCCAGGTGTCGATCACGGACGAAATGGCAATCTCTGTTTGTCCAACCGGGCTGCCGCCCTGTGCCAGATTGGTGAACAGGCCGGTGATCTGTCTTGTTTTCAGAAAATCCACCAGTCGCATCAACATCGATTTGACTTCGATCTGATTGTCCCCGATGACGTAACTGCTCAACGGATCCAGGATCGCCACCCGCGGTTTGAAGTCCGCGATCAATTTGTGCATCATGACCAGGTGCATTTCCAGGCCCGCAGACGAGGGGCGGTGAGCCTGAATCTGCAGCAGACCTTTTTTTATCCACTGTTGCAGATCGATCCCGATAGAACGCATGTTGCGCATGATCTGATCGGGCGATTCCTCGAAGGCAAAATAGAGTACGCGCTCGCCGCGTCGGCAGGCGGCGTCGGCAAAGTGTGCGGCAAGACTGCTCTTGCCGGTTCCCGCCGTTCCGGAGACCAGCACGCTGCTGCCACGGTAATACCCGGCGCCCCCCAGCATCGCGTCGAGTCGCGCAACGCCGCTGGAAATACGTTCGCTGGAGGCTTTGTGATCCAGACTCAGCGATGTGATCGGCAGTACCGAAATACCGTCTTCGTCGATGAGGAACGGGTACTCGTTGGAGCCATGGGTCGATCCGCGATACTTGACCACACGCAAGCGCCGCGAGGAAGTTTGCTCGGTCACGCGATGATCGAGCACGATCACGCAGTCCGAGACGTATTCTTCCAGGCCCTGGCGCGTCAGCGTTCCGTCGCCGCGTTCGCCGGTAATGATGGCCGTCACGCCCTTATCCTTCAGCCAAAGAAACAAGCGGCGTAATTCGGCGCGCAGAATAGTCTGGTTGGACAAGCCTGCAAACAGCGTCTCGATGGTATCGAGCACGACACGTTTGGCGCCGATGGAGGCTATGGCTGAACCCAGGCGGATAAACAATCCTTCCAGATCGTATTCTCCGCTCTCTTCGATCTCGCTGCGCTCGATATGCACATAATCCAGCACGATCTTTTTGCGCGCGACCAGGTCGTTCAAATCGAAGCCGAGCGAGGCGACGTTCTGGGTCAGGTCCTGAGCTGACTCTTCGAACGCCATGAACACGCCCGGTTCGTCAAACTCGGTCGCGCCGCGCACCAGAAACTCCATCGCGAGCAGCGTCTTGCCACAGCCCGCCCCGCCGCACACCAACGTCGGGCGTCCTTTGGGCAATCCACCTTCGGTGATCTCGTCCAGCCCCTGGATGCCGGTAGGGGCCTTGGGGAGTTGCGGCCTGGCTTTTGCTGTTGACTTGGCCCTGGGTGATGGCTTTGATTTTGTCGTCGGCTTGGCTTTGCTCATGATTTATGCGTCCATTGGATCTTGCGATTCAGTACCGGGTAGCAAGGTTGCTGCCCGGCTTGTACCCGGCAGCTGCGTGACTTTCCCCGCAACATGCTTACACTGGTGAAATGAAGGATTGGTGTTTACCAACGATTGCCGGGATGATTTCATCACTTCCCTTTCAGTGAATATGATTTGCAGAATGTTTGTTCAACGCTGAAATGCAACGACTAGCTGCAACACATGTATTGCAAACTGGAATTGGGATCTCGCGCAGCCTCGTTATGCCTAATGCATAATGATATGTTTTCACTACTGAATTAATGTACCCCCATATATCCGTGTTGTTTGTGTGGTAGCGCACATAGCGGGCTGCTCAGCACCTGTCGCCGAATCGAACCCTCTTGTTTGATGACTTCCAGAGAATGGCAGCGCGGATTGATCCGACACCTTGAATTCCGGGGGAGATGAACTCTGCACAATTACGGAAAACCATGATGGATATGGCCATCGCATCCTTCTGTGCGTGCAGATCGAAGACAAAATTACAAAGAACGAAGCCGGCTTAAATAACTTGCGTTAGAATCGAAAAAACCCCAGAAAGATCCAACCATTGCTGCGCTTCTTCCGTCTGATCAAAATCATCTTTGTCGTGCTGCGTTACGGGCTGGACGAATTCCTCCTTGCCCATGAACGTATGCGCTGGATGCGCCTGCCTTTGAACCTGTTGCTATTCCTGCGCAACACGTCGAAACCCCGTGCGGTACGTTTGCGTCTCGCTCTGGAAAATCTTGGCCCGATATTCGTCAAGTTCGGACAGATGTTGTCTACGCGTCGAGACTTGATGCCGCCCGATATCGCCGATGAGCTTGCCAAACTGCAGGATCAGGTACCTCCCTTCCCGTCTTCACAGGCGGTCGCATTGCTGGAAGCGGCATACGGAAAGCCGCTAAGCGAGGTGTTTCAGAGTTTCGAAGAAACACCTGTGGCCAGCGCCTCGGTGGCGCAGGTGCACTTTGCGGTGTTACCTGATGGCCGGCAGGCAGCGGTGAAATTATTGCGCCCGGGGATAAGCCGCATCATAGAGCACGATATTGCCTTGCTGAAGGCGGCGGCTGACTTGGTTGAAAAACTCTGGGCGGATGGTCGTCGACTCAAACCGCGTGAGGTGATCAGGGAGTTCGAGAAGCATCTGGACGATGAGCTGGATCTGACCCGCGAGGCGGCAAATGCCAGCCAGTTGCGCCGCAACTTTGCAACTTCACCATTGTTGCGGGTACCGGAAATGTATTGGGACTATTGCACGCCGGAAGTAATGGTGATGGAACGCATGTATGGCATCCCCATCAGCCAGATCGACGAGTTGCGCAAAGCCGGAGTAGACATACCCAGGCTGGCCGCGAACGGCGTGGAGATCTTTTACACACAAGTGTTCCGTGACGGGTTCTTTCACGCAGATATGCATCCGGGTAATGTCCAGGTGGCCAAGAACGGGCAATACATCGCACTGGATTTTGGCATCATGGGCACGCTGACCGATACCGACAAACGCTATCTTGCGCAGAACTTCATTGCATTCTTCCGCCGGGACTACAAGCGTGTAGCCGAAGTTCACATAGAATCCGGTTGGGCGCCTGCCGAGACGCGTGTAGACGAACTGGAGTCGGCTATTCGCGCCGTGTGCGAACCGATTTTTGACAAGCCGCTGCGCGAAGTTTCCTTCGGGCGGGTACTGTTGAGGTTGTTCCAGACTTCGCGCCGTTTCGGGATACAGATCCAGCCACAACTTGTACTCTTGCAAAAGACGCTGCTGAATATCGAAGGTCTGGGACTGCAACTTGATCCCGAGCTGGACTTGTGGAAGACCGCAAAGCCCTGGCTGGAGCGCTGGATGGCAGAACAGATAGGCTGGCGCGGGTTCGTCAAGACACTGAAGATCGAGGCGCCGAACTATGCAACCCTGCTTCCGCAACTGCCCCGTCTGCTACACCGCTACCTGTCGGAGCGCCCCGAACCCGAGGATACCGAAACGTTGCGTAAACTTATCAAACAGCAAAAGCGTTATAACACTCTGTTGTTGGTGATCAGCGCAATATTGCTGGTATTTGTCATCCGGGAAGTTGTCCGTTTTTACGCACATTAAAAGAACAACCCCTGCAAAGCTGATCGAACTTTGCCCCCGTAAAACTTTATGGCATAACGATATGCCGCCAACGCGGTTGAACAGGCATATGAATCGGGGGATAATCCACATCTTACTGTTAAGGAAGGTCTGAATAAGTAGCAATAAATGAAAACGACGAGCGCACATTCTGTTGCAGATGTTCGAGTTGGCCGGAAATTACCCTGGCAAGGGTCATTTCGCCGACCATTCCGGACGATTTCCCGTTCATCAGACGCA
>JBGSMU010000201.1:0-3104 GCA_041739955.1 Gallionella sp. | reverse complement strand
TGCGTCTGATGAACGGGAAATCGTCCGGAATGGTCGGCGAAATGACCCTTGCCAGGGTAATTTCCGGCCAACTCGAACATCTGCAACAGAATGTGCGCTCGTCGTTTTCATTTATTGCTACTTATTCAGACCTTCCTTAACCGTGTCCGCCGGGAAATACCAGATGCACTATTGCTGATTGCAGGTGAAGGTCCGGCGCTTGAAGACTTGAAACATCAGGTCGACAAACTCGCGCTTGATGGAAATGTCATGTTTATCGGCTACCTGGACCGCAACTCCGAGCTTAACAGCTGCTATCGAAGCGCTGACATCTTCGTCTTTTCATCGAAGACCGAAACTCAAGGGCTGGTTCTGCTGGAAGCGATGGCTCAGGGCGTTCCTGTGGTGTCGATTGCCGAGATGGGGACTCGTGATGTCCTGCATGAAGGCAGCGGGGTATGGATCGCCCAGGATGATGTGGAAGACTTTTCCGCCAGGGTTATCGCAATGCTGGGCGATGATGCAGCCAGGACTATGCTTGGAGAAACTGCCCGCGATTATGCGCAAGCATGGTCGGCGGAGAAGCTTGCACAGCGTATGCATTCATTTTACGAGGCTGTAGTATCTGCCCAAAGACATGGGCGACCCTTGCTCCGGGAGCAGTCTATAGAAAGTGCATGAGTTTTTAACATTCTCTTAATATTCCCTTCACCGCGCTGTAACAAGAAATTCCTAAGCTGATCGCATCTTAAATCCTCCTCAGGAGATGCAATGCTGGAACTCAATCTGCAACCCCAACATGCCGCCCAGCGACGACTTATCACTTCAATTGCCCGTACAGAATCGGAAATTCTGGAAGCGCAAAAGTTGCGTTACAAAGTATTTGCCGAAGAGATGGGCGCATTCCTGCCCAGTGCAAAAGAAGAGATCGACCGGGATATATTCGACAAATACTGCGAACATTTGCTGGTACGCGAAAGTAGCGAAAACAAAGTTGTAGGAACCTATCGCATTCTGCCACCTGATCAAGCGTTGAAGATCGGCGGATATTATTCCCAGACTGAATTCGACCTGACGCGGTTGCTGCACCTGAGCGACAGCATGGTGGAAGTTGGCCGATCCTGTGTACACCCGGATTTTCGCGACGGCTCAACCATCACCCAGTTGTGGAGCGGACTTGCGCAATACATGGTGCAGCATAACCACCAGTACCTGATCGGCTGCGCCAGTATCAGCATGGCAGATGGCGGTCATGTTGCAGCCAGCATCTACCGAAAATTGCACCGGATATATTCGGCACCTATCGAATACAGGGTGTTCCCGCGTTGTCCGTTGCCGCTCAATGCACTGAATCAATATCTCGACGCACCGATTCCGCCTTTACTCAAAGGCTACCTCAGGCTTGGCGCGTATATCTGCGGCGAGCCGTATTGGGATCCTGATTTCAACACTGCCGACCTGCTCGTACTGTTGCCGATGTCGCGGATGAGCAGCCGCTATGCAAAACACTTCCTGAAATCAGGATGTATTTAGCACCGCAACAAACTTGTCATATTTCATTCATCAATTCTTAACATTCGATACTTAAGATTCGCTCCGTCGCAATTTGGCGGCTTTATATAAATATTCTCGGGAGATTTAATGATGCAAAAGAAACTGATCGTTGTTGCGCTTACTGCAGCAATCGCTTTGCCAATGCAGGCTATGGCCGACAATGGCAATTTCACTTTTTACGGTAAGGCTGACGTATCCTACGATTCGATCACTACCGGCGACGGAACGACAACTGCCAATGGCGCAACTGCCGTTAAAGGCGTTACCAAGCGCGTCGTGTCCAGTAACGTGTCCAAGTTCGGATTCAAGGGTTCCGAAGATCTGGGTGATGGCCTGTCCGCGATCTGGCAAGTCGAGCAGCAGATCGATATCGACGCTTCCGCAAAAAACACTTTTGCTAGTCGCAACACTTTCGCAGGTTTGAAAGGCGATTTCGGTCAAGTATTGTTTGGTCGTCACGATAGTCCTTACAAACTGTCAACTCGCAAGCTTGATGTTTTCGGTGACGGCATTGCGGATAATCGCGCGTTGCTGGGCGGTGTAAAAGGCATCAACTCCACTGCTGCATTCGATGAGCGTCCAACCGACGTGCTGGCCTATTTCAGCCCTGAGTTCAATGGCATATCTGCTGCACTGGCCATGGCTAATCTATCAGAAGGCAATAAAGTCAGCACCGACAAGAAAGACAGCGTCACCAGCCTGTCCGTTTCCTACAAGGGCGGCCCGATTTACGCTGCTGTCGGCTATCAGACGCACAAACTGGAAAGCAAAGCGACTACCGGCGGTGACACAGAGTCAGCGACCAAGGTTGGCGTAGGTTACAACCTGGATGCATTCTCGGTGGGTGTTGTTTATGAGAAAACCACTGACGACATGGCTAACGCTGCCAAAGACAGCAAGTACGGCCACACAGCAACCTATGTGAGTGGCAAGTATGATCTGGGCGGCAACAAGGCAATTAAAGTTGCCTATGGCAAAGCAGGCAAGATCGGTTCCGGTACAGCTGAAATTGCCGACAGCGATGCCAGTCAGGTCTCACTTGGTTACGACCACGGCCTGAGCAAGCACACCAAGCTGTATGTCGTCTACTCCAAGATCACGAACGGCAAGGGTGTCAACTACGGATTCTCGCAGAGCACTGCCGGTTCAACTTCAAACTCGGGTTTCGGAACATCGCCTTCCGCGATTTCTCTGGGATTGCAGCACTCGTTCTAAGCCGTTAGCATTAACTACACACTGTAGTAAACGACGGGCCTCTTCGGAGGCCCGTTTTTATATATCATCTACATTTACTCGCCAAATCATCCGCCTACCGGACCAGCAGGCTTTTCCTTGGAACAAAGCATGCATTGCATGGTTATCTCAATTATGAAAGAAGTTCCTCGTTTAATATTGTTGAAACAATTTCCTGCCAGAATCCACACACTTGCTTAGGGAATCTCTGATTAAGTCCTGAACGATTTCGTTTCATGATGTCAGAAGCGAAGATCGAACAAACGGAGCCGAACGATGAAACAAATAACACTCTCTGCAAGCAGCTTTGACCGCTACAGCAAGACGACGCGACGCGC
>JBGSMU010000200.1:0-15459 GCA_041739955.1 Gallionella sp. | reverse complement strand
TGCGTCTGATGAACGGGAAATCGTCCGGAATGGTCGGCGAAATGACCCTTGCCAGGGTAATTTCCGGCCAACTCGAACATCTGCAACAGAATGTGCGCTCGTCGTTTTCATTTATTGCTACTTATTCAGACCTTCCTTAATGCAGTTATAAATCTTTCGTTCTCTTCCGGCATGCCGACCGTGACGCGCAAACAGCCTTTCAACATCTGATGTCCATTGCCCAAGTTCTTGATCAGAATGCCACGCTGCTTGAGTCCATCGAATACCGCGTTTGCATCTTTCACACGAAAAAGCAGGAAATTTGCCTCGCTCGCGTAAACATCAACACCGGCTATTTCACTCATTTGCCGATACAAGCGTTCTCGATCGCCTCTGATCTGCTCCGCCTGATGCAAGAGCACATCATGCCGCTCCAGCATCTTACCTGCAACCAATTGAGGAAGCACACCGACATTATACGGCAAGCGCAGCTTTTCCAACTGGTCCAGCCATTCCGCGCTTCCCGTCAGAAATCCCAGACGTAGCCCGGCCATTCCTAGCTTGGAAAAAGTACGCATCACCAATAGATTCGGATATTTGGACAAATAAGGAATAAAGCTATTGCTGGCAAAGGCATAGTAGGCCTCGTCTAGCACGACTAACCCCTTGGCGCGCTCGATAATCTCCATCACATCACCAGTCGAAAAAAGGTTGCCTGTGGGATTATTCGGGTATGCCAAAAAAATCAACGCAGGTTGCTCACGTTCGATAGCAGCAATCACCGCGGGTAGATCAAGGGAAAAATCCGGGGCGAGTGGAATGCCCACATAACGCATTCCCGTTAAAGTCGCGATCATTTTGTACATTACAAATGACGGCTCGACACTCATCAAAACGGCGTTCGGTTTGTTGAGTGCCATCGCCAGTAATTGTATCAACTCGTCGGAACCGTTTCCGAGCAGAATGCCCATATCATCCGGCAAACCTGCTGTCAGACGAATCTTTTGCTTGAGACTTGATGCGACAGGATCCGGATAGCGGTTGATTGCAGCAGACGCCATTATCCCGGCAATTTCTTCTCGCAACGAACCGGGGAGAAGATAGGGGTTCTCCATCGCATCCAGTTTGATGTATCCGGAGCCGTCCGGCACATGATAAGCGTGCAAATCAAGGATTTCCTGACGAAGCAGGAGGTTTGCGAAGGCGTTAGTGGAAATCATGAAACAGAAATTAATTCAGGGGTAATAACAACGTTGGGGAGCTTATCATATAACCATTTGCCCTGTTGCGGGCAGTAGATCCATGTAAAAACCAGACTGCAATACCAACTGACACTTCCAGCAATTTCATTTTGCTTTATATTCCCTATTCTCGCGCAACTCCATACACACCTTCCCCACTTTATTGCTGGTTAATTCCAGGCTGTAGCCGACTTGTGTTGCCCAACGCGCCGACTGATATAACCCGATCCCTAATCCGTTCTCGGACACAACCACGTTACGCAGTAGATTCACAACTGTATGCTCTGGAATTGGTGTACCTGTATCGCATACTATCAACCGCAACGGCCTGGATTTTATTTCTATGGAAATAGTGACCCCCGTTTCTGACTGACGTTTCCTCAAGGAATTGTCGATCAGATTATCGATGACGCAGTCGAACATTGCGAATGGAATGCTCATGACCGGCAAATCTTCATTCCCGTACCATTTGATAGCAAGATGTTGATTTCGGCGCTGCAACCCTTTCCACCATACAGCCAAAGGCAAGCTGGCAGTTTCATCTTCAACTTGCGGTTGCTGCAGTTTGCTCATGATCATTTCGATACGTTGCGTCAACTGCGGTAGCTGCTGCAACAATAAATTCGTCGCTTTCTCGTCACGGCTTTGCGCAATGGAAGTCAGGGAAAATAATGACTGCAGCATGTTCTTCAGGTCATGCGTAAGCCGCGACCCGGTTTCGTAAACGGCCTGCAAGCGCGTTATGTCGCGCAAGCTTTGCTCATGCCGCTTGGCCTGATAAAAATAGCCGATCAACTGAGCTAACAAACGCACGTGCAGAATCAAGGTAGGGTTCAGCAAGTGACGCGCGTAAACCGTCAACTTTAATTCACCGTCCGTCACCTCAACCCTGAAATCACTAAAAACCCCGATCTGGCCCGCGCCATCGGGTGATTGCCAAGACAGGCCGGACAGCCACGGCAAATCGGCCATAAGCGTAATCGCATGGCGAAGATAGCTGCCCGCGTCGGGCTCCACCTGCGCTGCCTCAGTTAACTGCGCCAGCCAATTTTCGAATGGCGTTCCAATATTCAACAAGTAACGCGAAAACATGCTCTGCAAACCGCTAAAACCGAAACGCGGGCTCCACAAACCTCCTAGCGCCAGCAGCACAATGCCCATCAACAGAAGCGTCCGCAACAATGCGCCCAGATAATCCAACTGCCCCAGACTCATGAATGCCAAACTACCGAGCACCACCAAAGTGAGTAACATAAAGAGCAGCAAGCTGTATACAAAGTCTACTGTTTGCGAACCTTCAGGCTGCACGTTTTTAGTCGGCAAGAACGAAACCAAAATCAACATGCAGGGCAAAACATACCAGACCAGAATACGTCCTGGCTCAATCGCAGATTGTGCTGAAAACAAGTTGGGAACAACCCAGAGCAGTAAAGCGGCAAGCAAATAAGCCATGACCGACAGGTACATCAGGCGTGCCCAGCGGTCACGGAAGAAAAACACGCGCGCTCCTACCAAGCCGAACAATCCTGTAATCCAAAAAGCGATAGTCCACCAAGTCAACCAGAACATCGCCACAAGAGCAGCAATCGCGATAAAAAGCAGCGTACCCAGCCCAATTTCCTTCTCACCTTGCCAAAGGGGTTGCCAGAGCAAAAAAAGCCCCAAGTGAGCCAAAATAAGGGGATGCACCAACAAATTATCGATTCCAAGCAATAATACGCCATGCAACAAGCCGAGCATCGCCAACAACAACCAGCGGCCTGTGCGCACATATCTACCCAACCCGGCTGTCAACATTTCGTCACCATTCCGTCATAATTTCGTCAACCCACACCGATCCGGCTATTCAATTGCTTTGTCTGACATATTTATGAGCCACTTCCACTCCAAGGCATTATTGTCATAATAAAATATTATGCAACATAATAAATTGATTTTTATACAACTATTTATAACGATCTTCAATAAAACGCGAAAGGTATTGGGTTTGTGGCACACAATTTGCTAATATCAAGCCGTAATTCATATATTTTGGAGATTAACACAATGAAACGCAATCAATCCGGCTTTACCTTAATCGAAATCGCTATCGTGTTAGTGATCATCGGTCTCCTACTGGGTGGCGTTCTAAAAGGGCAAGAGCTTATCAACAGCGCAAAGGTCAAGAATCTGGCTAATGATTTCAAGAATATTCCTGTATTCGTGTACGGCTATCAGGACAAATTCAAATCCCTGCCAGGCGATGATGCCAGACTTGCCGATCATATTACAGGTGGAACTGCATGTACCGCTGGTGCGACATGCGTAGTTGGCAACGGCGTGATCGAAGGCGCGTGGAATGCATCCACCGTTGCGGCAGAAAGCTATGTTTTCTGGCAGCATGTTCGCTTGGCCGGTTTGGCTCCCGGCTCTACGGATACGGCAGCAACCGACTATTTGCCGGTAAACGCGGCTGGCGGCAATATTGGTTTTCAGAGCGGTACAAACAACGTTGCTACCACACCAGTGAATGCAGCAGCTGGCGCCAACCCCATCCGTGGTTCCTATATCATCTGCTCTGAAGGCATCCTGGGGAAATTTGTCAAACAACTTGATCTTCAGATGGATGATGGCAACACTGCGTCAGGGTCAATGATGGCCACACCGACCACAGGTTATGCCCTTGGCGCGGATGCCGAACCAACAGCTACCGTTGATGACGCAACAACTTACACCGTCTGCATGGGCGTCTAACCAGATTCACCCGGCGTGACACAGCCCGCTTCGGCGGGCTTTTTTACGCCCCCGCCAACCTTCTTAACAAAGTTCACTTATCGCGAAACAAATGCTGTTCTGCAAGCTGAAGTGCATCCGGCAAACCAAACAGCACCAGCACATCCCCGGCAAGCAATATCATATCTTCGCTCGGCTGAGCCCCTTGTACATTTCGACGGCGCACGGCATATACATCAACACCCAGCGTTCCCAAATCCGCATCACGCAACGCTTTTCCAGCCACTTCCGAATTGGACTTGATCAGAACACTTAAAAATCGTGGCTGTAAAGCCGATCCCGCTTCATCATCTTCAATCTGTACAGTGCGGAAATATCCACTGAATGCAGCGTACCGCCCCGCGCGACTTTCCTGGACGCGGCGTATCACACGGTTCAACGGCACCCCGGATAACAGTAGCGCCTGCGAAGCCAGCATCACGCTTCCTTCCGTCACTTCTGCCACCACTTCGGCTGCGCCCGCCTTCCTGAGTTCATCGATATAAGTATCATCGGTCGTACGCACCACCACCGGCAGATCCGGCCGAACCTCATTGACATGACGCAATATCTTCAGCGCGGAATGTTTGTCGTTATAAGTGACCACCAATGTCTTGGCACGCATCAGCCCTGCGGCAAGCAAAACTTCCCGCTTCGCCGCATCGCCGAACACGACTCTTTGTCCTGCCGAAACGGCTTCCTGAACGCGCCGGGGATCAAGATCAAGCGCGATGAAGCGGATATTCTCCTGCGCGAAGAACTTCACCAAAGCTTGGCCGCTGCGCCCGTAGCCGCAAAGAATGATATGCGCATCCGTGGCCATGCTGTGCACGGCGATCTGGTGTAACTGCAAGGCGCTATCCATCCAGGCAGACGGGGATATCTGCCTTACGATTTTTTCAGCGTGCTGGATCAGGAACGGGGCCGCCAGCATCGAAATAAGCATGGCAGCCAATACGTTCTGCATCACTTCATGCGGTAGCAGATTCACATCCCCTGTCAAAGTCAGCAACACAAACCCGAATTCCCCGGCCTGAGCCAGACCGAGCCCGCTACGAATCGCAACCCCCCAATCACCCGTGAAGCCGCGTGCCAGTAACGCCACAACACCCGCCTTGAATGGCAACAGGATAAGCAGCAGCAAAAACACCCACCCGAAACCCGCTATCACGCTCGCCATATCCAGCATCATCCCGATGGTGACGAAGAACAGTCCGAGCAGCACATCCCGGAAAGGCTTTATGTCTTCTTCAACCTGGTAGCGGTACTCCGTCTCCGAGATCAGTATGCCCGCGACAAATGCACCAAGCGCCAGAGAAAGTCCCGCTTGCTCGGTCACATAAGCCAGACCGAGAGTGAAAAGCAATACATTGAGCATGAACAGCTCGGAGGACTTTTGCCTGGCAACCAGATGAAACCATGGTCGCAATAATCGTTGACCAAAGTAAAGGAGCGCAGCCAATACAAGTGCGGCCTTGAACAGCGCCATCCCGAGTGTGGCATAGATGGTCTCGCTGCTGCTGGCCATCGCCGGGATGATGATGATGAGCGGCACGACAGCCAGATCCTGGAACAGCAGAACGCCCATGATATTCTGGCCATGCGGGGTATTCAGCTCGGCGCGCTCGACCAGCATTTTGCTGACAATCGCGGTAGAAGACATCGCCAACACCCCCCCCAATGCCAGGCCGGCGCGCCAATCGAGCCCAAAGAACAAGGATGTCAGCATGACCAGCAGTATGGTTGCCACAACTTGCGCGGTTCCCATGCCGAATACCAGTCGCCGCATTCCCTTCAGTCTCGCCAGACTGAATTCCAGCCCGATGCTGAACATCAGGAATACCACGCCGAACTCGGCCAGATGTCTGGTTTCCGGCGCGTCAGGTATCCAGCCCAAAGCATGCGGACCAATCATGATGCCGACTATGAGATAGCCCAGCATTGCGGGCAGATGCAGCAGACGACAAAGCACTACCACCCCGACCGCAACGGCCAGCAAAATCAGCAAAAGTTGCAATGAATTCGTCATAGGATTTTCACAAGCGGCGTAAACGCCATAAATAAGATAATGCCCTAAGTAACGATTCTTGCAAAATTTCACTGCAAAATAAGTGCACTGCTATAATCCCCCGCTATGAACAAACTAGTCACTGCATCGCGCCACGCTCTCGACCTTGCTCGGGAAGTGTTGAATATCGAAGCTTCTGCCGTACAGGCGCTCAGCGCACGCCTTGACGATAATTTCCTTCACGCATTGGATATCATTCTGCAGTGCAAAGGCAGGGTCATAGTCAGCGGCATGGGGAAATCCGGCCATATCGCGCGAAAAATCGCGGCAACCATGTCCAGCACCGGAACGCCCGCTTATTTCGTTCACCCCGGCGAAGCAAGCCACGGTGACCTCGGCATGATCACCAGCGAGGATGTCATCATTGCGCTCTCCTATTCCGGCGAAAGCCAGGAGCTGATGACTATAGTACCCATCATCAAACGCCAGGGAGCCAAACTCATCAGCATGACCGGCAAGCCGGAATCGAGTCTTGCGCAAGTCGCAGATGCGCACCTGAATGCAGCAGTGGACAAAGAAGCATGCCCGATGAATCTTGCCCCAACAGCCAGCACTACCGCGGCTTTAGCCTTGGGTGACGCGCTTGCAGTAGCATTGCTTGATGCCAAAGGATTCGGCGCGGAAGATTTCGCCCGCTCTCATCCCGGGGGAAGTCTGGGGCGGAGACTCCTCACCCATGTCCGCGATATCATGCGTAGCGGCGAGCGTGTCCCGATGATCCTGGAGAATGCGATGTTGAGCGATGCGATACTCGAAATCTCCAAAAAAGGTGTCGGCATGACCGCTATTGTGGATGACGACAAGCGCGTGCTGGGCATTTATACCGATGGCGATCTGCGCCGCACACTTGCCAAGAAACTCGATTTCAACGAAACCTCTGTACGCAGCGTGATGTCGGCCAACCCACGCTGCATAAGTCCCGATGCGCTCGCTGCCGAGGCAGTGCAGATAATGGAACAATTCAACATCAGCCAGATGCTGGTGGTTGATGATCAGACTAAACTGGTTGGCGCCCTCAATATGCATGACCTTTTGCACGCCAAAGTTATTTAGGCCAAAGTTTTATCAGGAGAGAAAGCTATGCTGTTAAGTCGCTCGAAATTGGTTCGCTTGGTCGCCTTTGATATAGACGGTGTCATGACCGATGGCGGCTTGTATTTTTCCGATGCCGGCGAGGAATTCAAGCGTTTCAACTCGCTGGATGGCCACGGCATAAAGATGCTCAAGGCCAGCGGCATACAAGTCGCCATTATTACGGGGCGCACTTCAAAATGCGTGGAATCGCGCGCCCTGAATTTAGGGATAGAGCATGTCTATCAGGGCGTCGAGCGCAAACTGGAGGCCATGATCGACCTGCTCGACAAGCTCAAATTATCGCGCGATGCTGCCGCATACATGGGCGATGACGTGGTCGATCTCTGTGTAATGCGCAATGTCGGCTTGTCAATCAGCGTACCCGACTCTCCACAAATCGTTCGCGAGCATTCCGATTACGTGACCCAGCGCAAGGGGGGACATGGAGCCGTTCGTGAAGCATGCGAATTGATCATGTCAGCGCAAGGGACACTGGATGCCCAGCTGGCACCTTATTTGAAATGACCGTTGTATCGCATATCCGCTACTGGCTACCCCTGCTGCCATTGCTCGGTTTATTGGGCGGCACTTACTGGTTGAATCAGCAAGTCCAACCCGGCCCTGACAAGCCGGACCGCAGCAACCTCCATGAGCCGGACGCTATCGTGGAGAACTTTTCCGCTATCCAGCTCAGCAAGGAGGGAACTCCGAGATTCATCATCGCAGCGAACAAAATGGAACACTTTCCGGATGACGACACAACTACCCTGGATGTTCCCAGGATCACTATACTGACCCCCGAACATCCGCCGATACATTCCGTTGCAAAACGAGGCGCCCTCTCGGGGAAGGGAGATATTATCCACTTATACGAACATGTTGAGATCTTGCGAAATGCCAGCGCACAACGTGATGAACTCCGGGCACAGACCGAATATCTGCGCATTCTTCCAGAAAAAAATCTTTTAAATACCGATAAAGCGGTAAGCATTGCCGAAGGCTCCAACACCCTGAATGCAACTGGTCTTGAGATCGATAACAATGCGCACACCATCAAGCTGATTTCCAATGTCAGGGGCGAATATGTATCCGGCAAGAAGTAGGCTGATTCTTGCCTTATCTTTGTTATTGTTTGCGACAGTCAGCTTTGCCGAGCGCGCCGACCATGACCAGCCGATCAATCTGGAAGCTGACAGCGTAATCGTAGACGACGCCCGTCAGAGCAGCACTTTCACCGGTAATGTGCATCTGTCTCAAGGTTCGCTCCTGATAACCGGGGAAAAGATTGTTGTTGAACAGGATAAAGAAGGCTTTATGCAAGTTTCCGCGTATGGCAAGCCCGCAAGCTTCAGACAAAAACGGGAAGGAATGGAAGGTTATGTAGAAGGTTACGGGGAAAGCATAGAATATGATTCGCATGCCGAGACCATACTCCTTCACATACAGGCCCGCCTTAAACGCGATCTTGATGAAGTGACCGGAGAACACATCACATACAGCGCTAAAACCGAAATCTTCCAGGTGAACGGCGATGAAGCTGTACCGGAAAACACAACTCCCAGACGGGTGCGCGCAATATTGCAACCCAAACCCAGAGAAGATGCCCCACCTCCTCGCGGGATCGTGCCATCCAGTGACTTAATTAAGCCGTCAGAATGAATATGAGTGAATTGCGTGCAGTAGGCTTGAAGAAGAAGTACGGTTCCCGCACCGTGGTTCAGGATGCCTCATTATCTGTAAAGAGCGGTGAGGTGGTTGGACTACTGGGACCAAACGGCGCCGGAAAAACCACTTCTTTCTACATGATCGTGGGACTGATCGCGGTAGACGGGGGCGAAATATTCATTGATGATCAGAACATCACGCATCTGCCGATACACCGGCGCGCGCGTCTGGGCCTGGGGTATCTCCCACAGGAAGCTTCAATATTTCGCCGCCTGACCGTATCCCAGAATATCCAGGCTGTACTGGAAGTTCAGGGTCTGTCGGAAGATAAAATACAAACACGTCTCGAAGCGCTGCTTGATGACTTGCATATCACACATATTCGTGACAATCCTTCAGTCAGCCTCTCCGGGGGCGAGCGGAGGCGCGTTGAAATCGCGCGTGCATTGGCGATAGACCCCCGATTCATACTGCTGGATGAACCCTTTGCCGGCGTGGACCCGATCGCCGTTCTGGATATCCAGAAAATCATTCGTTTTTTGAAAGAGCGCGGAATCGGTGTATTGATTACCGACCACAATGTCCGGGAGACGCTGGGCATCTGCGAACGGGCTTATATAATCAATGCCGGATCGGTAATGGCCGAAGGCAAACCCGATGAAATCATCTATAATGAGGGCGTGAGAAAAGTATATCTGGGAGAGCACTTCAAGCTTTGACGCAAATAGCTCCCTGAAATATTCCCTGCCACCACTTTAAGCAATGAAACCCTCTCTTCAACTTCGCGTATCCCAACAACTGACGCTAACCCCGCAGCTGCAGCAGGCTATTCGCTTGCTGCAGCTTTCCACGCTGGACATGCATCAGGAAGTGGCTCGCATGCTGGAAGAAAATCCCATGCTGGAGTCGTCTGATGAGTCCGTAACCAGCATATTCCCTGCAGACCAGCAAAATTCTCCGGGCGCTTCAAGCAAATCGGAGAATACCGATAGTCCCGAGGAAAAACCCAGTTCCGAGGATAGCGGCGCGGATGACTTCGGCAACGAACCAACCGATTGGAATACCGGCACTGGCACAACGCGCAGCACCGATGACGAGGATGATTATTACCCGGAACAGGCGGCAGAGCAGGCAAGCTTGCGCGAACATCTGCACAATCAATTGACGACAAGCACACTGGACGACAAAGACCGCAAAGTGGTTGGGATGCTGATCGACGCACTGGATGACAACGGTTATCTGGCACAGGATCTGGAAGAGCTGACAGAGCTATTGCCTGCAGAGCTGGAGATAACGCTGGACGATCTTGAAACCGCGTTGGTGCAATTGCAGCACCTGGATCAACCAGGTCTTGCCGCACGCAATCTTGGCGAATGTCTGGCGCTGCAACTCAAGTCACTGCCCGAGGATATCCCGCAACGCGATCTGGCCATCCGTCTTGTTAGCCAACATCTCGATCTGGTTGCGGCACACGACTTTACAAAGATCAAAAGACTGCTGCGCTGTTCGGACGACGAGTTGCGTGCCGCCCAGCAATTGATAGTCAGTATGAACCCAAAGCCGGGCTCGGAATTCAACCAAAGTGTTGCCGATTACGTCGTTCCGGACGTGATTGTTGAAAAGATCAAAGACAAGTGGTGTGCACGGCTCAATATAGAGGCCATGCCAAAACTACGCGTGAATCAGATATACGCAAATATCCTGCAACAACGTGATGACAAGAATTCATCCCAATTGTCTACTCAATTGCAGGAAGCAAAATGGCTGATCAGGAATCTGCAGCAGCGCTTCGATACCATACTGCGCGTTTCGACCGCTATCGTAAATCGCCAGACGAATTTCTTTGAGCATGGCGAAATCGGCATGCGCCCCCTGGTGTTGCGCGAAATTGCCGACGAACTGGAGTTGCACGAATCCACTGTTTCGCGCAGCACCACCCAGAAATACATGAGAACCCCGCGGGGTATCTATGAATTCAAACATTTCTTTTGCAGCGGCCTGTCTACGGAAAGCGGCGGCACCTGTTCTTCCACTGCGATACGCGAACTGATCAAGCAATTGGTCAATGAGGAAGACCAGCGCAAACCGCTTACCGACAGTCGCATGTCAGAAATCTTGGCACAGCAGGGCATAGTAGTCGCCCGGCGTACCATAGCAAAGTACCGGGACGCATTACGCATACTCCCGGTGAATCTCCGTAAATCACTATAATCTTAAGGAGCAAAACATGAACCTCCAGCTAACAGGACGACACTTAGAGATCACTCCGGCCATTCGCGATTATGCGACCGGAAAATTCGGCAAGATCAAACGGCATTTTGACAATGTGATCGACGTGAATATCATCCTCTCTGTCGAGAAACTCAAACAGAAAGCCGAGGCAACCGTGCATATCAGCGGCAAAGACGTGTTCGTGGAATGCGAGGACGAAAACCTGTATGCAGCGATTGACTCGCTGGTTGACAAACTGGATCGCCAGGTGATCAAGCACAAGGAAAAAATGTCTTCTCGCCGCCACGATGATTCGGGCAAATTTACCGCAAGCGAATAAAAAATACAGGGCGGCAGCAATGCCGCCCATTCCGACAACTAATTCATTATGACAGGGCTACAAGACATTCACGGCAACCACCGGGGCAAGATATGACCGAACTGGTTTTATCTGCCCCCTTTGTATCCCTTGTGCTGTAACATAGTGTCACCCTCAGGACTACTACCATGAACCTGATCAACAAGATTCTGTTGCCTGACAACATTTTGCTGGATACCGAATCAACCAGCAAAAAACGTGTCTTCGAGCGCGTAGGCCTGCTGTTTGAGAATAACCAGCAGATTGCCCGCAGTCAGGTGTTCGATAGCCTGTTTACCCGTGAAAAACTTGGATCCACAGGGTTGGGTCAGGGTGTAGCGATTCCCCATGGCCGCATCGCCAAACTCAGGGATGCGACTGCAGCATTTGTCAAAACCACGCATCCTATCCCTTTTGATGCGCCGGACAACCAACCGGTAAATCTGATCTTTGTGCTCCTGGTTCCAGAACGCGCCACTGACCTGCATTTGCAGATCCTTGGCGAGCTGGCCCAGATGTTCAGTGATTCCCAATTTCGCAACCGGCTCCTTGCCTGCGACGACACAACCAGCATTCACCAATTGTTCTACGACTGGCAAAGCTCGACATGAGCCAGACCGTCAACATCCGGAAATTGTTCGATGATAAACAGGCACGGCTTGGATTGATTCGCGTTGCCGGAGACGACGGTGCAGACCGTATCATCAGCAGCGAAGAGGTCAATGCATCCAACAAGGGATTGATCGGGCATTTCAACCTGATCCATCCGAACTGGATACAGGTTCTCAGCGAGACCGAACTCGATTACCTGCGCGGACTTGACCCAAAAGAACGTGAAAATGCTTTTCAACAGCTCCAACAGGGAGGCACCACCTGCCTGATCGTTTCCGGTACAAACAATATCCCCGAAGAGTTGATCGCTTTCGCAAACCAGTCCCATATCCCCCTGTTCTCTTCGCCTAATCCCAGTGTTCATCTGATGTGGTTGATCCGCCACTACCTTGCCAAGGAATTGGCCGAATCGACTACGCGCCACGGAGTATTCCTGTATGTCCTGGACGTCGGTGTCATGATCACCGGTGAAAGCGCTATCGGTAAAAGTGAACTCGGTCTGGAACTCATCACTCGCGGCAATGGACTCGTGGCAGACGACATCGTGGAATTGCACCGTATTGCACCCGAAACCCTGGAGGGGCACTGTCCGGAGTTATTGCGCGATTTCCTGGAGGTGCGCGGCCTGGGCGTGTTGAACATACGTGTCATGTTCGGCGAGACCGCGGTACGCCGCAAGAAAAGCCTGAAACTCATCGTCAACCTGCACCGCCCGCCCGGTGGTGACCTTTCGCAAATGGAGCGTCTGCCGCTCAATGCCACCCATCAGGAGATACTGGGTGTAAACATCAACACCGTAAACATCCCGGTCGTCGCGGGACGCAATCTCGCGGTTCTGGTTGAGGCCGCCGCACGCAACTTTGTGCTGCAACAGCGCGGTATCAACAGTACCGATGATTTCATCGCGCGGCACGATCAACTTATGCTCGACGAGCAATAGGCAGCATGCAACTCTTCCTCATCAGCGGCCTGTCCGGCTCCGGAAAAAGCGTCGCCCTGAAAGTGCTGGAAGACAGCAGCTATTATTGTGTGGACAACTTGCCTGCAGACTTGCTGCCCGCGCTGGTGGAACATCTGAGAATCGCCGGTTACCACAATATCGCAGTCAGCATTGATGTACGCAGCGCCAACAGCGTACAACGACTTCCCAGGCTACTGGAGCAGATCAAGCAGCAAGGTACGGATGTGCATGTATTGTTTCTGGATGCCCATGCAGACACGCTGGTTAAACGTTTTTCGGAAACACGCCGCATGCATCCCCTGAATGACGGGGTGCGCACCCTTCCCGAATGCGTACAGCACGAACGTGAATTGCTGGCAGAAATAAACCATATCGGCCACCACATAGACACCACCGAGCTCAGCGCAAATGCACTGCGCATCTGGATCCAGCAATTCATCAAACTCGACAGGGCGCGACTGACCATACTGTTTGAGTCCTTTGGATTCAAGCATGGTATCCCTCTCGATGCCGATCTGGTATTCGATGTGCGCTGCCTGCCCAACCCGCATTACGATCCCGAATTAAGGCCGCTTACCGGACGCGATGCCGCGGTGATCGGCTTTCTGGAAAACACCCCCAGCGCCCAGGACATGTTCAAGGACATCCGCGATTTCATCGAACGCTGGTTGCCCAGCTTTGTTGCCGACAATCGAAGCTACCTGACCGTTGCGATCGGCTGCACTGGCGGACAACACCGTTCTGTCTATTTCACCGAGAAACTCGCCCATCATTTTGAGCAACAGCAACAGGTGCTGGTGCGCCATCGCGGACTCGCCTGATCGATGTACGCTGCAACGCTACGGCACATCAAGCCTGGCGACTGGCTGACATTATTGCTGGGCAGTGTATGTGTCGCGCTGATCACCGCAAAACTATGGAGTGGCAATCTCGCTGATAAAGCGATCATCCGCAGCGGCGGAAAGATATTCCGCGAAGTATCGCTATCCCGGGACCAGATGATAGAAGTCCCCGGGCCGCTTGGAATCAGCATCATCATCGTTGAAAAGCGCAAGGTCCGTATCACCTCCGACCCCAGCCCGCGTCAATATTGTGTGCGCCAGGGATGGCTACAGCAATCCGGCGAGATCGCCATTTGTTTACCGAACGAAGTCAGTGTCGAGCTGACGGGTGGACAGAAGAAATATGACAGCCTCAACTATTAAAACCAGACATAAGCTGCTACGCGGTAAGATTGCTGCGTCGCGTGCTCGCTCACTCCCCTTCTATCTGGGCGATATGCCTAGTCGTTCGCTGCGCGGTTCCTTGTCTTCAGGGCACTCGCTACACAGCTGCAAGGCGGTAACATGAATATTCAAAGCATCTATCTCGAAACAACGCCAGAAGACCACCACATCGCCCGCATGGCGGCGGTGGCGCTTGGCCTGACGGTGCTTGAGAATGCCATCCCCTCGCCCCTGCCCGGCGTCAAACCGGGGCTGGCGAACATCGTCACACTGATCGTACTGGCGAGATATGGCTGGCGCGCCGCAGCCTGGGTATCGCTGTTGCGCGTGGTGGCCGGCAGCCTCTTGTTCGGCAGCTTCCTCGCACCCGGATTTTTCCTCAGTCTGGCCGGTGCTGTGCTCAGCCTGCTGGTACTCGCTTTCGCGCAACACCTTCCCAAGCGCTGGTTCGGTCCGGTCAGCCACAGCATCTATGCCGCTTTCGCGCATATCACGGGGCAGATGCTGGTGGTATACCTGTGGCTGATCCCGCACACCGGCATCGCCTACCTGATACCGATATTCGCCACCGCTGCGCTGGTGTTCGGCACGGTGAACGGACTCATCGCGGCGCGCTTCATGGATAATGCCGACATGGCTACTGTAGAGAATGTAAATGGAAGCAAATAAAAAGACCATCACCCTCGCCTTCACCGGTGCATCCGGCTTGCCCTACGGGATGCGCCTGCTCGAATACCTGCTGCAAAGCGGGCAACGCGTGCATCTGGTCTATTCGCAAGCTGCACAGATGGTCGCCAAGCAGGAACTGGATTTCACCCTCCCCAGCCGTCCACAAGATGCTGAGCAATTTTTGAAAGAACGTCTCGGCATATTCAGCGGCGAACTGAAAGTATTCGGCATCCAGGACTGGTATGCGCCGATGGCCTCCGGCTCCAACCCCGGCGACGCGATGGTCGTCTGCCCCTGCACCATGGGAACCCTGGGCAAGATTGCCGGCGGCATCAGTGACGACCTGATCGCGCGCGCCGCCGACGTCATGCTCAAGGAAAAACGCACCTTGATCTTAGTCCCAAGGGAAATGCCATTCTCCGCGATCCACCTGGAAAACATGCTCAAGCTCTCCCATGCAGGAGCGGTCATCATGCCACCCAATCCGGGTTTCTATCACCACCCGCAGAACGTGCAGGACATCGTGGATTTTGTCGTTGCCCGTATTCTTGATCATCTGGGCGTTAACCAGGAGTTGATGCGGAAGTGGGGAGAAGGCTAGTACCATGTAACAATTATAATTTCGGATAAAGACGCGTCAGCTT
>JBGSMU010000199.1:0-5467 GCA_041739955.1 Gallionella sp. | reverse complement strand
CTTGCATATCAGCGGCCCAGATAGACTGGGAAAGTAAAGTTGCCCAGCAAAATACAATCCATTTTTTCATATGCTTGCCCTTTGGTTATGCCCAAATTAATGCTCAGTCGGCGCTATCGGTTTTCCCAACAAAGCTTCGATGCGCGCAAAAGCCAATGCCAACTGATATTCAACTTGTCTGGCGCGAAAATTCGCTGCCGATGTTTCAACCATGGAAGTACCGAGATTACTCTTGAGCTCAAGTTCGTACAAACCCCGACTACGCTCCAGTTGAAGATCACGATAATCCGCATATCGTCGCGCTGCTTTCCTCGCAGTGTTCTGTAATTGGTTGATCTCCAGCACAGTCTCGAGCAGCGCCTGGGTCAGCTCCATTTTCAATTTTTCGCTAGCTGCTTGCAGCCTGTTGAAATCCGCCACCTCACGCGCGACACGCGAATCCGAACGGCCACCCTGATAAAACGGCCATGAAAGGATCACCCCTGCACTGAGGTTATCTCGTGTCGGGGCAGACCGGCTGAAATCGGCAGTCTGCACTTCCGCATCCAGTACTGGTCCGTCTTCTGCACGCAAAGACTCGACCCTTTTCTGCGCGGCAGCAAGCACCCCTTGTTGAGCGCGCAAAAGCGGATTATTCATATAAAGCTCTGGAAGCAAGGACTCGTAATCTGGCAGGATGCGCTGATTACCCTGAAGTTTGGGGTCCACCAGTTCTCCGGGTAAATTACCGGGGCGATTCATGGCATTGGCCAGCAAGGCGCGGGTGATGCGCTGTCGTTGGGCACTACCGTTACGTTTCAGCAAACTGTCCTGATAGCGAGATTCCAGTTCTGCCAGTTCCACACTTGATATCTGTCCTCGCTCAAGCCGGTCTTTTCCCTGATCGAAACTGACGTAATACACAGCCATCAACTCGTTATCGACTGTGTACTGCAGATCGGCCAACAACACGTCAAAATAACGTCCCATGATTTCGATACGTCGATTTTCCAGCGCTGTCGTCAGATCAGCTTCGCGAGCATCCAGCTCGAATCGGGCTGCAGCTTCAGCATTACTGCTGCGCCCGAAGTCATATAGCGTCTTGCGCGCTGTCAGGCGAACGCTGTTGTCACTGGTAAATCCCCCTCCCGAACTGGGTCTGCCGCTACGCAGTATCCCCTCAAGATTGAGACTTAGATCCCGCCTCGAACTTGCGGCATCTATCCCGGCAAGAACGATTTCTCTCTCAGCTTGTGCATACAGTAAATCCGGGTGGTCAGACTCCGCTGACGCCAATGCCTCTTCCAGCGTCAGGGGGCCGGACAACGCGGTGGTTGAAATGGCAACAAGCAACAGCAGGCAATAGGCAAGATTTTCTTTTCGCCTGTGCAGAGCCGATCTCATTTTTGCTGCTGTCTTTTGTAAGCATTGAATGACATTTTTTTGCAGTCACCATCAACAACACATTTCCCCAACAACAAAAACTCATTCACGTCTTTCGCTGTCCCCGGAAAGCGAGTGACCAGATTTCCATCAAGATCAAAAAAGTCGAATACCGGAGTTCCGTAGATTCGCTGCTCGATACCAAAGGCCTTTTCCGTGGTTTCCCTGCCTTGAAAATCCTGCATCGGAAGACTGCCGCGTATGTCTACCGGGAAAAGCAGGAAGTGCTGATGGAAGTAGTCCTGTACTTCGCTCTGGTTCAGTATGGTGTGTTTCATGCGGAAGCAGAAAGGACAGTCCTCAAGTTCATACATGATCATGATGCCCTGCTTGCCTTCCTGCTTCGCAGTGGCCAATTCACCCTTGAAATCGCCCATCTTCAAATCGAAGAAGTGCGCCTCGGCATCCCTGGTTTCGGCATAACCGGTTCCAAGGCAGAGCCAAAATAGCAAAGCTGCAGAAAGTAATTTCATGGCCATCTCCAGGCTATCATTCGAAGCATTGTATCTCCAGCTTGCGGCAAACAAAATACATCATCCGCGTGTTATGGCACCTCAGGCACATCGGAGTAGAATGACACAAGATAAGTCGCAAGGAGATAACAATGTTTAGAAATGCATTGGCAGTTTTCCTGTTGCTCACAGGATTCTCGCATAGCGCCATGGCGGATGGCGATCACATGCTTGTTCTCACCAAGACTGGCAGTTTTGAAGATGTCAGGGACGCACTCGAGATGGCAATCACCGACCGCGGGATGGTGGTCAACAATGTCTCGCATGTAGGAGATATGCTGGAGCGAACCGGGAAAGTCATCGAAAACAGCAAGCAGATATTCCTCAAGGCAGAAGTGCTGGAATTCTGCAGTGCAGTGATCTCGCGCAAAATGATGGAAGCGGATCCCGACAATATCGTGTTCTGCCCCTACGTCATCTCGGTTTACGTGGTTCCCGATAAACCGGATGAGGTCAGAGTGGCTTTCCGCAAACCGCAGATAGCAGGTTCACCTGAATCGCAGACTGCGCTCAAGGTGGTGGATGAACTGCTCTCGGGTATCGTCAAAGAAGCCGTGCAATAAGCCTGTCAATGCACTAACCGGCCTTACCCCCTTTAGTCACCCGCCTCGAATTGTCAGTTCATTTCGCTCGCAGATTCGAAATATTCTTCGATCTGCTCCAGCGTCAGCGTGCCCGGTTTGATCACACCGTCCTTGAAGATGAGGGTGGGTGTGACACTGATCCTCAGCTTTTTTGCCTGTGCAGAAATTTTCTCAAGTGCTGTGGTATCGCATGCTTTTTCCGCTTTCGGCTCCACACCGTTCAGCATCTGGTCTTCCCATGACTTGAGCCTGTCCGCCGAACACCAGATCGCCTTGGCCTTCTCCTCGGATCCCGGCAATATCGGAAACACAAAAATGTAGATGGTCGCATCGGTCAGATTGACCATTTCTTTTTCCAGCTTCTTGCAATACTGGCAATTCGGGTCGGAGAATACCGCCAACCGTCTTTTCCCGTTGCCCTTCACATTCCTGATGGCCAGATCTAAAGGTAAAGTATCAAACAGAATCGCATATAGCTGCTTTTCCCTTGCCCCGGTCAGATTCTTCATCGTATGAAGATCAAGGATATTTCCCGAGAAAAGAAAATCCATTTTCTCGTCGACATAAACCAGCCTGTCATCAAAAGCCACCTCATACAGACCGGAATAGGGTGTTTTGCTGACACTGATAACCTTGGAATAGGGGAACTTCTTCCCCATCTCTTCTTTGATGTCAATTTCTCCGCCAAAAGATGCATTGGATAGAGATGCCAGAAAAAATACCGCGAAATATAATGCTTTCATCTACGAGTCCTGAGCAAGTTAGCCGCCCTTCAGTCATCGACAGCCGGATAGTTAATATCTTACATCATCAATATACACTCCCATTTTATGGATATTGCTTTTGCATGCGATACCCGGCGCCTATTGCAACGCTGAATATCCACCCGCCTTCTGCTAAAGTCCGGCTATGGGAAAAATGACTCTTGAACGCATCCTGCAATCACAGGGTTTCGGCACCCGCAAATGGTGCGCCGAACAGGTCGCCGATAGCGAGGTAAGTATCAACGGCGTACCGTTTACCGACAGCCGCGCCACCATCGAGACCGACGGGCTGAAATTCGAGCTATTCGGCGAAGTATGGACTTACCACAAGCAGGTGTACATCGTGCTGAACAAGCCCGCCAACTACGAATGTTCGCGCAAGGCCAGCCACCACCCCGGTGTGCACACCCTATTGCCTGAGCAGTTCATCCGGCGCGACGTGCAGCCGGTGGGACGGCTCGATCACGACACCACCGGCCTGCTGCTGATGTCCGATGACGGCCCGTTCATCCACCGCCAGTCATCGCCGAAATACCACGTTCCCAAGGTCTATGTCGCCACCACGCATGATCCGGTCACGCCGGAACTCGTCGCGCAACTGCTGTCCGGCGTGAAGCTGCACGACGAACCCGCGCCGCTCGCGGCAGTGAGCTGCCGCATGATCGATAGCCACCGGATCGAGATCGTGCTGGAGCAGGGCAAGTACCACCAGGTCAAACGCATGCTCGTTGCGGCGGGTAACCATTGTGATGCATTGCACCGGGCGCAGATCGGCGGGCTAAAACTGGACTCGCTACAGCTGGCCGAGGGGGAGTGGTGTTATCTGAATGAAGCGCAACTCGCGTTATTGACCCCCAGACAATAGTTATCTGCGAACCGGCAAATACATCATCCACCTCGCACCCCAGCGGTGCACACCCAGCCCGAACAGGATGAACACCGTGCCGAGCCACACGTGCGGCAGCACTTCCTCGTGGTTTAGCCCGTGCCCCAGAAGCAGTGCGAGCACCGGCGTGATCAAGGCAATCAGCGCGATGCGGCCCGCTTCCATGTGCTTGATCATGTAGTAGTACAGCAGGAAACCGAGCACCGAGCCTATGGTGGCAAGATATAAAGTAGCGGCGATTGCGCGCCCCGCTATTGCACCGTTCGCCATGTCGGGCAAGTGTCCATCGGTAATCCACCAAACGATGAAGAACAACGGCAAGCCGACGAGCAGCGCGCCCAGCGTGGTCGCCACCGGCGGGCTATCGTCACCGATATGTTTTATCCAAACCAGGCCGAGCGATTGCGAGGTAACCGCGACGAGCAATGCGACTAGCCCGATCAATGCACCGTCCCCCAGCCCGAGGCCGCCGCGAAACACCAGCACCAACCCGGTGATTCCCAGCAACATGCCTATCAGCTTGGCTGTTGTAAGGGATTCTTCCTTCAGCCACAGCATCGCGGCGAAGCTGGTGATCAGCGGCGACAATCCGTACATCACCGAGATCATCCCCGAACTGACGTATTGTGCAGCCCAGTAGGTCAGCGACATCGCGCCGAACATGCTGAGCCCGCTGACGAGATAGCTGAGGCGTGCCCTGCGGTGCATCGGGAAGCGGATCCGCAGCACGGCCAGCACCAGCGCGCACACCAGCACGCTGACCACCATGCGCGACAGCACCGCAAAACTCGAACCGATACCGACCGTGCTCCACTTGATCGCAAGCGGGGTGGTGGACCAGATCAAGATCACCGAAACAAAAGCGGCAGGAAGCGACATCTTTCTCTCCAGAACAACGGCACAAAACAAAAAGGCCACAGCGGAAAACTGTGGCCTGGGAAAACTACCTTTATCAATCAAAGTTGATCGCTAACTCTCCGGACCACACCACGCACGACACCACATCGCGCGCAGTCGCGCAATGACTCGGACTTGGTTGAATGTGTATGAAGAATTCATGGACAGATTATGTTTCGCGCGACAATCCTTGTCAATTTTTGTGTGTTTCACGCATCTGTATGCCGCGCAGAGTAAAATCCGGTTTCGATAAAGCAAATAATTAAGGAAGGTCTGAATAAGTAGCAATAAATGAAAACGACGAGCGCACATTCTGTTGCAGATGTTCGAGTTGGCCGGAAATTACCCTGGCAAGGGTCATTTCGCCGACCATTCCGGACGATTTCCCGTTCATCAGACGCA
>JBGSMU010000197.1:0-2907 GCA_041739955.1 Gallionella sp. | reverse complement strand
TGTTCAGGGAAGTGCTGAGGATACAACCCAATAATTTTGATGCTTTATGCGTCCTTGCGGAAGTGAAAAAAGCAAAGGAGGGCGACCAGGATATGGCTGCACTGGTGGCCGCAGAAGAAACGATCAAAAGGGACAACATTCAGATATCGGTCACGCAGAATATATCGATGCATTTTGCATTGGGTAAGTGCTTTGATGATGTCGGCGACCATGAGCAATCGTTCAAGTATTTTCTGGAGGGTAACAGGCTTAAGCGTGAAACCCTTGCTTACGATCCCGCTGAAACTGCAAGGCAGGTCGATTCGACCATACGGATATTTACGCCGGAAACGCTGGCAAGATTGCGGGGCGCGGGCAATCCGTCCAATGTCCCGATCCTGATTCTGGGTATGCCGCGCTCGGGCTCCACGCTGACCGAGCAGATTATCTCGTGCCATCCCGATGTACACGGTGCGGGTGAGTTGCCTGAAATGCAGAAAGTCTTGCAATACGAAGTCGGCGGGATAAAAGGTTTCCCCGATTATGTACCGGTTCTTGACCATCCGACCCTTTCCAAATGGGGCGACGAATATATTGCCGCCCTTTCCCGGCGCGCACCGGGCTCACCCCATATTGTTGACAAGCAACTGGAGAATTTCCGTCTGCTTGGCCTGATCCATGTGATGTTGCCCAACGCCAAAGTCATCCACATAAGCAGGAATCCCGCCGATACCTGCCTTTCCTGCTTTACGAAATCATTTCGGGGCGGACTGGATTACACCTACAACCTTAAAGAGTTGGGCCAGTATTACGTTGACTACGCAAGGCTGATGGAACACTGGCGTAACGTATTGCCGGAAGGCGCATTCCTGGACGTGAAATACGAGGACCTGGTCGCTGATCTGGAGACCAACGCGCGCCGCATAATAGACTTCTGCGATCTGGAATGGACCGATGCCTGCCTGAGTTTCCATACCAGCAAGCGTACTGTCCGCACTTCAAGTTATGCGCAGGTTCGCCGGCCTATCTATAAATCCGCGGTTGAACGCTGGCGGCCCTATGAGAAATTTCTCGGCCCCTTGCTGGATGCGCTGGGTGATCTCGATCCAAGGTTGGGTTAATCTAAAAAACTTGCCTTGTGTCTTAGCGTGGTTCGATTTTCGACAGATGCCGACTCACAGACAACCATGCACCCATCCAGCCCAGATACATCGAAAAGAACAGCAAGCTAAGGCTGTCCGCCAGCGAGAGCGATTGCAGCGAAAATTCACTGGCATAAAGCTGGGTAAGTGATTCGAGCTGGACGTTGAGCAGTAACAGACTCAAGCTGAGGATGAGATAGGCGGCCATGCCCCCAAGCAAGCCCTGGGTTGCACCAAAATACAGGAACGGGCGGCGGATGAAGGCATTGGTTGCGCCTATGAGCTTGGATACTTCGATCTCCTCGCGTTGTGTCAGTATTTGCAGGCGGATGGTGTTGAAGGTAATGGCGATCAGCGCAATGCTCAGCAGGCTGGCGAGAATAACCACTAACGCCCTGCCAAATTTCAATATGGCCTCGAGTTTGTAAGCCCAGGAAGAATCAAGCTGGGCATGTTCTACCCCGGGCAGTTTAGACAGTTCGTTGCGCAGTGCCTCAAGAGCCTTCGCTTCCACGGGCTTGGGGTGGACGATGAAAGCATCCGGCAGGGGGTTCTTCTCAAGCCCACCTATCACATCGGCCAGCCCGGAACTTTGCTTGAGCTGTTCAAGCGCCTGATCGCGCGGGACAAATTCCACGCTGGCAATGGCAGGGTGTTGCCCCAGCTTGTTGTGCAGTTCATCGGCAGCCTCCGTTCCGGCATTCACTTCCATGAACAGACTGATTTGCGGTGTGCTGGCAAGCTCTTCTACCAGCTCCTGTGCGTTCTGCAGCAGGACATACATGCCCGCAGGCAGGCTGAGTGCGATGCCGATAACCATGATATTGAGCATGCCCGCTACTGGCGATGCAAAGATACGGCGCATCACGTTACGCAACAGATCCAGGCGCAGGGTCAGTCCCTGTGTCATGTCCTGAGCTCCCCGTGGTCAAGCGATAGCACGCGTACTCCTGTGTCCTTCAATACATTGGTATCGTGTGTCGAGATCAGCAGCGTGACACCCACCTGGTGAAATGACCTGAAGATTTCCATGATCTCCTGTGCGTAGGCGACATCAAGGTTGCCGGTGGGTTCGTCGGCCAGCATGATGGACGGGCGGTTGACGATTGCACGCGCGATACAGAGACGCTGCTGTTCGCCGCCTGAGAGCGAGATGGGGTTGGATTTTTCCCGCTTGAGCAGTCCGACCTTGTCCAGGGCGGCGCGCACCCGCTTGGCGCTCTCGCGACGGTCGAATCCGCAGATCTGCAGGGGCAGCATAACGTTGTCGAAGACACTGCGGTCGAACAGCAGCTTGTGATCCTGAAAGATGATGCCGAGGTTGCGTCGCAGGAAGGGCAATGCGCGCTCCTTGAGTACACCGACATTCTGGTTGTTGACCAGCACACTGCCGGAATTTGGCCGCTCGATCGCCGCGACCAGCTTGAGCAGCGTGCTCTTGCCAGCGCCCGAGTGACCGGTGAGGAACACCATCTCGCCTTCGGCGATATTGAACGAAACATTCTTCAGCGCCTGATAGCCGCCGGGGTAACGTTTATTGACCTGGCTGAAAGTAATCATTTCAAATTCCAAAACGTGTCCACGAAAAACACGAAAGGCACGAAATTACCAGCATTCCTTTTTTCGTGCCTTTCGTGTTTTTCGTGGACAAATGTTTTATTCATTCCTCCAGCCCCAGCAACGCCGCGACAAAATCTTCCGCGACGAACGGGCGCAGATCGTCGAGTCCTTCACCCACGCCGATAAATCTCACGGGAATAGGATGCGCCTTGGCGATGGCGGCGAT
>JBGSMU010000188.1:0-12086 GCA_041739955.1 Gallionella sp. | reverse complement strand
CAACAGAATGTGCGCTCGTCGTTTTCATTTATTGCTACTTATTCAGACCTTCCTTAGATAACTATCTCCGATTTTTATATAAACAAGTGTATGTATTACTCCCCTTTTACGGCACCCACCAGGGTGCCGTTTTTTTTCACATGAACAATTGCCAATCTATTTATCAAATTGAGAGGGAAGCATTTACTCGGAAAAGAATTTCTTATTTCTAAACACTTAAAGTTCGATTAAATGTTGTATACCGGATGACATGTTGTTTTTACCCGCTCATGCCCATAGTTATCCGGTAGTTATTTTAAAAATGACCGGATGACACTAAAATATACCTCAGGGGAATAAGCAAAAATCCAAAGTGTAATATCTACTTAAAAGAATATCTCACTTTAACGGCCTGCCCATAGGTTTAAATAATCAATAAAATCAATGGAGAAAAGAATGAGTAACAAATTCAAGGAAATCATCCTGACTGTTGCGGCAGTCTACACACTGACGTTTGCCACCTTCAGCATGGCTATTAGCGACATTTCCGGTTCCGGAGCATCCTTCCCCTATCCGGTCTATGCCAAATGGTCAGAGGCCTATAAAACCCAAAATCATGCGGAGCTAAGATATCAGCCTCTGGGATCCGAGCTTGGCATTGCTCAGATCAAGCAAAAAAAAGTTGACGTCGGTGCGACAGATAAGCCTTTAACCACCGCGGAGCTTGATAAATTGGGCTTATTTCAATTCCCGGCCATCATTGGTGGCGTAGTACCGGTCGTCAATATAAAAGGACTGCCTGCTGGGCGACTTAAACTGTCCGGTGAGGTGCTTGCCGACATTTTCTTGGGCAAGATCACCAAATGGAACGATCAGAGAATTGTCGCCGAAAATCAGGATCTCAACCTGCCCAATAAGAGCATTCTGGTTGTGACTCATGCCGCAGGGTCCGGCACGACTTTTATTTTCACCAATTACCTTTCAAAGGTAAGCGCGGACTGGAAAACCCAAATTGGTGAAGGGAAGACAGTTTCAGGGCTTGGTATTAGCGGAAAAGGTCACCAACAGGTCGTTTCCTTTTTGAAACGTGGAAACAACTCAATCAGTTATGTTGAATACGCCTATGCCTTGCAAAACAAGTTATCTACCGTACAAATGAAGAATCGCGATGGATATTTCGTCAAGCCCGGCAGTGATTCATTCAAAGCTGCGTCTGCGAATGCAACCTGGGAGGCAGACAAGGGATTTTATGAAACCATGACAGACCAACCCGGCCAGGATAGCTGGCCCATCACCGGCGCCAGTTATATACTGATACGCAAAACTCAGGAGAGCACCTCAATAGGTAAATCCATATTGGGATTTTTCGACTGGGCCTACACCAATGGTGACAACATCGCATCCGACCTCGGCTATGTCCCTATATCCGAGAAAGATACCAACTCGATCCGGGAAGCCTGGAGGAAACAGATCAGGGACAGCAAAGACAACCCGATCTGGGAATAATAAAGGCTCCACGCTTGATTAGGCTGGTTTACCTGGAATGCTTATTCAAGAAGCCGGCAGCTATCATTGCTACGCCTCCAGCTTCATACCCGGAATCTTTGATTGTGCGTGACGATTACCGATTCCCAACGTAGCCTCGAATAAATAAAAACATTCGCTTTGATTAGCGGAAAATTGTTATTTTTCAGACAACAAATCCTTGCTATGGGGTCTTCCAAGTTCGTACCAATGTTGCGATGCATTGGCGACCTTCACCACCAGCAACATCACCGGCACTTCTATCAAAACGCCAACCACGGTGGCCAATGCCGCACCCGAATGAAAGCCGAACAGGCTGATTGCAGTAGCCACCGCCAATTCAAAGAAGTTACTTGCGCCGATCAGTGCCGAGGGGGCGGCAACGCAATGCACCACACCCAACCTGCGATTCAGCCAGTAAGCCAACCCCGAGTTGAACAAGACCTGGATCAGGATGGGCACGGCAAGTATCGCAATCACCAGTGGTTGCGCGACGATGGCATTGCCCTGCAGTGCGAACAAAAGTACCAGCGTTACCAGAAGCGCGCCCATCGACCATGGTGCAATGTGGTGCATTGCTTTGCCAAACGCCTCTTCACCTTTGTTCATCAACCTGCTACGCAGCAACTGTGCAACGATCACCGGTATCACGATATAGAACAGCACCGAAACAAACAGCGTGTCCCACGGCACCGCGATGTTGGCAATGCCCAGTAGCAAACCAACCAACGGAGCGAAAGCAAAGATCATGATGGCATCGTTGAGCGCCACCTGCGACAGCGTAAAGTAGGGATCGCCCTTAACCAGATTGCTCCACACGAATACCATTGCCGTACAGGGAGCAGCAGCCAGCAGGATCAGGCCTGCAACATAGCTGTCGAGTTGCTCCTGAGGCAGATACGGCGCAAACACATGGCGTATGAAAAGCCAGCCGAGGAAAGCCATCGAGAACGGCTTGACCGCCCAGTTGACGAACAGCGTCACGCCGATGCCGCGCACATGCGCTTTCACCTGATGCAGCGCACCGAAATCTATTTTTAACAGCATCGGGATGATCATCACCCACACCAGCACACCCACCGGGATGTTCACCTTGGCAACTTCAAGGCTGGCGATTGCCTGAAACAGATCCGGCAGGAATTGCCCCAACAACACACCGGCAATAATACTCAGTCCGACCCAGAGGGTCAGGTAGCGTTCGAACAAATTCATGCTCAGTCCTTGATGCTGCCGATTTCGGCAAGCTTTTCCTTGAGAGATAAATGGTCAAGCTTTTCGATCGGCAACTGCATGAACAACTGTATGCGCCGCGCCAGTTGTTCAGCAGCCTTGCGAAAAGCGGCACGCCTAGCCTCATCGCCTTCCACATGCGCTGGATCGGGGATTCCCCAATGCGCCGTGGTCGGCATGCCCGGCCAGACCGGGCAGACTTCACCAGCCGCGTTGTCGCATACCGTAAAGATGAAATCGAATTTTGGTGCATCCTCTGTGGCAAACTCGTCCCAACTCTTGCTACGCAACCCCTCGGTGCTGTACCCCTGCCCCTGCAGCCATTCCAGTGCACCCGGATTCACGCGTCCGGCGGGTTTGCTTCCTGCGCTGTACGCCCTGAACTTTCCTTTTCCCAACGCATTGAACAGCATCTCACCCAGAATGCTGCGCGCCGAATTGCCGGTACATAAAACCAGCACGTTGTATTGCTTTTCACTCATCACACTATCCTTTTCGTTATAAGCACTTTGTTACAGGCACTTTGCAGGCGGCCTGATCTCCCCCGCAACAGTTCTCGGTCAAATACGCCACCATGTCGTTCATCGCCTTGAAATTCGCGGCGTAATAAACAAAACGCCCCTCCTGCCTGCTTTCCAGCAGGCCAGCGTGATTGAGCGTCTTGAAATGAAAGGACAGGGTAGCCGGAGATACTTTCAGTTTCTCAGCTATCTGTCCTGCTGCCATACCTGTGGGCCCGCATTCCACCAGCAATCGAAAAACAGCCAAGCGAGTAGGCTGCGCCAAGGCTGACAATGCTTTTACCACCTGTACCGGTTTCATCATTTTATGATTCCATAGTTTTGCAACTATAGAAATGATAACCGGAAATTTAGGCACCCACAATTGAAATATCCCCTACAACCGGCAAACCGTTAACGGCTGTTAGTTCATCCAAATATTACAATTCATTTTCTATCGAATATCTCCTAGACTGGGCAATCTTTTACACACAAGGAGCTACAAAATGAATGCAGACAAAACCGAATCAACTCCCAAAGTCACTGCAGCCAAAAAAATATCGGACACTGCCAAATCAGTCAATAAGCCAGCCAACACTCCAGCAACCAGCACAGTCCCAAAGACAACGACCAAAAAAAAATCCAATCCCAAAGCCGATAAGAAATTGAAGGCGTCAACAAAAGCGCTCGCGTTGAAGGAAAAAGCATTAGCCAAAACAGCCAACAAGCAAGCCAAGAAAGTCCCAAAGATCAAAGTAGTACGAGACAGCTTCACCATGCCCAAAAATGAGCACATGGAAATCTCCAAGATCAAGGATGCATCCAAAAAGGCAGGCTTAGCGGTGAAAAAGAGCGAGGTATTGCGTGCCGGCCTGAAAGCCCTGAGTGCACTGGACATGGAACAGACTAAAGCAATACTTGCCGGACTGGATAAGGTCAGAACCGGCAGACCTAAAAAAGGCTAAGCAACTGCTGCACCGGAAATGCGCGGTCAGGCCAGATGTTTCAACGGCCTGATTGTTTCCCAGTCCCTTTCATGCTCAACATTGAGCTTGACTACTTTAGGCGTGGCCAATCTGTTCTTTTCTTTGCCTGTCATGGCACGCACTCCCTTCGAAACAGGCTTAACCTTCCCATTCAAGGATTGTTGGCCTGCATGACGGCGAATCCCGGATGCATCCTTCGATTGCACGGTTTCACTCACAGCGTCCAGCCTGAACATGCTTACCGCCTGCTTCAGGTTATGCGCCTGACCCATCATCGCTTCAGCTGAGGCTGACGCCTCCTCGACCAGCGCGGCGTTCTGCTGGGTTACTTCGTCCATCTGTGTGATCGCCTGGTTCACCTGCTCAATGCCCGCACTCTGCTCATCGGAGGCTGCGGTGATTTCGGACATGATGTCAGTAACACGTTTCACAGCGTGAACGATTTCTTTCATCGTTGTTCCAGCCTGTTCGACCTGTCTGGAGCCGGCATCGACCTTTGCAACCGAGTCATCGATCAGGCCCTTGATCTCCCTGGCCGCTGCAGCAGAGCGCTGCGCCAGATTGCGTACTTCTCCTGCCACCACGGCAAAGCCGCGACCCTGTTCTCCGGCGCGGGCGGCCTCGACCGCAGCGTTCAACGCCAGAATGTTGGTCTGGAAGGCGATGCCTTCGATGACGCTGATGATATCGACGATCTTCCTGGAACTTGTGCTGATCGCGGCCATGGTGTCGACCACTTCGCCGACCACCTTGCCACCCTTTACGGCGACATTCGAAGCATTGCTAGCCAGCTGGTTGGCTTGCCTTGCGTTCTCTGCATTCTGGCGTACGGTGGAAGTCAGCTCTTCCATACTGGATGCAGTTTCTTCCAAGCTGGAAGCTTGCTGCTCGGTACGCTGCGACAGGTCTGCGTTGCCCTGGGCGATCTCATCTGTTGCGTAAAAGATGGTCTCGGTGGAGTTGCGCACTTCGCCAACGATACCAACCAGGTTTTCGTTCATGTGTTTCAGGGCCGTCAGCAACTGGCCAATCTCATCTTCAGAGTTCACCTCGATTCGATTGGTCAGATCACCCTGAGCCACAGCTCCTGCCAGGCTTAGCGCCTGTTGCAACGGTCGAGTGATGGCAAAAAACAAAGCAACACCAAGCCACAATGACAGGGCGATACCGGTAACGATCAAAGCAATATCCGTATTTCGGGTGTTTTCAAACCGGCTGACCGAATCCGTATAGGTCTTCAAGCCGTCATCTGTCTGCATTTGCAGCAAGGCGCGCAAAGCATCGTCAACACCCCGGTACAGCGGGTCGACTTTCTCCCACAGGATCTGGTCGGCCAAGCCCAGGTTGTTGGCACGAAGCGCTGAAATCACCGGTTTCAAGACTTCATTCTCGAACAGCGCTCTGGACGACGAGAAATTATCAGTCAGAGTTTTGTCTTCCAGCGACAAGAACTCGTTGGAAATGTATGACGTCCATAGCATGTCGATTTCAGTAATATTCTGCTCGACTTCTGCGGTGCTTTTCTTGATACCCCCGGCAGAAGGATTTGCCAGGGAATCCGCAATTTTCATGCGGCTGTTAAATATAAGTCTCTGGACCTCCGATAGCTGCTGCGCTGGAAGCACGCTGTTCTTGTACATGATTAGCATCTCATCTTGGGCTTTACTCATACCGAAAAGACCTATGCTACCTACAGCCACCATTACAACCGACATCGCAGCAATCACGATGACTAGGCGTAGTTTTATGGTGAGATTAGTGAACCTGAACATCATTATCTCCTGGGATTAAAGAATGTTTTGAAGATGGGTACAAGGCATCGGAAACTCATCATGCTCCCCGATAACCTTGTCACTTCAATTTGACTCCTGTATTCCCAATCCTAACGCTTGGGCATTACACCTGCGTGAAGCCATCGTTACCGTTTTATTACAAACTTTCTGCCTGACTGCTGATTGTGCTCGCATCTCCATGTAACAAAAACGTCACACAGTATGGGTAGCATTGACTCTTAATATAATTCGACTGCAACCAGCCCAATGATCAACAGCGAACACACTTCAAAGCAATACGATGTAGAACTTGAATCGGTACGGCAACGCGTACTGCAGATGGGCGGGATTGTAGAAAAGCAGGTTCGGCTCGCCATTGAGGTGCTGGGGAAAAACGATACAGTACTGATGGACCGTATCATTGCTGACGACCTCCGGGTCAATGCTTTGGAAGTGGGCATAGACGAAAGCTGTACCCAGATCATAGCCCGTCGTCAGCCGACCGCGGGTGATTTGCGTCTGGTAGTGATGATCATCAAAACCATTACCGACCTTGAGCGCATCGGTGATGAAGCTAAAAAGATTGCCATCGCGGCCAAAAGCCTGTCCATGAGAAGGGGTCTTACGTTTCCACGCTTCGACAAGATCAAGTATGCCGCAGACCTGACCCTGGATATGCTGGGACAATCCCTTGATGCTTTTGCCAAACTGGACATTTCTGCTGTTGCACGGGTAGTCCAGCAGGATGAACTGGTGGACGAAGAATTCCGTTCCGTGATGCGCTATCTTGCCACCTACATGATGGAGGATCCGCGCACCATATCCAGCGCATTGGAAATCCTGTTTGTTGCCAAGGCCATCGAACGCATCGGCGATCATGCCAAGAATATGTCCGAATATGTGGTTTACATGGTCAAGGGTCGGGATGTGCGCCATGTAACGGCTGATGAAATTGAGATAGAAATACGTCCATAGCTGAAATATTCGATAGACCCACTCTGCATTTATATTGAATTTCTCTTCAACGACAATTCAAAATATGCAACACCAAATCGAGATTAATGGATAACTGCTGGGGAAACCGCCTCGATATTCACGCATCATATTGTTTAATATGACAATTATTCTGTAATAATCCTGTAACACAAGCTCCCTATCATTCAATCCGCAACATCGATATGACTGGTTTAAACCGCAATCAGAAATAGCAATAAGCAACACAATTAACCCAATGGAGACATCAATGAATAGTAAACTCAAGCAACTCATCACCGGCCTAGCTGCCGCCACTGTTGTGGTATATGCGGGCGCTAGCCATGCAGGCAACATCACCGGCGCTGGTGCAACCTTCCCTTACCCGGTCTATGCAAAATGGGCAGAGGCCTACAATGCCCAGACCGGCGTGGAAATGAATTACCAGTCGATCGGTTCAGGCGGCGGTATCAAGCAGATCAAAGCAAAAACAGTCGATTTTGGCGCTACCGATGCCCCTATGGAACCAAATGAATTGTCTCTGCTGGGTATGGCCCAGTTCCCGACCGTGATCGGCGGCGTGGTTCCAGTGCTCAATGTTGAAGGGATTGCTCCCGGCCAATTGAAGCTGACCAGCGCGGCTCTCGCTGACATCTTTCTGGGTAAGATCACCAAGTGGAACGATCCCAAGATCGCCGAAAACAATAAAGGTGTGAATCTGCCTGATCTGGCCATCACAGTGGTACATCGTGCTGATGGTTCCGGAACCACCTTCATCTTCACCGACTACCTGTCCAAGGTAAGTAGCGAATGGAAGAGCAGTGTGGGTACAGACAAGGCTGTATCCTGGCCAGTAGGTACCGGCGGCAAAGGCAACGAAGGCGTCGCTTCCTACGTACAACGTATCAAGGGCTCAGTTGGTTATGTTGAGTATGCCTATGCTTTGCAAAACAAGATGACGTACGCGCAATTGCAGAATCGTGACGGACAGTATGTTTCGCCTACCGATGACAGCTTCAAGGCTGCGGCTGCCAACGCGAAATGGAATCCTGATGAAGGTTTCTATGAGATCTTGACCAACGAGCCGGGCAAAGACAGCTGGCCTATCACTGGCGCAACTTTCATCCTGGTCTACAAGACAGCGCAAAATGCGGGCACAGCCAAAGACGTGTTGAAATTCTTCGACTGGGCATACACCAACGGTGACAAGATGGCTTCCGACCTGAATTATGTTCCTTTGCCAGCCAATGTCGTTGACATGATCCGTGGTTCCTGGAAAGCTCAGATCAAGGATACTTCCGGCAAAGCTATCTGGTAAAAACCAACAGAGTGTGGCTGAAACAGCACATCCTTAAGTTATAATCGCGGGGGCAATTAGCCCCCGTTATTTTTCATCCTGAATTCGACAAACCATGCCGATATTTTCAAACGAAGCGCGACATAAGAGACAAGCACTGTTTGACATGCTGTTTCGCGGCCTGACACGCACCTCTGCATCTGCAGTACTGATCCTGCTTGCCGCTATCATCGGCTCGCTGATCATGGGCAGCATGCCTGCAATCCGTGAATTTGGATTCGGTTTTCTTACAAGCTCCGAATGGGATCCGGTCAATGATGAATTCGGCGCACTGATACCCATCATCGGCACCCTGGTGACCTCCGGTATCGCCCTGATAATTGCGATTCCGGTCAGTTTCGGCATCGCTCTTTTTCTTACCGAACTCTCGCCACGCATCTTGCGACGCCCGCTGGGGATAGCAATTGAGTTGCTGGCTGGTATACCCAGCATCATCTACGGCATGTGGGGTCTGTTTGTTTTTGCCCCGCTGTTCGCCGACCATATCGAACCGTGGATCAATGACCACATCGGCACAATATCCTATATCGGCCCGTTCTTTTCCGGTCCGCCCATGGGGATCGGCATACTGACCGCTGGCATCATTCTCGCAATCATGGTGATCCCGTTCATCGCATCCGTGATGCGCGACGTTTTTGAAGTCGTGCCCACCCTACTCAAGGAGTCAGCCTATGGTCTCGGTTCAACTACGTGGGAAGTCATGTGGAATGTCGTACTGCCCTATACCAAGGTAGGCGTGGCAGGTGGCATCATGCTCGGTCTCGGGAGAGCTCTTGGCGAGACCATGGCCGTCACTTTTGTCATCGGCAATGCACATGAGATAAGCAAATCCCTGCTGATGCCTGGAAACAGCATCTCCTCTGCGCTTGCCAACGAATTTAACGAAGCGGTCGGCGATATTTACACCTCCTCGTTGATCGAACTCGGGCTGATCCTTTTCTTCATCACATTCGTTGTCCTGTCTATCGCACGCTATATGCTTTACAAGCTCGGCAAACTTGAAGGAAAAGCATCTTGAACAACATGCTGAATCTTTACACACGTCGCCGCATCATCAACAGCATTGGGCTGTTCGTCTCCGTGCTGGCCATGTCATTTGGATTATTCTGGCTTTGCTGGATATTGTGGACATTGCTAGTCAGCGGTTTGCCCGCCCTTGCGCCTATCGTCTTTACTCACATGACTCCGCCACCCGGCAGTACCGGTGGCTTACTCAACGCCATCGCCGGTAGTTTGATGATGACCCTGGTCGGGACATTGATCGGTACACCTATTGGTATTCTGGCAGGAACCTATCTGGCCGAGTTTGGCCAACGCGGCTGGCTGGCTCCCATCACACGTTTTATCAATGATGTACTGCTCTCCGCGCCCTCCATTGTTATCGGATTGTTTGTATATGAAGTCTATGTAGTTCATGTCAAACACTTTTCCGGATGGGCGGGCGCATTGGCATTGTCCATCATCGTCATCCCTATCGTGATCCGCACCACCGAAAATATGTTGCGTCTGGTGCCAACCACATTACGTGAAGCCGCGGCTGCACTTGGCGCGCCACAATGGAAGATCGTCAATTTTGTCACCTTGCGGGCTGCACGCGCCGGCATCATCACAGGTGTGATGCTGGCTATTGCCCGAATCAGCGGCGAAACTGCCCCGCTGCTATTCACCGCCCTGAACAACCAGTTCTGGAGCAGCAATATGGATAAACCGATGGCGAACCTGCCGGTAGTGATTTTCCAGTTTGCAATGAGCCCCTATGAAGACTGGCAGAATCTCGCTTGGGCAGGTGCATTATTGATCACGATGAGTGTGCTGACACTCAACATTCTGGCACGTGTGCTATTCAGGCAAAGTGCCACTACTCATTAAACATTGGTTACCCATAAGGCTTGCAAATGAACGCTGAAAATACTGCCAAACCTAAAATCACCGTCAAAGACCTGAATTTTTATTACGGTAACTACCGTGCGTTGCAGGATATCAACCTGAACATCGCTGAAAAAATGGTGACCGCATTCATCGGCCCTTCCGGCTGCGGAAAATCCACTTTGCTACGCACTTTCAACCGTATGTATCAGCTCTACCCGAAGCAGAAAGCCACGGGCGAAATTATGCTGGACGGCACAAATATCCTGGACAAAAAACAGGATCTGAACATGTTGCGAGCCAAGATTGGCATGGTATTTCAGAAGCCCACCCCATTTCCCATGTCGATCTACGACAACATCGCCTTTGGCGTGAAGTTGTACGAGAACCTCAACAAGGGCGACATGGATGAACGTGTCGAATGGGCATTACGCAAAGCCGCTCTCTGGACCGAAGCCAAAGACAAACTCAAGCAAAGCGGCACAGGACTTTCAGGTGGCCAGCAACAACGCCTGTGCATCGCGCGCGCCATCGCGGTCAAACCCCAGGTCCTGTTGCTAGACGAACCCACTTCCGCGCTGGATCCGATCTCCACGGCACATATCGAGAAACTGATCGACGAACTGAAAGAAGACTTCACTATCGTCATCGTCACCCATAATATGCAACAGGCTGCCCGTGTCTCCGATTACACCGCCTATATGTATCTGGGAGACTTGATCGAATTCGGCGATACAAGCTCGGTATTTACCAACCCGAAACGCAAGGAAACGGAAGACTACATAACAGGCAGGTTTGGATAAGCCGTTTGTCATTTAGCTTCTTAGACTTGCATCAGGTTAACCAGAGGCAACCCGTGGTAAGTTCGGCGACAATATCCTGATAAACGGTTAACATTCCGTCTGTCGCGTTGGCTTGGCAAGCCTCTCATTACAACGGCATAATGATGCCGTACTACTATTCGTTAATCTGAACCAAGGAGTTATACATCATGAAAAAGTATCTGGCCGTCTCGCTTGTTCTGGGCTGTTTTGTACAACCGGCTTTTGCCGCCAACAATATCGATCTGACAAATTTCGCCAGTGTTCAGGCAGACTTCAAGAATTTTTCCGAGGATATGGGCTCGGCTTTAAGCTACAAGGCTGTCATACCCGCCGAGCCGCTGGGGATCACCGGCTTTGATATCGGACTGGAAGTATCGTCTACGGAAACGAAGAGTCTGGGCAAGGCCATCGGCACCTCAGATACGACCATGATCGTACCTAAATTGCATCTACACAAAGGCTTGCCATTCAACATTGACGTCGGGGCTTTCTATTCCAGCGTACCGACGACGAATATCAAGCTTGTCGGTGGCGAACTGCGTTATGCGATTCTTGAGGGCGGCATGGCGATGCCCGCTATCGCCATACGTGGTGCGATGAGTAAATTGAGCGGTGTGGATCAACTGGCTTTGAGTACCAGCAGCTTGGATATCTCTATCTCCAAGGGATTTGCGATGTTCACTCCCTACGCGGGTGTTGGAACCGTCAAAGTAAGCAGCGAACCCGATACAACAACCGGCTTGAAGAAAGAGAGCTTCAATCAAGGCAAGACCTTCGCTGGCGTGAACATCAACCTCGGCCTGACTAACTTCGCATTAGAGTACGACAAAACAGGTTCGGCCACTTCCTATTCCGCCAAGATCGGTTTGCGTTTCTAACAGTTGTAATTTCAAAATAAGCCCATCCGGAACTCCCGGTTGGGCTTATTTTTTGGCTGTGACCCGTCCTGAAATAAGTTGACACTTTTTGTAATGACGAAAGGAGTGTCAAATGGAAACAGGGGGAAGACGGAGTCAACGAGACTACACGCTGGCTTTTAAATTGAGCGTCGTAGATCAAGTTGAAAAAGGCGAGAT
>JBGSMU010000170.1:0-11458 GCA_041739955.1 Gallionella sp. | reverse complement strand
TGCCGATGTGGGACTTGGGCAAGGCGGCCTTGCATAGATGATGAATCAGGAATCAGGATTCAGGATTCGGGATTCAGTGGGTGGAGTCACCCCTCGCCCACTTGCGGGAGGGGGGCTGGGGGAGATGGTTTACCCTGAATCCAGAATCCAGAATCCAGAATCCAGTAGGGGTTTCACCCTCATCGAACTCATCGTGGTCATCATCATCATCGTGGTGTTGGCAGGTCTTTTCCTGTCGCGCGTGCCGTTTTACCAAGCGCAGGCTGAAAAAGTAGCCATGCAGCAAGTGGAAGGGGCACTGCAGAGCGCCTTGGTGCTGAGATATGGTACTTTGATGACTCGCGGTGCGGCGAACGAAAAAGAGCTGAGTATCCTTGCGACGGATAATCCCATCAGTTGGCTACAGAAGATGCCTCCGAATTACAAAGGGGAATACTACGATCCCAGTCCACGCTCTGTTGCGCCGGGCAACTGGATGTTCGACCTCAAGACGCGTGAACTCATCTACGTCGTAAATCACACCGACTATTTCAAGCCAGGTAAAGGCGGCAAGAACTGGATACGCTTCCACGTTCACATTGATTTCGAAAAGATACTAGGACGCCCAGACGCGGGCAAAGAATTGGTCTCCACCTTATTTGAACCTACAGAGCCTTATCATTGGCTGGAATGAATATGCCCCCCCTCATACAAACTTGGTTCTTCCAATCGGCGCTTATCTTTCTGATCATCGGCAGCGTGGCAGGATTGCTGGTAGGTGTCCTTTTGGTGTTTAGGCCGCATCAATTCCACTCGCTAAGCCTAGTGCTCAACCGTTGGATATCCACGCGCTCCTTTGATAAGGCCCTAGAAAGCAACTTTTCGCTCGATCCGTGGTTGTATCGCTATCGCCACTGGACAGGTGCCGCAATCTTGCTTGGCGCCGTGTTTGTCTTGTTCTATTTCACCGTTCAATTGGATAGGTCTGCCGCCATTGAAGGCTTGTCCAAGCATTTTCAATACTACCCCTCGATCGTAGGTGGATTGTTGGATGCACTGGTATTGAGTTCATTGTTGGGCGCGCTGTGTGCCGTCTTTGTGGCCTTGAGCATGATGTTCCGCCCCAGCCTGCTACGGGGTTTTGAAGAGAATGCCAATCAGTGGTTGTCGCTGCGTAGAGCACTTAAACCAATGGAGGTGCCGCGAGATGATATGGATAGATATGTACAGCGCTACACCCGCCAAGTAGGCGTCTTCTTGCTATTGGGCAGCCTTTACACCTTGGTGTTGTTAGCTTATTCAGTGACTCAAATCGGTTAGAAATAACTGACCGTCTGTCGCAGGCTAGCTACCGTTAGTGACCTTTATGTAATAAAAGCTTGCTAAGTCCGTGTTTATTCGACTACATTAGGCTCCGCTTGTGGAGTTGCGCCGTTGCGGCGGCGTGTGAAACAGGTCAATAAGTAACATTAACGGAGCTGCGGCTCCATAATCTCTAGGAGAGTGAAATGAAGAAACAACAAGGTTTTACCCTGATCGAATTGATTGTGGTCATCGTGATTTTGGGTATCTTGGCAGCGACTGCTTTGCCGAAGTTTGTGGATTTGAGCGTTGATGCGAAGCGCGCTGCATTACAGGGAGTTGCGGGAGCTTTGTCTTCAGCTGGCGCAATTAATTACGGAGCGCGTTCTATTAACAGCGCTGTCGCAAATACAACACCCACATCAGGTGTTGGTGTTACTTGTACTACTGTCGCACAATTGTTGTTGGAAGGCGGTCTAGACACAACAAAATACGCAGTCACTGGTACGCTGCCAAGTTGTGTAGTTAATGTGGTCCCAGCAGATGCAAACATTGCTGCTGCTTCAGCGGTCATACCTCGAGTTCTTTAATATTAAAGGGCTAGGCTAGAATTAAAAATAGTCAGCCCCTTACCCTCGCTTACCGAGGTTGAACAAATTGTAGTATTGAATAAAGGGGGCTTCGGCCTTCTTTGTTTTTTCTAGCGGGTTTGATGCTTTGTTACAATGCGCGCCCTATTGTTAATAGCGGTAGAAAGCGACCATCAATGCGTTTGAGTTCTGCACAAATCGAAGCGATCAAGCAAGAGACCGAACATTTCTTTGGCGCTCAGGCTGAGGTGTGGCTGTTCGGTTCGCGTGTGGACGATAAGCAGCGCGGTGGTGATGTGGATTTGTATGTTGAGTCAGGTATGCGGGATGCCAGCCAAATCGTTGCAGCGCGCTTTGCGTTTCTAGCGCAACTCAAGCGCCGCATTGGCGATGGCAAGATCGATCTGGTGCTGAAGCGTGAGGGCGGCGAAGTGTTGCCTATCTATGAAATAGCCAAACAGCATGGGGTGAAGTTGTGAGCTCAAATCTATTTTCTGTGGTCATGACGCAATGCGAGATGCATGAACGCCGGATGCTGTGGGCGAAGCGTGCGCTCCAAGCCATATTCCCGCTGAACGCCGAGCGGTTGCGCAGTTTGGATGATGAACACGTTGCGATCATCGATCAGTTCGTTGGTCGGTTCGCCAAGTTGCAGGATGCAATGGGTACGAAGCTGTTGCCATTGGTGTTGGAGTTGACCAAGGAACAAGGCAATCTGGAGGCGTATCTGGATAAGCTGAATCGGTTGGAAAAAATCGGCGCATTACCTTCTGTGAACGAATGGCTGGAGTTGCGCGAGATGCGCAACGCTTTTGCACACGACTACCCAGAGGATAGTGAATTGCAAGCGGCGATTCTGAATCGCGCATTTTCAACAGCAGAGAGGCTGATTGAAATCTTGCAGCATGTTAAACAGTTCGCAGCACGTTATGAACACACAAAATAATCCATCGGCCAAAGCAATTTTTGTAGGAGCGGCTTTAGCCGCGAATGGCTTTCGCCAGCAAGCCTGTCCTGAGCTTGTCGAAGTGGCTGGCTCCTACAAACTAGAGCGAGTTAATGGGCAGCGCGGTTTCACCTTGGTCGAGTTGATCACCGTGATGGTGATTGTGGGCATCTTAGCGGTGACTGTATTGCCTCGTTTCTTCACCGTCAGCGACTTTGAGGATAGAGGTAGCGCCGATCAGGTGAAATCCATGTTGCGCTTCGCGCAGAAGACGGCCATCGCGCAACACCGTCCTATCATGTTGATAGTCTCTGGCAACGCAGCCGTGCCGAACTGTACGACCACGTTGGTGGGGGCGGATTTGGCTTGTCTGGTGAAATCATCGGCGACTGCGGCGGCGGTGACCTTCAATGCCTTGGGGCAGCGCACCTCGGCAACAGGTGTCATTACGGTGGGTGGCACGAATATAACTATCGAAGCTGAGACAGGTTATGTGCATTAATTCGTTAGGGTGCCCCGCATGAACATGTTCGACCTGCTCAAGCTACTGACGAATGCAGAAGTGGATTACGTCTTGGTGGGTGGGTTGGCGGTGGCTTTGCAGGGATATCAGCGGGTCACGCTGGATGTTGATGTGGTGCTGGCGATGGATGAGGCGAATCTGCAACGATTCATTGCCGCTGCCCAATCAGCCGGATTGCGCCCAGGTATTCCCATCCCGCTGGAGGCGTTGATGCAGCCTGCGTTGATTGAGCAGTGGCACCGAGAGAAAGGGATGCTGGCGTTCAGTCTGCGCACCTGTGAAGCGAAGGCTTTGACGCTGGATGTGCTGGTCAAACCGGTGGTGCCGTTTGCCCAATTGCGTAGGGATGCCACGATGGTGAAGGTGGGGTCGCTCGATGTTCCGGTGGCCTCCATAGCGCACCTAATCGAGATGAAGTCGGGCACGGGGCGTAGCAAGGATCAAATTGATATCGAAGAGTTGAGAAAGATTCAGACACAACAATGAAAACCGCCGAACAAAATTTCCAACTGTTGCAAGAGATCGAGGCGGGTCGTGAATTCCTGTTGATGGCTTGCGAGCAGAATCCGGAATTGATGAAGCGTGCTGAGCCACGTATTCGAGAGCTGTTCGAGTGCGGGCGTGGCGATGGCGTGGTACAGAACAATGGTAGCCAGATTGTGAAAGTGCGTCATGACTGACCTCATCGCTCTTGAGTCTGTCGCGCAGCGCATTTTGATATTGCGCGGATACAAAGTGATGATCGATGCGGATCTGGCTGAATTGTATGGCGTGCCAACCAAGGCGTTGAATCAGGCAGTACAACGGAATTCGGGACGATTCCCCGCTGACTTCATGTTCCAGCTTACCCAGGTTGAAAAAACGGAGGTGGTCACAAATTGTGACCACCTCGCCAAGCTCAAGTATTCTCGGACTTTGCCTTATGCCTTCACGGAACATGTCGCGTTGATGTTGGGTAATGTGCTGAAATCTGAGCGAGCCGTTGAAGTGAGTTTGTTAGTGGTGCGTACCTTCGTGCAGCTCCGCGAAATGCTTTCAACGAACAAAGAGTTGGCGGCTAAACTGCTGGAACTGGAGCGTAAAGTCTCCGGCCACGATCAAGCGATCATTGGATTGATGAATGGAATTCGAGAATTGATGAAGAACCCTATTGGTGAGAGCCGCCCGATTGGCTTTACTGCAAAAATTAAAGGGGGCAAAGCATGAATGGCAATGCGCCATCAGCCGCAACGATGAGGACGCTTTTGCAGCGCGGCATCAGCCTCATCGAGCTCATCATCTTCATCGTCATCATTAGCGTGGCACTGACTGGCATCCTGTTGGTGATGAATCAGGTGACTAGGCACAGTGCCGATCCGCTCATCCATAAGCAGGCCATCGCGGCGGCTGAATCGTTACTGGAGGAGATCGAGTTGCAAGATTTTATTTCGCAATCGGGGGTGACCACCGCAGTGACGCAGGCGAATCGTGCATCGGAATATCACATCGTGAGTGATTACAACGGGTTTGCAACGACGGGTATTCACCCCGTGAGCGGAGTTGCGCCCATTGCAGGGTTGGTAAGTTACAACGCAAGCGTCGCCGTAACCGCTGAAGCGCTGAATGGCATCGCTGCGGGTAGCGCGGTGCGCATCACGGTGACGGTGACTGACCCTCAGGGTGCTGCTATCGCCATCGACGGTTATAGGACGGCCTACTGATGCGTTATTTGAACCGATCACAATCTGGATTCACCCTTGTTGAGATGATCATCGTCATCGTCATCACAGGCATCATCGGCGGCATCGTGGCGATATTTATCAAAGCGCCAGTGCAAGGCTACGTGGATAGCGCACGCCGCGCCGAGTTGACCGACATTGCTGACACGGCATTGCGTCGCATGGCGCGTGACATCCGTTCCGCTGTGCCCAACAGCGTGCGCTTTCCGAACTGTACTGCGCTCACACCATCGACTGCTCCGTGCGTGGAGTTCATTCCGACCAAGGATGGAGGGCGTTATCGTGCCGATACACCGGGCGATGCGCTGAATTTCGGTGCGGCGGACTCGAGCTTCGATATCGTCGGTTCGTCCATTACTTTTGCGACGAACGACTTCATAGTGGCGGGCAGTACACAATCAGATGGTAGTCTGCCCTATTCAACAGCGGCCTCTGGTGTGCTTCGTGCATACGCGGGGGCGGCCGGTGCGCAGACTAATGTGAGCATCACTAATCCCTCTGGGTTTCCCTCCACTGCTGCACTTGATTCGCAACGTTTCGATGTGGTGGATGGTGCGCAAAGAGCGGTGACCTATGCGTGTACTGGGACACTTGGGGCGCTAGATGCCAACGGTAACGGGCAGGGGCAATTGGTGCGCTATGCTAATTATGGTTTTAACACCGCACCTAGCGGTACGCCTGCAGTGCTCGCGGACAGGGTGAGCGCCTGCTCGATGGAGTACGACCTTCCGAACCAACGTTTCGGATTGGTTGCCATGCGGCTTACTCTTACCAGCGGCAACGAAAGTGTGACGCTCTACAACGAAATGCATGTGAACAACGCGCCATGAGAAAACTTCAGCAAGGCTTTAGTATCATCACTGCCATATTCTTGTTGGTGGTGCTGTCGTTTTTGGGTATCGCGATGGTTTCGTTTTCCACCTCGCAACACCAAAGTTCGGCGATGGATGTGATGGGATCGCGCGCGTATCAGGCGGCGCGGGCGGGAATTGAGTGGCAAGCTTTTTACGTGGCGAATAGCGCTTCGAATGCGGCAGCCTTCGTGCCGGAATGTGGTGTCAATAATATGGGTGTGCTCGGTGGTACGCTGGCTCCGTTTACGGTCACCGTGAATTGTGCGGCTGCCTCGCATGTGGAAGGAACAACGACCTTCTGGATATACGATGTAAGTGCGGTAGCATGCACCGAAGCAGTGTGCCCAAGTGTAGCGCCAGGGGCGAATTATGTTGAGCGTGTGATTGGTGTGAAGATGGGGAAATAGGCTGTTTGGCGGGTTTCTTGCTCTAAATTTTTCGGCACAATTGCCGATGACAGGTGATGAGATAGAACGGGGTTACAAAATGAATCAAAGAATTAGTTTTAGGATTTTTGGATTGTTGATGCTGTCGGCGGCGGGCCTCGCCGAGGCGGCGGTTTGCACCACGAATGCGGGGGCGGGTGCATGGGGAACGGCAACCATCTGGTCGTGCGGACATGTACCGCTAGCCACAGATACCGTTGTGATCTCGCGTGCCATCACTTTGAGCGCCGATTCAACCATTGCCGGATTGACGGTGAATACGGGTGTGACTTTCAGTGGGAACAATAAGAACCTCACGGTAAGCGGCCCCGTTTTGATAAGCGGGACATACAACACGGGCGGCGGCAACTTGACGACGACCGGCACAGGTTCGCTCACCATCGACGCGGGTGGCACCTTCGATTTCAATAACGGCAATGCTTTGATCATCGGCAATGTTGTGATCAATGGCACGTTAACATCGGGCGGCGATGCGATCCAGATGACTGGTGCAAACACCACTGTCTCCGGCACGGGAACGATCAACAATACCGATTTCGAGATCGAAGCCTCGGGTATTTCGCAGCCCGTAGGTTCAACTTTGGAATTTTCAAACGGGGCGCAACTGCGTGTGGGCAATAACAACGCGGCCAGTTTTACCCTCAACGGCACGATCACTGGTTTTGGACTGGCGGCTGGCGACAGAATCGTGCGTGTGTATCAGAACTCGGGCATGACGATCAATGGCTCGATAAATGCGCCCAACGCTTATATCAGGGTTAAGCAGAACGCATCGGTCACCAATAATGGTTCGGTAAGTCTGCAGTACTTGGATAGCGACGGTAACAACGCTACCTCCGTATGGACGCAAGGCAACAATTCGTCGCTAACGCTCTCCCAGACACCTGCAAACAAATGGCGCGGTTCGCTGACTGCATCCGCAACAAACAACACAGTCACATTCAACGGCACGGCTACCCCATTTAATCCAGAGACGTATTACAACCTCGCTGGGACGGGCGTGGCCTGTCCGCATCCGGTCGGTATCACGGTGCTGGGATCGACACCTTGCACACCGACGGTACCTTTGGTTACCTCTATCAACATGGCCAGCACTAACCCGACTTCAGCCAATATGAGTGTGAGCTGGCAGGTGATATTCAACACTTCGGTGACGGGTGTCGATGCGAGCGATTTCAGCTTGGTGCTGAGCGGTGTGACTGGCTCCTCAATCACCGCAGTGACAGGAAGTGGTACGACATGGACGGTCACGGCCAATACTGGCACCGGTACTGGAACACTGGGTTTGAACCTAGTTGATGACGATACGATTCAGAATAGCGTCGCCCAGAAACTGGGCGGTGTCGGTGCTGGCAACGGAAACTTTACGGGGCAGGTCTATACCGTGTCGGCACCCACGTTGTCGAATGTGATCAATACCTATTATTCCGGCACTGCAAGTGTCGCGGTGGGGGCGACCTCTATCACCCTTGGCGCAGCAACTGGTGCGACCACGCCAATCGCTATCGGCGACACATTACTTATCCTGCAAATGCAGGATGCTAGTCTCAACTCGACAAATACTGATGCATACGGCGATGGCACGGCCGGTGATCTCGTAGGTCGCGGAATGACTGGGGTTGGCGGGGTGGGCGTGTATGAATATGCGGTCGCGGCCAGCAATGTCGCACTGGGTGGTGGTACGCTCACGTTGGCGTGTGGCACAACCAATGCATACACCAATGCGGCTGCTGTTGCGGGAAGTGCGGGGCAAAAGAAATTTCAAGTGATCCGCGTGCCCTCCTATGCCAGCGCCACGCTGACCTCAACGCTCACAGCAAGCGCCTGGAACGGCACTGCAGGTGGCGTCTTGGCACTCGACGTTAGCGGAGTACTGACACTCGGTAGCGCTACGGTAAATCTGGATGGCAAGGGATTCCGAGGTGGTGCGGGACGTGGTTCCTTGACTGGTGCCGGTGCCAACTCGGATTACCGCACGCTGGCGACGAACATGGCCAATGGATCAAAAGGTGAAGGTATCGCCGGGACGCCGCAATATGTATTCACTCCGCCAGCTACTTCGACAAATACAGGCGTAGATGGCTATCCAAATGGTAGTTTTGCGCGTGGGGCACCCGGCAACGCAGGCGGTGGCGGTACCGACCTGAATCCGGCAGCAAATGATCGGAACCCGGGCGGCGGCGGCGGCGGTAATGGCGGCGCAGGCGGTATCGGTGGTATCGGTTGGTGTCCCACATTCACTCTAACTGCGCCTTATTATGGTTGTGGTCTCGCTGTGCTTGCCTCGGCCTCCAATTTGGGCGGTAGTACAGGTGGATTTGGTGGTGGTGCAGTGACCGGACTGGGGGCGACACGCTTGACTTTGGGGGGCGGCGGCGGAGCCGGGACCTCCAATAATTCCACAGGAACGATCGGTGCATTGTCCTCCAGTGGCGCGGCTGGTGGCGGAATCATCATGATTCGTGCTGCAACCATGAGCGGCAGTGCGACCTTTAATGCCAATGGCAGTAATGGCGATAGCACGGTTGGCAACGACGGTAGTGGTGGTGGTGGTGCAGGCGGTGCGGTGCTGATCTCCGCCGGTTCTGGCATGGCCGGTGTCACCATCAACGTCAATGGCGGCAAGGGCGGCGACAATCTGGTGCCGGCCTTGGGCGTGAATTCTGACCCCCACGGGCCGGGCGGCGGCGGTGGCGGCGGTTATGCCATCACTTCGGCGGCAACCGCTGCATGTGGTTCGACGGGGGGGGCGAGCGGTGTAACTTATAGAAATGGAGCCGCTTTTGGCGTATATGGCGCAAGCGCTGGTAGCAGCGGTAGTTGCGTGACTGGACTGACAGCGGCGCAGATTCCCGGCACGCTTTTGGGTGCTACTGGCTGTGGGGCATCGATCGATCACTACGAACTATCGTTGCCGAGCAACGGCGTCACCTGCCTACCTATGACAGTGACCGTTACCGCGTGTTCGGACAACAGCAGTCCCTGTACCAGTCCAATCACTACAATCAACGGGAAGACCGCCACGCTGGGGGCCAATGTCGGGGCTTTGGGCTCTACCACAGTGACATTCAATGCTACAGGGACGGCCAGCACTACCTTGAGCTATCCAGCGGCGGGCGATGGCGCGTCAGCAACCGTGACACTCTCGGGCGAACAGAGTGCAGCCACTAATCCGCGCCAATGTTGCCCGGACGGAGCAAGTTGCGTGGCAGCAAATAGCTGTTCCGCCACATTCAATACGTCAGGTTTCATATTCTCTGCCTCGGCGGGCGGCGCTGTGGCGTCCATTCCCACTCAGGTGGCAGGTGTGTCCAGTGCTACTTACAACCTGCGCGCGGTCAAAACCAACACTACGACCAAGGCGTGTGAGACGGCGCTGTCCGGCGCAAATACGGTGAATTTTGCCTACGAGTGCAACAACCCCACGGCCTGTTATGCGGCCAACAAGATGAGCGTTGGCGATGGAACGCTGATTACCATTGCACGCAACAACAATGGCAGCGTGGCGAGTTACACCTCGGTCAACATGACCTTTGACGCAAACGGCAATGCCCCCTTTGCCTTCACTTACGGTGATGTCGGGCAAGTGACGCTCCATGCCAGCAAGGCTGCCGGCGGGACGCTGTTGTCCGCCTTGACCGGCCAGTCGAATGCCTTTGTGGTCAAGCCATATGACTTTGAAGTGCTCCCATGTGCCGCATCGGTGGTGGGCAATTGTGCTGTTGGCGACGTGCCGGCCAATCCTGGTGTTGGGGGGGGAGGGGCAGTTTTCGCCAAGGCGGGGGCATCATTCAAGGCAACAGTGACTGCCCGCGCTTTCGGTGGTGCAGCAACGCCGAGTTTCGGAGCCGGATCGAATAACGGCACAGAGAATGTGAACTTGACCCGCACTCGTGTCGCGCCGGTTGGCGCAGGGGCAGTGGACGGCACGCTGGGCGGTACCACGGCGATACCGCGAAGCAGTTTCAGCAACGGCATCGCCACGGTGAGCGATCTTTCTTGGAGCGAGGTGGGCGTCATCACGCTGACCGCCACCAACAGCACCTTTCTTGGCAATGCGCTGACTACCGCAGGTTCGACTGGAAATATCGGGCGCTTCTATCCTGATCATTTTGACACCGCAGTCATGTTGACCTCGGGAGTGCCGATGCCCTGTCCAACGGGATTGGCTTGTCCGGCGCTTTATGATGGTTTTGTTTATTCTGGCCAAGATTTCTCAGTTCAAGTGACTGCCAGAAATCAGAATGGTGGCAAGACGCAGAACTACGATGGGCCACTCGGATACGCCAAGACGACGACTCTCGAGGCATGGGATGCGCTGGGCAGTACCACAGCACAAAACCCTGGCAGTGGAAGTTTAGGATATGGAGCGATTGCTTTCAGCGCAGGAGTGGCAAACTCTCTTGCGACAACCTATAGCCTTGCCACGCCCACAACGGCCCCTGCAAATATTTATGTGCGGGCGAAAGATGCGGATGGCGTGACTTCACTCAGGGCGATTTCTGTGGAAGGGGGGGTCAAGGTGGCGAGCGGTCGCATCAAAGTCGGCAATGCCTACGGTTCCGAGAAACTGGCACTCAAGGTGCCAGTGAACATCCAGTATTTCGACGGAGCGTGGAAACTTAGCTCGACCGATAGCGTTACCCAGATCAACACCAACCTGACGACAGCGGGCGGTAACTTGGTAACTGTGATCAACAGCGGTCTGGGCAGTGGGGTGAGTGTGTCTGGGGCAGGTGTGAAGACGGTGGCGGCTGGGCAGTTGCAGAACTTCACCCTGAATCGCCCGAATGTGCCGGGTGTGGTGACGCTGAGCTTCAATGCACCGCTTTGGTTACAGTCTATACAAGGCCAAGTGACGTTCGGTATCTACAAGGGTACCAGCGAATTCATCTATCAAAGAGAATCGTATTGAAATTGACGGCAATCCGACAGATAGGAATACGGTGGGCAAGGTGGTATGGGGGAGGAATGACGATAAAATGTCAATAACTGTCTAATACTTGGCATTGCCATTATAAAAAATGCCTTGACAACAAAGGGTTGGTGAAATAAGTTCTGGTCAATTATGGGTTTGTCAAATATTTTGTCGATGTTTAA